>NYZI01000076.1 GCA_002687115.1 Cyanobium sp. ARS6
GACTGGCCATGCTCGGCTTCATTGCAGCGATCGCAACGGAGCTGATCAGCGGCGAGGGCTTGCTTCACACCATTGGCCTTTAATCGGAGATCTCCATGACTTCCACAAAGCTTCGGGCAAGACCAGAGATTGACTACGCGCATTGGCTTCAATCAATGCTCACAGCCTCAGTCGCCGAGACCTTTGAACTCTTTCAATAGAGCCCTGTTGAGATGGTCATCACAACCAACAACCAGTTGCGGGTAGATGGTTCCTTGCAAGTAAGGCTTTTTTGCAGCAGCGCAAACGACTTTGGTTGCCCTTTGCCATTCCATCAGAACCGCTCGTGGAAGTTTCTTCTCAAGTGCTGAATTGGACTCTTGCAGCTTTTTGGAGGAGCACCACCTCATTTCGGGGGTATTGTTCCCCGGGCACTTGATGTTTGGTTGTTCGGCATTTGCTGGCAAGAGCGGCAGCAACGTCAGCAGTAGGAGAGCTCTCACTTTTTTGGGACCGTCTTAGACACAGCATCCTGCACAGCGTTTTTGTCCCTCTTGCAGATCTGCGGGACGCTATCGGCGTGAGCAGTCAGCTCGTGTCGTCAAAGCACGGCGTTGTCCATTATTTCCTCAATGGAACAACGTCTTTGAAGTGCTCCTCTCGCAGACGTTCCAGTTGACCCTTGCTTTCGGCTGGTCGATCGCTCCCTGGCAGTTTGCTTTGATTAACCCCCACCGCGACAACAGTTACAAGGGCAAGCACTGCAATCGTTCCTATCTGCAGAATCCTCATTTTCTTTTCAATCCACTAGCTCAGATCGCTTGGCGACAGCCTGCGCCACTGGGCATCAGCAGGCATTTCTGAGCTGATCTTCATGTCTGCTGGTTCGGAGAAAACCAGCGATTGTTCAGCGGCACTACAGATCCCCACAAGATCATCAAAATGAAATCCGCCTAGTGACCCACAACCGTGCAAACAGGCCCTGATAAAGCTGGATTGGAGCCTGGCAATTAAGGCCCAAGAGAATGGTTTCTAACCGTGCTGCATCCAGAGAGAAAACAGCAGTGTTCCTTTCAGTGAGAAATCTATCCACCATCTCAGCGGGCAGTCCACGATCGAGGAGTCGTCTTGAAGCGATGCTGAAGATCGTGTCGCAGATCTCAGGTTCCCCAGCTTCGCTGTAACTGCTGATGAGCAGCACGCCTCCGGGGAGTAACTGCGCTACAAGTTTCTGAATCATTAGGTCCTGGTGATCTGCAGCCATCAGATGCAGAACGTTATGGCTGATGACGCCATCAAAATCCCCATGCAGCAGACCCGAGCTAACGGCTTCTTCCAGGGTCTTTGGCACCCACTGACAGCGTTCAAAACCACTGTGGCCTCTCAAGGTGTCAAGACTGGTCTGCAACATCTGGGCACTTGGCTCAAGCACAACAAATTCAGCCTCCGGACAGGCATCTAGCAGCTGGGGCAGCTCATCTCCCGGCCCAGGCCCTACGACAAGAATTCGCCTGGCTGCAGGAGCCGCATCACCAATTGCAGCTGCACCGATCTCAAGAAGAGTTGCATGACCTGGTATGGAGTGTTGGATTGAGGTGCGGTATTGGCGTCCATACTCAGACTCGAAATCGAGCTGACTCACAGGCTCAACAGCACCAACTCCTTTCATTGAAGACCACCAGCCAATCAGCGGCTCGACCTGGGCGGATACCCTCGACCAGTTTGCTCGCCGCCATAACGACTTGATTAAGCGATGTCAGTGCAGCATCCTCTACGTCAGAAACGTCTCTTTGTAATGGATTGGCTAATTCATCCAATCCGTGCTGTTTTCTTCGCTGATGAGCAGGCGTTCAATTGGATTCAAAAAAGGTTGGGCTTATCGAATTACCAGATGGCAGCACTGGTTTGGGTCAAAGGTCTCATCATCGGCATTCTTCTTGGTTGGTGGTTGCTCTGAGCTGACACCGGAACGAGCAAAAGATCTTTAGCGGCATGATTGATCGATGAGTGTTCGAAGTGTTCTGCGCATAGGTCATCCGTCTTTACGTCAACGTGCGGCTGAGATCCCAGATGATTGGTTTGGCAGTCGACGCTTACAGATGCTGATCGACGATCTATTTGATACCAAATCGGCATGTTCTGGTGCAGGGCTAGCGGCACCACAGATCCATGAGCCATGGAGGATTTTTGTGGTTGGGATGGGGCATAACCCTCGTTATCCCGATGCTCCGCCAATACCCGAGCATGTACTGATCAACCCTGTGATCAAATCGATTGGTCAAGAATCGATAGCTGGCTGGGAGGGATGCCTAAGCGTTCCTGGATTGCGCGGTCAGGTGGAGCGTTACAAATGCATTCATCTGCAATATCAAAATCAAAATGGGGCTTCCCATCAGGAAGAATTGCATGGATTTCATGCACGAGTGATTCAGCATGAAAATGATCACTTAGATGGCATCCTATTTCCTGACCGACTAACCAGCACACTGGCCTTTGGTTTTACTGAAGAGCTTCAGACTCATGGACAGATTCCATAGGCATCAAGCTTCTGAGGCCACAGTCTTTGACCCAGATGGATGAACCAAGTGCCTAGAAAATGGACTGAACGGGTGAGGTGAATTCTGTTCAGTTTAGCGATGGTGGATACATCGGAGGGATGACCTCCTGCCGACAAAACAACTCATAACAATCACACCCCTCCACGGGCGGGGTTTTTGATTGCAACGGGGAATACTTCAAGCAATTGCACCCAAGCAATGCCCCTTCAAACGTTGACCACGGTGATGCTGCTCAGCGAAAGAGAAGCTGACCAAATGATGACCTGCCACTGGGACCTAATTCTCGGATAACCGAAAGGAAACGAGAGCATGAGATCACCCGCTTAAGAGATACTGGATTGGGCCATCTCAACAATAGTGGATTGCGACTTTTTCATATATATGAGTTACTACTCATCCCCTACATCTGTCAGAAGAACAAGTCCGGCTGTTGACTTAGGAGTTGGGAGAAGTTTTTTAAAACTATAAATGGTATGACCCGAGATATGCACCTGGATACAAAGCCGGAATGGGAAATAAAAAACAAACACACGAGGCAAGCCCCCCTTGACGCGGGCGATTATGGCCCTAAAATTCATAAATCATTGCTTAAAAATATCTAAATAAATACTATGTTCTAGATCATATCCGGCTTCAATAGCTCAGTGGAATCGATTTCTGAGGCTTACTCAGATATTGCGCCCGATGCATCATCAAAATTTTATTCAATACTCCTCTCAACACAACCTGCTGTAGCTGCTGCCGTCGCTGAAATCATTGAAACAGCCATCGAAACATTGTTTGTTGACGTCCCTGGCTGGAGCCGTGAGCTAGCAGTTAATGCAACCGTCATCAGCAACCTGCCAGAAATCACAGGCACTCCTCTCGATTTCATTGCGGATGTATTACCCGCTTCACAAGAAGTGGTGATCACGAGCTCATTGCTGACGGGAGGTGATGGCGCAAACAGTATTTTCGGCCTATCAGGATGGGATGTCATTGATGCAGGCGCTGGAAATGACAGCGTCCGCGGCGGCAACGGTCGTGATGTGATTACCGGTGGAACCGGCAGCGACGAGCTATGGGGTGACTTCGGCTGGAACACTAATCTTGAGAACAACGACGACGAACAGGACTTACTTGTGATTAAGTCCGATCAGTTTCTTGAAAACTATTGGTATGGAAAATCCGGCAACAATCCCAATGGCGAAAAGGCCGACATCATCACTGAGCTGGATGCTTTTGATCAGATCAAAATCCTGGGTGTAGATACCAGCCAGATCACCATTGATCAGGCATCAGCTCACAGCCAATCCGCTCTTGGCATCTTTGCAAACGGCTTCCTGGAAGCGGTCTACGTCGGCACTAACCTCAACATTGGCCAGCTACTGGACATGGTCTCAGGTGATGCTTCCTCTCAAGTCATGAACAAGACGCAAGGGTTCTACGGAGTCTGAGAACTCACTGACACAATTGTGTTCTCAGACCCCGCTTGAAATGGTTTTTTATTGGACCGTCTGCATCGTCAGGGTATGAGTCACAAGATCAGCATTGACTCACCTGATCACCCCGAAATCAACATCAGGATCTGGAGAGGTTGTGAATGCCCTGGCTGTACACACAGTTGGGCGTCGAAGGTTCTTGCGCTGATGATCAAAAGATTATTTTACACGTATTGCACTGGTTTCATCCTTAACTCTTTTAGCTTCAGGCTGTGCAGGGTAAGGGCATCGTGAGCACGCTGATACCAGCAAGTTGATTGGTAAGTGGAGTGGTCAACAAAATGGGTTTGAAATGAGGAAGCCTGTTACCAAGGAGATTAAATTTGAGATTACTGACGCAAGGCAATGCCTTTACTGGCTATAAAAGGGGCTCTTGGTTTCCAGATGGGCAAAAGGAATTGATCAATGGTGTGATCGGAGAAAAGGATTCAATCTATATCTCCGAAGAGGATGGATACACGATTGGAAGAATCAGATTAAATGGTGGTATTTGGCTTGTCTATCTTGAGGAAAGTAAGGATGATAGTTCTGCAAAAGATTCAATTATCAAAAAAATAAACTGAAGAATTGCCCAGTTCACAGGTTGGACCTTCGCAGTGGTTGATCTGACCTATCCACAAGACCTTGTCGTATTACCCTCAAGTCAGAAAGTCTTGTCTGACGATCACCGTTATCTCTGAAGCAACATCTTGGAAGACCGGCTTCTCTGTTTCAGGTGAGCTGTACACCCCCGTGGCCAATCGACACACGCATAAAACCAATTCACTAGTCCTGGCCATCAACGAAAAGGGCTGCTGCCGCAACGGGCGCAACCAGGCAAGAGCCGGCATCATGCGCGAACTGATGCCTGATCCATGCTTCGCCGATTCTCCATTGGATTACTGGCCTCTGCTGTAACCATCGCGCCACTGCCTCTGAAGGGGCAGGAGGAGAGTCATCGATCAAATGTCTTTTACTTCGAATGCAATGGCAAAAGAACACAGGGTTCTGGTGCAGCAACAGGCTTCCCAATGAATCATCCAGTGCGTGTTCAATACAAATTGGATCTTGATGCGTCGACCCTTACAGAGGTGGATATCGACACTGAACAGTTATCTGCTGGGAAGGAGCCAATTGATATTAAAATCTATGGGAAAACACTGACTTCCAAGTTCAGAAATGGCAGGTTGAAGAAGGACTACGAAATTCAGATTCATGGGGATGAGCGACTGTTCTCGATAACTATATATCCATCAAGTGGATTTGATCCTGACGCCTGGTATGGACAATGCCTTAACAGCAAATCCCTGCACAATTGAGTCTGGTTGTTCAGATATAGATAAAACCGAGTCAACATGATGAAATGCTGATTTGAGACTTTACGGCCAGCAAGAATATGACATTGAATCAGATTCAATGATTGAATCGAGCATGCAAGATAAAAGTCATTGTTTCAAGCAGAATTCACCCGTCTAATCCAGTTAAAAAGAATGGATCTACTGCTAAGACATTGCAGTCAGCAGTATCTGAATTTGTACCGATACAATTGACGAAATGGCGTTATGCTGCAGCATCCTGTGCGCAACTGGCTGACCGCTGAACAATGTTGGCTGAACAATATTGATTGTTAAGCATCATCTGGATGCCGAAACTGTGTCCATGGCCGCGGGTCTACATCAGCTTCCACACGACCAGACTCACTAAATTCATCACCATCCTCGATCAGACTATGGGGCTGACAATCGTTGGTTGCGGATACCTCGGCGAGGTCGTGGCACGTCAGCTGCAACCGCGCCGACCGACACTCCCACTGACCTTGACCACCACCGTGATCGAACGGCATGCAGAGCTGACCGCACTCGCCGATCAGCTGTTGCTCTGTGAAGCCACGGACCCTGCACAACTGCTGGCGGCATTACAACAAACCCACACGGCGTTGTTCTGTTTTGCCCCCAGAGGTAACCGTCAAGTGAATGCTGATGGCTATCGCCAGACATTCGTTGATAGTTTCCGCTGCCTGAGATCCCTGTTAACTGAGCTACCCCACCTGCGCCAGATCATCTACACAGGCAGCTGTTCGGTGTATGGCGACGCCGACGGTGACTGGGTTGATGAATCAACAACTCCTGCTGCCGGAACTGAGCATGGTGCGGTCTTGCTTGAGAGCGAAGGTCTGCTCTCCGACATGGAAGACGGCAAACGGCGGGTGTGCATCCTCAGACTTGCCGCCCTGTATGGGCCAGGACGTGAGCTGGATGATCGGCTCAAAGGGCTCGCCGGTAAGGAGCGCACTGGAGACGGTCGTTCATTCAGCAACTGGATCCACGTGCATGACGCAGCAGGTGCCGTGATCGCTGCCATGGATGGTGCTTGGAGCGGCATTGTGAATGTGGTGAACGACGAACCAATCCGCGTTCGCGATCTTGTGGAGCGCAGCCTGAAGCGCCAACAACTCGACCCTGTGCGCTGGAGCGGCGGTCTCGCGCCAGTCTCCGGGAACGGACGGCGCATCCGCAACGACAGACTCAAGACCCTCGGCTACCGGCTGCAGCGTCCGATGCTGGACTGAGAGAAAGCTGTCGCCTTTGAAGCAGTCGCTCGACACACCCACCCTGGCCATCGCGCGAAGAAAACTGGCACGAAGAAGATGAACGAGAAAAGGAGACCAAGTGCTCGGGAAAGCCTCTTGATGAGGGATATGAAGTTTGTTCGGCTCCGCCTGGTCATGAGACCGTCAGGAAACTAACTCACAAAAAAATCGATTATTGATTACGCGTCAACAGTTGCTGGCTTAGATCACCGCGGAGGATCAACAACGCTGAAACTCGGGTCACGTGAGAAGTAACGAAATCATCAATGCCTGAAAATCATCACTATCAAGACGTTTTACATGTAAGAGAACCACCTAAAACCATATAGACACAGGATGAGAGCGCAAGGAGAATACCTAAAACACTCAGAGCATTAGATGGCACATTCCATATCAGGTGGCCCAGCATCCATGCAAACAACGCAGACATCAGCGCAATAACAGAACCAGCAATTGAGCCGACACGCTTCACCGTTAAAACTGAAAAGATCTGATAAACAGTTCCGCCAAGTCCGGCAACAGAATATAAAAATAAATCACGTTTACTCTGCATCAAGACGGAATGTCCTCAACGTGACCATTAATCACAACACTCACAACAGCAATAATCAACATCGTCATCGTGAGATGAAGAGTCATAAAACTTGCCGACTGGCCTCGGCAATAATCGATTGCAATGTCGACAAACCACCCAGGAATCCAATGATCAAAGCAAGCATCACGAATCCAAGACCAGCACTGATACGAGAACCTTCCATCAAGGCAATTCCAACGATTCCAATGAGTGAAAGTGGCCAAAAAACAAAACGAACGCTGCCAAGGCCAAAAGCCATACTCAGTCCAGCCACCCATAGGGGTCTCATGCTGGCGAGCGTGAAAGACTCTCCAGGCGAATAAAGTTCCAGGATAAAATAAAGCATTGCCAAAAATATTACAGCCGACGTGCTTCGCAAAAGGATGGCAAAACTGTTCCAATGGCATTCAGCTTTTGGTCCTGACAAAAATATGAATATTGCAAACGGAAGACCAAAGAGTGCTCTCGAAAGAAGCGCAATATCCCACCCTCCGGACCCAAGGCCGTGCACAGCGACACCAGACAGGGGAAAAAACACAGACGCAGTCAACATTTAGACAAGAGCTGTCGTCACGGAAGACCACATCCAAGGAGCATCCACATTAATGAATTCTCACCAAACCTTTGCAAATCTTGCCGATGACCAGCTAAACACTTCAAGCAGCCAAGACTGTTGAACTAGAAAAAAGAACTATCAAGGAATCAAGATGCAAACCCTTTCACCAATAGCATAGATTCACAGACAGACCCCTGTTGAAACCCCGCGAAACGGTGTTTCAATGGATGAGACTGAGATCAAAATTTCACATGGCCATTATCAACATTATTGGATATGGCATTCTCAACCTTGACAAAATCATTTCCGATCCGCCAAGGTCCAAAAACGCAAGGATCACAAGTATCTCACCCTTCGAAGTCAACGTTGATATTGAATTAGATATTAATGACAATGGTGTTTACATCCCCACAAGTATTAGCGCATCTGGCCTGTTTATCCCAACACTCAACGGCGAAATCAGCGGGACAGTTACACGAGTGCAGCTAAAAACAGACGACAGTTATTGGAACCTTGAAATCAAAGACATTCAGGTCAATATCGAAGATGTTATTTCCTTGATAGATGATCAGACGGCCTTGAGAGCGCTTGGTTTAAGCCTGCTGAGCGGAAACGATATCATCAATGGATCCGATAATGGCGGCTCATTGATCGCCAGACTTTTTGACGGGAACGATACTTTATTCCTCAACAGCGGGCTGCTGAATGACGTGAACACCAATGCTGGTCAAGATTTCATTGAAATTCAGGGTGGCAGCGGCAACTTGCTAGCCGGATCCGATGATGACACCATTCAATATATTGAAGGAGAATTTATTAACATCAACGGAAACAAAGGCAATGATCTCATCAACCTTTTGGGTGGAAAGGGAATTGTCCTGGGTGGTCAAGACTCCGATACCATCAACTTAAGAGGTGGAACATTCGAGAACATCAACGGAAATCTTGGGAGCGACATCATCAACATTCAAGACGGAGAGGCAGAAACAATATTAGGTGGTGCCAATGCCGATCTGATCACCAACTTTTCAGGGAAATTCACCTCCATCAATGGCAATAAAGGTGATGACACGATCATTAACGATGCTTCACCATCAGGCGTCCTTAGAGGAGGCAAAGATAATGATTTACTTATCAATAATCCTGGGGCAAATGGGAACTTCTATGGCAATCTTGGCGCAGATGTCTTCAAGCCATCTGATCAAGGGTTGATGACGATTAAAGACTTTAATCCTGCAGTCGACTCTCTAGACCTCAGCAATTTAGATACTTTTTCCACAAGAATCAACGGAAACAACACGCTGATTGAAACGTCGTTCGGAGTTGTCGCAGTTTTAGAGAATGTGATTTTATAGATCCGCATTAAGTCGGCGGGGATCATTTGTTTGTCATACCAACAGGACAGCCAACCAAACAGGAACACAAACAGCCATCAAGACCGCGAGAAGATGAACAATCATGCCATTTCTACAGAGAAGTCCAATCCTTGAAAAAAGACATGCAAATCATTCAACAATATTTAACCAACTTACATGAAGTATTTTCGCAATGTTTTAACAGCCATGGCTTAAGCAAAACCAAACAATGCTTATTTCGTCATTATTTCACCTACCTTTCTGATAGTTCATTCCAACTTAGATGATCAATCCTCAGCGAATTGCTCTGGCGATCGTGATTTGCGCCGCAAGTGGCTTGAGTGTTTCATGCTCGCAATCGACTGGAAAAACTCCAACGAGCACAGGGCTATCATCAAATGTTTATGATTCTGCAAAAAAAGCATTAGAAGAAAATGGTTTCTCAGGGTACGAGCCTAGTGGCGAAGTGCACATCTCAGGCACACCTGCCATTGCTGAGATTGTTTATTCAAATGGAGAAAAAACAGTTGAAGTGGATATTGAGAAGGATTCAGGTTCAATCGTAAAAATCGAGGAGGAAGTGGATCTTGACTCGATTCCTGCCAATATTGTCGAAAAAGCCAAATCATCTGGCGTAGACTTAGCTACATGTCAAATCTATCAAGCAGCAAAGAGTTCATCAGGCGAACTCGAAGGTTATGAGTTTGATGACTGCGAGTTGAGCAAAAAAGATGTCGACGTAGACGTAGACACATTAGACGTTGATGTTGAGTCAAACGACTCAACAACCAGAGACAGCTAAGTCAAACATTTCTTCAGTCAAGGCAAATTATTTTTGCTTGAGAACCTTATTAGCAAGTCAAGCGGTAATTCGTCGCTTGACTTGCTAATGAGGACAGACCGGCTCTTCCTACCTTTCCACAAGAACTTAATTAAAATCGAATTATAATTGATCAGGAAATATCAATTTCTTTGATGTAGATCAGCAGCTCATTGAACTCAAATGATTCGCAGCCATCAATCTGCGTGTTGTCCTCATCAGTCCAGATCAATTGCTTTACGCAAACAAACCTTCTCATCAACTCATCCTGTGTGTTGATTGAGTACTCCATGGAAAGAATTTGGATCAATTAATCGAGATCGTCTGTATCAAAAGCATCAACACCAGGAATTTGCATTCGAACTACGTCCTGAAAGCTCAGTGCCGACATCGCTCAAAGTATTTGACACCCATTAAGCATGGCAACGGAAAGGGCACATCGTCACTACGCGGAAAGGATGACCTGCCTTCTCTACAATGGAACAACTCCAGTAAACAGACACGACTCAACCCATCGAGCAACCAAATATCCACATCAAAATCGGTATATCTTCGATTGCCAGCTGACCGGTCGATTGCCCTCCTCCTGTTGATTGTGCGGGCTGACCCAATCCAGATGGTGGAGTGTTAATGCTCACCTCTGAGCAGGCGATGGCGGATCTTTTTCTGCAGCACAAACGATGCAGGAATCAGAGTGATGCCATTGGCAAGAATCAACGGCCCATTGCCTGTGACCAGACCAAACACTCCCCAGATAGCGATCCCGCTCGTGAACAGGCTGTACATCGACAGGGAAATGGAGCATGTGTCATCCGTACGCAGCGTTTTGATTGCCTGCGGAAAGAAGCTCGATGTGGTGAGAGCCGCAGCTACATAACCGATTGAGTTGCCATCCATCCAAAAAATACCAGGCGCAAAAGTGTTCCACAAACTACTGCCCGATTGCTTCACCCCATCCACATTTGGAGTTGGAATTGGCCATGGCCCCGGTTCTGGGACCATGAGTGCATAGATCTGGCTCAGAAGTCCAATCAAGCTGATTTATTGCATTTGAGGCTGACCTACTGGCGCTTGCAGTCAGTGTGATCTTCGATGCCAACCTGACCCATATAAACAATGATTGCCTTCGATTGTTTAGTGCCATTAATGCCCTTATGACACCAATTCATTGGCTCTAGATAGCTCATGCATTTGCTGAATGTTTTTTCCCCTTTGGATCCATAATCAACAACAAATGATCCTTCTGTCACATACACCCACAAAGGCACATTATGTTGATGCCAGTTGGTCTCCTCTCCTGGCCAAAGGGTGACATTCAGAGGTTTGACACTGGGTGTTCCCTCAGCATAATCGAAGGGATTACCGAGAACATCAGTGGATTGATTCTGAATCGTGATTGGATCGGCGGTAATACCACCTTCATAGTTGTGAGCAAACGATGTTGATCCGCTTAAGGTGCCCAACGCCAAAAGTCCGATGGCAAAACGATTCATTTGCTGATTGACTAATGTTCAACCAACCACATAGCAAAGAACACAGATTGAGGCCGTCTTAACTTTCAGAACAGGATGAAACAGCCAGACAGAGATTGGAGGGGCATCCATCGCAGGTTGACTGTCAGAAATCTGTAGCAAAGGGTGGATGTTCGGACCAGCGGGAGATTCACACACTTGATGAACCTGTTACTGGATGGTGATGACGCCCATGGAAGCCAGTGCTGATGAGAGACAGACAAGACATCAAAAAGCCCTGCTTTATAGAACAGGGCTTTTTGATGACCTGCCTAAATCAGCGCTCAACAGCACTCACAGCTGGTGCAACACTGTTCTCCACCTGCATGGCCATCAGCACAGGGTTGTGAACAGAACAATTTGCCATCCTTTTCAACAGCTGTCTGAGGTGAAACGGTGCATCCACAGGGCTCGCATGCACAGGTAGGGGTTGTGTTGACCATCAACAATCCTCGTATCTCCTTCCTATATAGGACAGTCTGGGGACCATTGGCATCACCCATCTGAGTGAATCAGCACCACTTCGAGGGATGGCAATCAGTAGCGCCACAACAAAAAGCCCCTTTCTGACGCTTCAGTGCCGTGACGGGGTGGCAGCCCTCCAGAGCTTTTTTCAAATGCATGGCCGAAGCAGGGCAAGGGCTTCTGCCTGGTGCTGCCCGCGCCAACCCCAGGTCAGCGACCAGCCACTGTCAGACGCAACCGACTCAACCCACCCACATCGTGCCGGCCAGTCACAACGCTGCAGATGATCAATAACGGCATCACGCTGCACGCCCGTGAGACCTGGCCACTGAAGAACCCGCGCGACGTAGCGCTCCAGATAACGAGCTCGCGACTCATGCTCCTCCTGGAACACGTCCGTCCAAACCAGCAGCCCATCGTGGGCAATACGCCGGCGGGCCCCGTTCAGAAAACGAACTTTTTCAGAGTCACTGAGGTGATGAATGGCGAAGGCCGAGTGAATCAGATCCACCGATCTGCCGACATCCTCCTCTGCCCATTGGAGCAGATTTCCACAAACCCAGTGGCAGGGGAACCGGACATGGCCCATCTGACGTTCAGCGAGAGCGAGCACGGAGGCAGCAAGGTCAACTCCTGTGTAAGAACTCAGCGGCAAGGATCGGAACAAAGGCGAGAGGCGGGCCAGATCCCCACAGCCCAAATCCACCAGAGCAACGCTTGGAGACTGATCCCCACGTTGATCGAACCAAGCCCCGAGCATGGCAGCGGTGGCCTCTGCGATCGCTCTGTGCTCCATCGAATCGTGTTCGAGGACAGTTCTGTAGGTCTGCCACTGCTCTTCAAACAGAGACATCAACTCCGTACCATCACACACCCTTCAGGATGACGCCTACCTGGAAGAAATTACTTCTGGTGAGCACCCCTGCTCTGACCCAGCAGGTGATCAGCGAGTTCAAATTGGCGCAACTCCTCGTGACTCTGCGCGCAGTCGATCCCTGGTCGTGCCTGAGGCTTTGTTGAAGCCATGGTGACTTCAGGTGGAACCAGATCAGTCTTTGCAGCACCACGATTCGTTGGAAACGGCTCAGACATGCTGGAAAATGCGCTTTCAGGACCATTTCTTTGAAAGAACACGAAAAGCAGATCTCAGTTGTTCCGGTAGCCACCACGCGTTGAGACAGAGCTAATGGTTAGCGGCAAATAAGTGTGCCAACTCTCCAGTCCCGCAGTGACAGCCATCCTGCGCACCATGACAAGGCTCCATGCTGGGGTGGCCCTTGGCACAAGCCTCAGAACAGAAATGCTGCCCGCCGAGCCTGATTGAACGGGATTCTTCAACACTGCACTTACAGAGAGAACAGTCACACAACAGCAGAGCTTCAGTCATTTCCACATTCGCCTTAACAACTCATTCGGTCTACAACCTCCACAGAATCATTTCGCTGGTGGTGATCCGAACAGTTAGAACCATTGTCCTGAGAATAAGAAGCAGGGGCAAATGCAGACCGGAATTAGGCAAGACCAGTTGATTTCGATAGACCCGAAAGAAACAATTCGGTCGATGCACAGATCATGTCCACGAACCATCAAAAATACGCTGAATCGAGGTACAGGAGACTGTGGGTCAGGCTGACCCATAACAGCCGCTATGAAAATTTCGAAAACTGAATCATCGAGCCATCGGGTGTTTGTGAATGGTTTATCCAGCCAGGAAAGCCAGTATTTGCTTCTCAGCCTCTGCAGAGGCTTCGGGGACCAAATGTTGCTGCATCACGAACCCATGTGGCATCCCCTTGCCGACGTGTGTCTTGATATCAGCCCCTTCACTTCTGGCCTTGCGGGCGTAATCAAGACCGTCATCCCTGAGAGGGTCATGTTCACCCACGATCACCAGTGTGGGTGGCAGGTCATTGAATGAACCATGCGCCGGGCTGGCCAAAGCATTGGTCCAGTAGGAACGGTCAGGGGCATAGAGCGCTCTCTGGAAAGCAAGCAGTTCCAACCCGTTGTAAGGGTGCCCAATGCCTAAATCAATCATGGACCGATGTGCTTCGAGCTCTAGATCGAGAACACCACAGATGAGCAGAATCTTGTCGGTTCGACGCTCTTACCGCCTCCGTCTCCATTGATCACAGGCAGCCGCAAGGTTGGAACCACCAGAATCGCCAACAATGCAAACATTGCCTGAATGGCGCTTAAACACCTCTTCGAGCACACCCAGACAGTCAAATAACGCTGCTGGGAAGGGATTCTCAGGTGCCAACCTGTAATGAACGGCATAAACCGAACGCCTGCTGTTGAACGCCAGTGCTTTCGCCCATCCGAGGTACTTTCCTGCCATAGGCGCAATCCAACCTCCGCCGTGCAGATAAACAACAACATCCTCTGTTGAATTGGATGGAACCAACAGACTTACATTCACCACATTGAGCCTTTCAAGCGATGGCAAATCAATGGAGTGGATCGTCTCTTCAGGGAAACAATCGAGACTGGGGTGATTGGGATTACCCCAGCGCGTTCTGATCTCTTTCAGCCATTGACTGCTCATTGGTGGGTCAGGAATCAGTGAGGCATAAAGATCCGCAGCAGCACCATTCGAGATTGCAGACGCAATCAGCGGATGCATGACTTGATGGCCTGTTCAAGTTGATTGATCCGCTCCTCACGTGAGCCCCAGACTTCAATCAATGTTGGTTGATTGGTATCCGGCATGACAGAAAAGCGCTTGTCGCGGTAAATCTGTTTGAAAATCGCATCGACTTCGGCACGGTAAGGAAGATCAACAGGTCTGATACCGTCATCCTCCATATCCACCGGCCAACGATCAGTCATTGGCACAAAAGCCACAAGATCAAGCCTCTGTAAAGTTTCCCTGACTCGTGGAACCATGGCAGTTACAAATGGATCATCGATATCCGTTGTTTTCTTATCGGCGGTATATTGCGAATAAGCCAGATAGTCCACCGGAGCACGGTCGAAAATCACACAGTCTCGGGCCGATGAATAAAGATTGATACGACTGGCGTTGTAATACATCTGGATTCCATTGTGTAAGCGGTTACATTCCTGACGAAATCGGATGTCATACATCTCCCCATCAAGTGCCCGAAACGGCTCCTCTTCACGGGTGTAGCGCGAATGTGTCCTGACCCAGTCCCAGACAAGTGTGCTCTTACCAAGAGAATGAGATCCGCTGATAGCAATGCGCATGATCTGTTGAAAAGGAACCGTTAACTAAATTATGAAATGAATTTCGTGACATAGGAATGCTGCAACACTAGTGATCAAGCAATGAAACGGCAACCAACAAAACAACGTTAAACATGGCCAAAACAAATGTCATCAAAGCAGCGATTCAACCAACATCAGAATAAGAAGCAGAGGCAAATCTCAACCTCACAACAGATATAGCGAAACTGTCATTGAAGAGCTGAAAGCAAGTAAACCGTTGAAAGCAAACAACGACAGATGTAAAAACAGGATCAATCAAATCCGACAATGCAGCTCAGCTGAAAAAAGTAGACATGAATGCGAACAGAATTTATGAGACATTCAAGGGGCACCAAGAAAGAAAGCAGAATTCTCGATCCACCATTGACAGATTGATTTTGAATCCTTTCCAGTCAATTTTTTGAAGTCTGAAGTGACTCTGGCAGCCTTACCTGCACGGAAAGCATCAAGATGACACATCACTTCAATATCCACGACAGCCTCCGAATAACCAGCCTCTGAAATCATCAAGGCGCGAAATGCATCCCTTGGCATGTCTTGGTAGGTAATGCACCGGTTCAGAGCATCGGAGGCGGCACATGCAACATCATTGAAAGACACCGCTTCAGGTCCGGTAATCACGTATTCACAGCCAACATGATCATCAGTTGAAGATGACAAAACCGAGACGAAGGCATCGGTTACGTCGTCCAATGCAACAAAACCAACCTTCGCCGACCCAACACATGAGATCAACATGCTTTCGGATTGAATCAATTCCCGGAACGGTTTGAAATTGGTTTCCATTACGGTCTGGGGACCAACAATGGTCCAAGGAAGCCCCGAGGACCGCATGAATCGTTCCGTCGCTTTACCAGCCTGACCAAGGGCGTCATCATGCTGTACACCTCCGGTCAAAAGCACAATCGTTGCTTCTGAGCCCGAACGGATCATCGCCTCGATGACATTGCACTCTCGTTGTTCTTTTCTGTCATCCATGGGCGCGTTGATCAAGACCTTGTCAACACCGCTCATCAATTTGGCCAATGTGGATGGGTCATCCATGTCGGCGACCACACATTCAGCCCCGGGTGCGTTCAATGAGGTCAACGCCGCCTCAGAACGCCCTGTCGCCCTGACTGGCATGCCGCGATTGGCTAAGCCTTCCACAACAGGGCGGCCAAACATACCGGTGGACGCCATAACCAGAATCATTGGAAACCAACAACGCCTAGCCCGGAATTAGCCAACATTCCATGAACGCGCCACGAATCCAGCATGGATCGATCAGCAATCGCATTCAACGAGCCGCACTAAGTGATGGATCATGGCAACACGTAGCAGCTATAAACAAGCACCAAGCAACTGTTACACGGCGTTGAGTCATAGGTATTCAATAAAACAGATCAGACAAAAAGACGGTCGACGTGGATATGAGAAGCTGCAAGGATAAAGATCAAACCAGAATAAGAGTTAAGAAAAAGTGGCAACAGGAATGAATCCAGTATTAAGGTGGTTAACCATTTATCATTTCATCTATTTTGCAGGAAGGAGACAGATTAGTGCACAACCGACTAGACATCAGAGCGCTGCAGAGTGAGGGTGAAACAACTGCCTACACCGACTTCTGATTGCACCCCCACGCTACCACCCATACTTTCCATCAACATTTTGACAATGGAAAGCCCCAACCCTGAACTGCTGTCACCTCTGCGTAAAGAAACACCTTCAGCACGCTGGAAACGTTCGAAAATAAGATCACATTGATCCAGGGGAATTCCCTGCCCATGATCCTGAACATTGAAATAAATACAACGATCATCACCATTAATATGAACATTAATGGTGCTCGATTTTTCAGAATACTTCACTGCATTCCCAATCAAATTTTCTAAACATTTGACGAGACAGTCAGGGTCACCAATAGCCATGAGGGGATCCACATGAGAAGCGTCGCTGAATATGATGCGATTATCTGGAAAAGCAAATTGTGTGAGCCGTATGGCCTCATGACAGCTCAGAAGACAATCAAAAGGTTCACGCAAAACTTTGAGTTGATTATTATCCGCGCGGCTCAGGTCCAGAAGGTCACTCAGCATTCGGTTGAGTCTGAAAGCTTCCTTGTCAGCAATCAACAAAGACTCTCGATAATTGACATCAAGATTATCGGCTCGATTCAGAACAGACTGAATAAAGCCTGAAATTACCGTAAGCGGAGTTCTGAATTCATGCGATATTGTGGAAGCAAATTGTTTTTGATTCTGAGCAGAAATCTCTAAACGTGAAACCATACGATTGAACTCCATTAAAATCGGCTGAAGTTCAAGAGGTTGTCCATCCAAGGGAATAAGTGCAGTATCAAGATTGTTGAGTTGCACCTTGGATATCCGGGAACGGACTGAGCGGAGAGGCCTGAGAATATAAGTAAGGGCAACAGCGAGCAGAACCACCAGAGAGAGCATTAACACTATTTCTGAAATAAGCCTTGCTCTACTCAGTGCATTGAACAAAGACATGCTGTAGATGGGTCTGATATAAATAAGGGAACCGGTCTCTGATCCGCCAGACAAGTTCACTGACTTCACTGCAACTGCATCATCGCTGCGAAAATCAACAAGGGCAAAACGGTTTTGGCTTTCGGTGGCAAGACGCGCAAACTCACGTAAACGTCCGGAGTCGTAAAGCGCTTGAGCTCCCTTACCAGCAACAAGCCCTGCACTGCCGGAAATCATCACTGCTTTACCATCAGCCAGGTTTATTCCGGCCAAGAAATTACGATAATCGTCTTTTGTACAACACTCCATAGCCTCTTGGGCGGAGAGCAAATCTAGTTTATTATCAACAAGATTCAGAGGACTTAAAATCTGACGGGAGAGTACTGAACCTAAAAATCGTGAAGTAAAATTCTCCCATAATGCCCCGGATATTGCCAGGCTAATCCCTGATTGAGCAACGATCAACACAAATGAAGTTATAAAAAACCTACGAGCAATTGACCAGCGTCGTTTAGAGGGTGGAGATGATCGAGGATCACGATTAAAAGGATTCATTGCTAGCCCTGCTGTACTGACATATTAAACTTTGAAGTCAAGATGATTCTGGTGATTTTCTGGTGAAAACCCAGTGGAAAGGGAAATGGCCAAAAATTATCCTTCTATTCCTTTTCGTTTTTTTTGCAACGTGTCGCGTCACCCAAAACAGCGGAAAACCGTGTGATTTCATTCAGATTATCAAGATCCGTCTCGGGATTTGGCAACTCAAACCCAGTAACACCGAGTTGGTTGAGAATCTCCTCATGCGCACTTGATGATTGATCTAAAGCAAGAAGTGCGTCTTGAATTTTCAGAATATTATTTGAATGCAAAATTGATTGAGGCGAAGCAATGATGAAGTAATTTCTTTTTATTTCACTGACCCAGCCAACCATAACTTCTGATCGCGCTTGATCAGGAACAAATTTGAGAGGATTGCCTTCTGAGCCAGGAACAAAAGCAAAGTCTTGTTTATCGTTATCAGCAATAAACATCGCACGATGACCATGCTTTGGTTCATGCATACAACCTTTTAAATCATTTATATCGACACCTTGATTTTTCATTTCGATGAGTGGCGTCAAGAAAGAAGACCCTGAATAGTTTGAGCCAAAAACAACGTGCCTGCCCTTTAAAACCTGCAGAGGCCTTTCACTCGCAAGCGTATTCTTAACGTTTTTGATGAGCTTACGATCAACAAGCAATACATTAATAAAAGACTTCACTTCAGTGGCAATAGGCTGAGCTTTATCATTAGCATCCAATACCTTCGATGCGCCTAAAGAACCTGCCCATAAAAGGTCAACTTTTCCAGACAGAAGAAGTTCATGAGAGTGAGCGTAGTTAATGGCGGGGACATAATCTATTTTCAATCCCGTACTTTGCTCGAGGTAAGCAATTAAAATATCCATTTTTTCATTCATTATGTCTTGAGCATAATAAGGCTCTTCTGTGATCCGAACATCCGCCGATAACGCCGCTGGAACTTCAGTGCTGTTACCAGCAACATTCCTGCCGCGATTACAACCAAGCAAGCAAGACCATAAAAAGACAAAAGCAAGTAAAGTTTTTACCAAACGGATTCGCCGACAATCTATTGACTAATTTTAAAATAGCATCATCAAAAAGATCCAAGACGATCTCTTTATTAAATAAAAAGACTTTTCATCATCAATGGATTCATAATAGCGATGAGAGAAGCTTAAAAATCAATGGAAAACAATGTAATTCTCATTGCCGACGATGAGGCCAATATTTTGATGCTTCTCGAGATGGAACTACAGGCGGAGGGGTTTAAAACCATCGGCTGCAGCGATGGCGGCAAGGCATTGGCTCAAATCAGAGAATCAACACCGGCAATAGCACTGCTTGACTGGAATATGCCCATCATTACAGGACTGGATGTGTGCCGCAGGCTAAGGGAAACAGGTAATCAACTACCGGTGATCATGATCACGGCCCGTGATGAAATGGATGATCGCATTGCTGCCTTGGAAGCCGGAGCAGACGACTTTATCGCCAAACCGTTCAACATTCGAGAGGTCCTGGCCAGAGTCAAAGCACTGCTGAGACGAAGCAACTCAAAAAGTCCGGATCAGCTGAATTTTGGAGATCTGCATCTCAATGGACCAGAACGATCCTGCGAATATGCAGGGGTGAAAATGAACCTGACAGTAAGAGAATTTGATCTTTTGGAGTGCTTTATTCGCAACCCACGGCAAGCGCTCAGCCGGTCTCAGCTGATTCAGAACGTCTGGGGAAACGATTACTTCGGTGACGAGAATGTTGTCGATGTCTATGTACGTTATCTACGCAAAAAACTTGAAGAAGTTAAAGCAGAACGGGTCATTCAGACCATCCGTGGTGTCGGCTTCGCTCTGAGAACGGAAAATGAATAAAACAATCAGCAACTGTACAAACTGAGTGAATTACCTCATGGATACAACTGCATGGACACTTTATTGAATTTGCCAGATTTAAACCGAGTGCTGAAGTCGGCTACAGTTTTGAAGAGACTGTCTAGACGTTGGTGCCCTGACAACTGAGGTGGTTACGGGACAAGATCTAAGAATCATTTTGCGGATCAAGACTTCGCCAACACACTTCACATGACATTATTTGCACTGAGAGAAGGATTGAGTCACTCAAGCAAAAGCACGACTTAATGATCTTAATCTCTCATTGCCAACAAAGAGAAGCATTCATTGGCAGTTTCCAACTACTATTGATTCTGATTACAATCCAGAACGTTGTTGTACGACAAGAACCTCATCAACACCATGGGTAAAAGAGTAAAGATATGGCAAAGCTTTGATAGTGATAGAAGGTGCAGGACCCTAACAACAAATCCGTGAGCGGAACTGAATTCATCCCATCGGTGCCACCACTGAAAGGGCCATAAGACACACAAAATTATCGGTGAATCCAATTCTCACCTGTGGGGTTCTAAGAAAAACCTGCAGAGCTTGAGATCCAACAACCTGAGGAGCTGGCGGTGATCACATCTCCATCGATGGATCCTTAATACAAGGCAATGGAGCTTGATTCGATTCCCCGGTTGCTCCATGCCAGTAGGAAGACGGTTTAACCATAAGCAAAGCTATAACTCCCGCAGCACTGAGGACCAGCAGGAAACTCACAGATCGCAGCAACTGCTGCGTAATGTCATCTGGATGCGGGTTGTTAAAGGACATTCGGATAAATGGAGTCAACCAATTCTGACCAACCCCACGGAAAACGGGGGCAGCATCGGTGAACTATGAAGTCACAACGAGCAAGCTCAGGGAAATCCCCCGACCAAGAACAAGCGCTAACCATCTTATTCCTAGGAACTAAAAGAAAATACTGACAAACCTAACTGGCATGACTGCACTTCACCGACTTTAATAGAGAAGAATAGTATTGTGAATCGTTAACGTTTTTACGACAATCAACTCAGGCAAAGCAATAAAGAGCACTTTGAGAATCGAATCGTTTTAGATCATTCGGTGACAAGTCGTTAAGAAAACATTTGACAATCGGATAATCTTCTGAAAAATTATTGATGCTGTTAAACTTACGAAAAATACCTCCAAAGAGGGAACATCAGGCAGGGCCTGAGCAACCAGCTAGGTTTTCAGACAAGTTTTGCCCCAGTTGAATATCAAAACCCAGAAGAACACAGCACCGCCTAATGCAACCTTCCAAGTGTGACTTGAGAAAAAACCATCTCTCTCAATCTTCTTGGCCTTGTTTTCATCAGTGCCATAGTTTGCAGCAAGTGTGTGGACGAGGCCATACAACTGCAGACAAATTGCAAGGCCTGCTACTCGGGCAAGCTCATTGAACAACTGATTCATAAGGATCAGAACGATCAGTAAAGACTACCAAGAACCGGTTATGCTCAATAATCGGAAGCCAGCCATGACCACCAACAGACTTTTGATGATTGCTCTGAGTGGCGGGATTCTTGCAGGACTGCTTGCGATCGCTCAGGGAATGAAAACAAGTCCCTCTGAACAAATTGAAGCAATGCCAGAGACTAAGGCTTTAAACCAATAAGTTGAGATCCCAGCAACAATGGAGGCAATTAGTGCTACGAACCACTGAAAAACACTGGCTGATCATCAGCTTAATAACCCTTGGTGGAATAACAGTTCTTTCATTAATTCCATTAAATGAACTTCCCGAGATGCCTGGTTCGGATAAAACACATCATCTTGTTGCCTATGCCATTCTCGCTTACCCAACATCGCTGAAAAGACCAAAAGGTTGGCAGAATATTCTTATATTTTTCGCAATTTATGGAGGGGTGATTGAGCTCATACAACCTCTTGTCAATCGGCACGGAGAATGGGTGGACTTGATTGCTAACACGACGGGACTGATGGTAGGTTGTTTAATTGCAATCTTGACCATTCAAATCAAAGCCAAAAATAGTAAACCATGAGAGATAAATAAATCAGCCAATCAAAGATCAACAACGTATTGATTTCGGCACATAGACCCATTGATGTTTGGCATTAATCAATACCTGAAACGCTTAACCAAATCTCCTTTTCCTTTTGCTCCTTGCTTGTTCTGCCAGGCTTTGCTGATGACTGCTTTATTTTCAAAGCCGAGAATTTGCTTGGAATCTTTGTCATCACTACACCAACGAGCAGTGACCTTGTGATCAATCATTTCACGACCCTCTGTATCCTCCTTTTCCAAGTCTTTATAAAAATCTTGATGAAATTCTATTGTCTCGGCACGAAATTGTTCAGCATCTCTATAAGCACTTAAATCTTCTGCTTCTGCCATACGTAAAATATGCTTTAACTCCTTTCGCCGATCCACAGGGGTTAATGGTTGTTCATCACGATAACTGCTGATTATAACTTTGTTTTGTCTAGCTTTCCAGTCACCACAAGCTTTTATCGCCATCGTCTTAGATGAATAGCTGCAACCCTCGACAACCAATGAAAGCAAAGCTATGAATAATGCATGGCTCATTGATGGACGGCTTTTGGCACGCATCAAATAACTTCTGGGAAAAAGCACGGGCTAAACAACTAAGCAAGGAATTGATTGATAAAACATGGAAAAATTCTAATCAGCTCATTATTGACGTTATCAGTCTCTCAGGCATACGTCCATTTGGGCTATAGACAACTGATGGTCAATATCAGGCTGCTGCTGCACTGGCTGCTGCCTGCGCGACTTCTCTCTACTAGTAATTCTGCCACCTAACCAGACAAGACACGACCAGACCAGACCTAACCAGACAAGACAGGACCAGACCAGTCCAGTCCAGTCCGGTCCAGTCCAAGAGTTCATACCATCAAGCACCCCGTACCAACGCAATCACCGCAAGACACTTGAACCCAGCATTGACCATGCGACAGAGCCTGGAATCATCTGATCAGATTCCAAGCTGAAAGACGGCTTAAGTTGGGTTTAACAATTGAGATAGGACAATTATTGATGGAATCCGATCTTTACAAAAGTGCAGCCGCAGCGAGGGAATCGCTAATCGCTTTTGCTGTGATGTGGATCCGAGCAAATTGCACCGAAGAAGAACGTGCACGTATGGAATGGGTGAGCAACGCAGATCTCAGAAAAGACAGCGCATTTGGATGCGAAACCAGTGAACAGCACAATCAACAACTGGAGAATGTCTTGAATCAAGCGGCAGATGGTGTCATTTCCGTTCTCTCCGAGCGTTGGGGGATCACGTCAATCAGAAATCTGGTTCCTGCCCATGACAGTGAAGAGCGATAACCACTGGAATAAAGAGGATTGACACTTCAACTCTGGAACTGAGCTAATAGATGTAGAACATTGAGAATGATGATGCTGTTAAAAAAGCTGGAATGTCAAGAATCATCCAACAATTTTAAATTTGGGAACACAAAAGAAAACACAACGCTTGCCAACCTCAGTGCCAATGATTAAAAGTTATCAAGGACCGATGCTTTCCCTGCATCAGATTCACGCATGCAAGCATTTTGTCTAAGTACAAAAGAAATGCTGCTGCAGCAGCATCTATCGGACACATCGAGCTTTTCACACTTGTGATAAGAATTGACCACCAATAAAAATTCATTCTGTCTCTCCTTGAACCAATCAATGATGACCGTTCCAAGGCATCATTTGAAAACAGTCGTGTCAAAGCACGACTGGGGATGATGGTGTTTTGGATTTTGGCAATACAGAGAGACCCGAAAGATATATGTCCACACCTGACTTACGGGGTCTGTGATCGCACAAGACAAGCCTTGGAACTTTGAAGACACTCCCTCAAGACAATCACAACAGAACTCCGACTGATTGGCCGTGATTGGAGATAAGTCGCTTAGTTACTGTCAAACATGCTCTCTGCTGGTACACAAAGGAAGAAAGACGACGCACCCCAGCAGCGCATCATTTGAGCATTTACAAACCGTCACAGTCGGGCTACAATTTATTAACTTTTGTGTTCATGCTCAATGCTTGACCGTCATCGTCCTGTCTTGAAAAACTATTCAATACCGTATGAACAGCTAATTGAAGAAATGGAAAAGCTGAATGTTGCTGATCTGCTCTTAATTCATCGCAAGGTAGCATTGCACTAAAGCAACACCATTCATAAATAAGAAGTAAACAGAAAAACACCGATTAATCATGGATACGACCCAAAAGCTTCACATAAGCGAAGTGAAATGACTGATCAGATTCCTTGAATTGTTCCAAATAAAATTCGCAATATAATCAAGCACTTGATCGCTCAATATTGTTATAGAAATTTCGATTTAAGCTTTTGTGATTAAAAAACACTACCAACTACCTCTAAAGAGACTACCCACTGCAACACGACAGTAGGAATCATATTAATTGGTCTTCTCACGAAAATGCATGGGGATCCGCAACCATCTGAGCAGGGAAAACCATGAGCAAAGCTCAGTGAATCAAACCAATAGGAAAGTTTGTGTGCACATCAACCTCGGGCAGTGGTCTTTTGCTCATGCTTGACGGGCCTCTGGCGACTTTTCAGTGCCTTGAGCATTCCCTTTTCTAGCGATGTGAGTTTCGGCGACGTCTCGTGCATTGCAGCCCTGGCACGCTCTTTAGCCGCATCCATGAACCTCTCTGTCTTGTCCTTCGCTTCAAATGCCATGATCTTCGCTCGGTCCTCTCTCAAAAGTTACTCACGAAAATGGAGGATGTCCTCAAATCCATCAAGTCTTCTCAGATCGATGGCTGGAGTGTTACGAAAAGCCTTCGGATCGACTGAAATCACGGCATGAGAAGAGAAGCAGGATGCACGCACAGACTCAAAGGAAACAAACGGGTCCTGATAGCTTCAACACAACAAGCTCATACCCCAAACGCTGAGAGGCCAGGCAGATGGGGAAGAGCACACAAGTTGCAAAAGCAGAATAAAATCTATAATAAGAAAAACCGCATAAAAAGACTGATAAGTCCAACCAAAATCTCCTCTTTGAATAGTGAAGGAGTTAGCTACTCAATCACGAAAATAATCGTAAAAACGGATCCAGAAGACCATTACGAGTCTTCATTGGCGAAGTGATGATGACAAGATCTGCAAAGATCAACTTTCCTGCATAATCTGCGCGCGACGCATCTTTACCCATGCCTGACCAGAAATAGAGGCTTTTCTCGTATCAACACGACCAAGGTCTGGATCATCTGGGAAAATACCCTTTTCAACAGCAAGCAATGCGGCTCTTTCCTCGTTGGTCAGCATTGTGTCTCATGATTGATGGTAATACTGTAGTCAATACAACACTGAAGATGAGATAAAACCAACGGAAATATAGCAAACACCATATTTATCTCAAACCTGCAAAATCATTCAATGCATATGATATCAGTTTTGCAAGGTTGGAAAATTGACAGGTGGAAGCACTGACAACAATTGACAGCGCACAAATGCAGAATACAATAAAAACAACAATTGAGTAGCAAAAGAACGAAATAAAAGGTGTTTACTTTACAGAACGCCTGCAAAGATCAAAAAGAATACGACGGAAACATGATTTAATGAGCCAATAACCATCTGAACAATAAAGAAAAAAATTCAGACACTTGATCAAGGACCAAAGTGAAATGATGCAAAAAGACCATGCAGCTCGTGCAATCGTCAGCGTAGCGGGAATAGTTGTTTTCGCTATGTTCTGCCTGATGGTCCAGCTTGGCCATCAAAAGTGGAACGAACAAACGACATTAACAGCCGCTTTTGAAAGCTGCATGGAAATAGCGCCTTTCAAAAGCTCACAACAATCTATTAGTTCAAAAACTACTTTAAATGCGGAAAACCTTCAAGCGCATTATGACGAATTCAACCATCTGTTCGATGCAACAGGGCTACCCCCCATCTGGGACGGTCAAAAACTCGTGGCCTGGAAAGAGTATCACCAGGAATCCATCAAAATTGCAGAGCAGTGCCATCAAAGCCTTGGCATCGCTGATCCGCAAAAAGAGCTGCGGGGCTCTTATTCAAAGCCGGTATGGGACCCAGGCTCAGAGATCTGGCAAACCAGATAATCTCCAAGCCGATCTCGCTAGGTGGCATCAGCGCAGAAAAGATGATTGATTCACAAGACATTCATGTATCAAAAGTGAATAAACCAGCCAATCAAAGCCTGGATGACACCAATCATGAAAATCTCACTCGATCGGTACTCCAATCCCGAATCGAATGATGCGACCGATAGTGCGACCTGGGCCACAATGAACAGGCCAGGGCAGACATCATCGTAAGAATCCAGATGAAGGTGGAGTAGATGGGAATCGTTAACCAACAACCTTTGGAAGGGCTCACCAGAACTCAACAACTCGGATTGCGTGATGTTCTGTTGGATGTACGCAATGCAGGGGGGTGGTCCTGGGATCTGCCAGTGCTTCTGAGAGATCGCTGCTGGCTACGCCTTGACAGGATTCGCCTCAGCCAGCTGATACGACAACTCCCACCGGATGGACGCGATGAGGCGCCTGAGCTATTCCACTACAGAAAACTCAGAGCAGAAGGAATTGATCCACTGCTTGCTGAACAGAGTTGTTGGCAGGAATTTGGCATGGAAGATTGCCAACGAGCCCTTCATGCATACTGGGCAAGCCGAGATAGGAACCACTATGGATGGTCAGCAAACCGCTACAGACAACTGGTAGGTCTCTATCGTGATCGGATTAATCAGGGCATGACGACAGTTCCAATGTTGATTCTTGCGCGCAGAGAAAGCGCTGAGGAACATCAAATCCACTGGATCATTCAGTCTTGTCAAACCTGAGACACCTATCAACGAAATCCTGCTGGTTACACAGTCATTTAATATCACAACACAAACCAACCTTCAACAAAGCAATTAAAGCATAGTGATCACTATTCAGGCATATCTATTCAAGTAAAAATGTACAGCATAAAACTCACTCTATTGAGCGTAAATGACAATAAAATCAACATGATAATTTCAGAGAATAAGCTAGGAATTAAACGGTCGCCTACAGCAATCGCAATCAAGGTCAAAATGTTACAGGAACAAGTACTAAGCCGATCTTCGACAGCCTTGCCATAATGGCAGCCTTGGCATAATGGCAGCTAAACACTACGAATACGGATGATTACCATGAGACCAAGTTTCAACGATTTTAAAACAAACTACGATTCGCAACCAGAAAGATGGAGAAGAAGACTCATGGCAATTTACAAAACCGATCAGGATGCAGCAATCGCTGCATGGACATTGATCATGTCAATGGACGATTTAATGCTGGAAATTGAAGAGACAGCACTATTTCTGGAACAAATCTATGCCAAAAAATGAACAATAGGTTTCGTTGAAACATGCAAAAAACACCCCCTGAGAAAAGACCAATCAAGCTGGGAAGAAAAATAAACAATTCAATTCACCAAGACATCCTTAAGTTCGTGATGGCGCTCATCTTGGTAGTAACGTCTCCACGATCAGCCAACGCCATTGTTCAGCAATACAATGTCGTCACTGACGAATTTTATGGCCTGAACGCAGAAAGGATTTTACTTGTTCAAGATACTGAAACAGCAGATAAAACAGTACTGATGACTGGTCGATGCAAGAGCCGCGCCCCGACAGACCTGTATCTAGAAGATGATCCTGTAAACGCAAAAGAAAAATGGTTTATTATCTCTAAAGGAGATAATATTAAAGCTGACCTGGAAATATGCCTTACAGGAAATCTGCCTGCATGGTCTGAAAAAATATTATCAACTCGTTAAAGCGAACCAACGCCTCGACGAAATTGAAATAATTCAATTCAAATTGATGATACCTGAAATGGAAAGTTTAATATAGCCAAGCGGGCTCAATGGCACTCATAAAAATTTAATAACAAGAATGATAGAAGATGAAATCCGTAGCTAAGAAAAAGAAGATTATCAAATCGGAATGAGCAGAGCAGTCACGTTTTTATCAGATTTCAAAGCTTTTATCAATAAAGGAAATGTCGTTGACCTGGCAGTTGCTGTCATCATCGCAGGTGCATTTGGGAAAGTTGTGAACTCAACAGTTCAATTAATAATGACTAACATACTGGAACCGTCCTTGGAAGCGGCCAATGTAAAGTCGGTGGCTCAGTTGCCAGGCGGTGATATCATTATATCAACTATAAATTTCATTGTAATTGCTTTTGTCTGTTTTATTGTTGTAAGAGCCGTTGAAAAAATGAAGCGTAAAGAACAAGTGGCAGAATCCAAAACACCTGACCCTCAGGTTGTACTTGCGTCTGCGATCACGCGCCTGACAGAAGTTATGGAGGAGCGCTCAACGAAGAGTTGATGATTTTATTGGTGTCAGTTACTCAAGAAAGACTTCTGTTGCTGAACTGATAAGCAAAAGTATTGGCCTCCATACAACAGTTCAGCCACGAGGCATCGTTAAGAGCGGTATCTGTTATGCAGCCTTACGACGCCGTACAAAGAGATAAGGTACTGTACGCTTGAAGCTTTCGACTGTCTCATCAAACTTCCTTGCAGCTGCAGCGAGCACAGCCTCACTGGCCCAGAAGCTATAGAGCTGGACTGTGGTCACAAAGAGAACCGCACCAACAACCACCAAGACAAGACCTGATAACTGACTGAAATCCATCGAACGTAGCCTGCATCTATCTATTAATTAATCATGACGGGCTGGGCTGTCAGCTTTACCGCCGACGGAGTCGCGAATCGTTAACTGAACAACAGGTCCCAACAAAGCCAAGCACGCAAGGGAGTACATCTACTTATTTACAATACTTCATAAAGGCATTAACTTTTGTTTTTTGGATGCGAGTGATTTCGATAAGTACACTCTGCAAAATGCAACAAAAAATTGCAGACAAAATATTCATGGATTTTAAGTATACAAGTCCAAATTCAATCGAGCAGCTTCAATCGCTGATAACTTTTAACGATTCAATCATTCGGTGGTTTTTCTATCTGACAGAGGCCAACAAAGAATTTAAAAACAGAACAGCAGTCGAAGACGAAACATACGCGAAACCACAATCCGTTTGATAGGCTTCAGGCAAAAGTCAACAATACTGAAAACTCGTCAACAAGACTGGGACCTCATGGAAAATAACTTAAACGAAGAGCTGGCAAATCGATCAATTGAATTAAAACAGCTAGCAATAATGACTCCTGACGACCGAATCGCACGAATTGTCTGGGCCAGAATACAAAACGACTTGGAACATAAAGACAGTTTTATTTATGGAATCCAGTATTGCATCTCAAACATTTATTTTTTCATCAAGACACAGATACAGGATAATGACCAGACACGTTCTGCGCTCAATAGCTGCTGTCATCTCGTTGAGAGCTTAGGCTGGAAAACTAAAACCGTATTTGCCGAAGATTCATCGAAAGTTGTTTTTATTGATTACATCAAAGAAGTGGTCGCTCTGTACACAGACACAAAACAAAATCACTGCGAAGATGCTCAATGCATACTCGCTATGAACATGATTCACATGGTGATGCAAGATATCGAATATGTCATACAAAAACGACCAGCGCAGGAGAAGCGCCTGCTATCAGCATTGACAACTGCAGCGACATTACGAAATCAGATGCTCAATATTTTTGGATATCAGATCACAGAAACGAATACTGATTCACAGCCATAGGCTTCAACTGAAAGTTATTCAATCAACACCCTCCTAAATAAGCAAAAATCTTCAGCTCCAAACAAATCTACACTCCGGTCAAATCAAAATAACGGTGGGCATAATCAACAACTGAACAAATCACCATAACGCTCCTTGACTTTCACTGGGCTTCCCTTGACCTTGACTTTGCAACCTCTCGGGACGCTGTGGTTCATGTTCCAACAATGACATCAGCGACTGAAAAGCCAGTAAAAGCCTATAAAAAACGATGCAAAGAATTCATCCTGTTCAATACAATCTAATTGACAAACAAAAGGTCCCTTTATTAAGAATTATCAGGCAATGGAATAACATTTTTGTCATTGGTCATTAACATCACTTAATTGCGACTCATTCCAACATAGACTCTGATGCAGCAAACACAAAAGATAAGTAATAAGGCTTTTAGTTTAACGAAATCAAAGGTGAAAGAACAGGTTCCTCTTACTGCAAGCTGGGACTACAGCAGATATAAAGCAACTACAAACAATCAACGTTCACTGGTTCGGCTGAACCCCAGGATCCAGCACCCTAATTTTTAGTCATTCATCGTAGTTACGCGGCTCAAAGCGACGGGCAATACGGCCTTTGGCTTTGTGCAATAAATCCCGGTTAACTGTGACATTGAATTCATACATTTGTTGATCACTCAATGACTTGATGATTAAATCACTCAATCTGATCAGTCCCAGGTCTGAAATATCACTTGGCGACCAATTCCTGAAAAATTCAACCAAATTACATTCACCTGCCTTGACAACTTTCACTTCACCACCAGAATGTTGCTTTCTATAATATTCCCACTCAATGCGATCATTAATTTTATTGCTCCAAAGAGCAGATTCACAAGCACTTTTCCATACTTTTTGACTTGGCATTGCTGACTAATGCTCATTGCATGGCTCGTATCACTCTCGACAACTAGCGACTGACAGACAAAGCCTCAATGCATGACTCATGTGATTTGAAGCGAGCCATCAATTGATCTTAAAATTGAACTGCTTCCATCATGTGAAAGTTCTGATCAGGCATGCCTGCAGGAATCATCAACTCCCATGAGTAGCCGGTGCATCAAACAGACTCATTGAGTTGAGATTTTTCAAGCTCTCATCTGCCATCCTAAACTCTAGGCATTAAAAGCCCTACAACCATGACAATCACGATTTACGGAGGCCCACATACACGAGCATCAATCCCTCGTTGGTACATGGAAGAGAAAAAAATTGCTTATGAACTTTTGAACATTGACCTGAGTACAGGTCAGAACATGCAGTCTGATTTCCTATCGATCAACCCGTTTGGAAAACTTCCAGCAATGCGTGATTCATCCATCACTGATTCACAAGGCGATCCTCTTACCTTATTTGAGTCGGGTGCAATTCTGCTTCACCTTGCCGAACATCATGGTGGAGAAGCGACAACTTCCTATGAGAAAGCACTGATCAGCCAGTGGACTCATTTCGCCAATTCGACTCTGGCATTTGCAATTTTTGTGCCAGACCAGAAAGCAAAAATTCTCCCCAGGTTACTAAAACAACTCAACACGCAATTGTCAAATGGCTTCCTTGTTGGCGATGCTTGGGGTGCTGCTGATTGCGCAGTGACAGCTTATCTTGCCTACATCAAAATGTTTTTTCCCAACGAAGACCTCAACGAATATCCTCAGATTACTGCACTGATTGAGAAAACCAGCAACAGGCCTTTGTACAGAAAAGTAATGGGGATTTGATTAGCTATTTCAACATTTTAAACGAAACAAATCAGGTTATTTTACCCTATGGACAAACTCTCCTGGCTTTAAAGATTTCAATATATTGACCAGCGTTTTAAAATCTTGAAATCATTCAAACTGCAGCGTATTCCCAGAGGCAAAACCATAGGAGATCGGTCAATTCATGAAGAGCAGAGAAAACAATTGGTCTTGTTGTCGGTTCGCTCGATCTAGATTGTGAGCAACATTGCAGCTCGATAGAATCATTGATCAATCAACAGGAACAAGGACCAGCGCCTTGAAGGGCCTGCTACATGAGAAAGCACCATTTTTCATTTTCAACATCAAGCTCGGAGGTTTGAATATGGGTGTGTCTTGGGATAACTAATGGATCGATCTCATCCAAAATCGCCCACAACTTGGGTGCTTCCTGTTTCTATTGCCTTCACTGGACTTTGTATCTTCGGAGCAGGATTAGTGATCCACGAGCCTCTGGAAAAAATCGCGACTCGTCAGAACCACACCATCATCATTGAAAACAGAACAACGGAGCCTTTGGTCATTTCGCCCAAAAAACCTTAATTCAGAGCGAAAGGGTTGTCAAAAATAAGAGTACTAACATGATGTTGTTAACAATTCAATGGTCTGCCAAGAGATCAGGCAAAGTACATTTGAGATTATAAAAAAATAAACTGATGGTAACGATAAAAGTTTTGATCGATTCCATTGGATCAGTTCGCAAATTTCCTTGAGCTTGGCCAGACAAATGGGGGCTCATATTTGCATGCAATGACTTCAATAGTTACATCGATATTGTCTCTCATGAAGCACCAGCTCCCTGAAAAGGAACACAGAACAGCTATGAAGTCAGCAAGCATCCTGCTGGACAATCCCGGAGCACAACGTCGCGCGGAACACAGTATAAATACTCATTGCCGTACATAATGATGTTCAATCACGGGTGAATGCACCACCGTTCTGACGATGATTGCGTTTCTGGCCTTGTTCTGGGGTTTTTTACTCACAGTGTATTTCCGGTTCAGAGATGATGAAATGAATTCAGACGGCTAATGCTGATTGCTGTAGCGCTGCTGCTGCTTCTCTCGTTCTGCCTGTCAGACGTCGAGAGATAACCCAAAAGCGACCCTTGGAGGAAAACCAAGGAAAGACCACAGTGCTGAAAAGCCACTCAACAACATTGCTTATTCACAGACTGAGAGGGTTTGGACAGGTGACAGGCTTACAGAATCAACCTGAATGGCATTCAGCGGAAGTCATCGCCAGAATCAACACACTCGATGCATGCATCAATGGCGAAAGGCTACTGGCTGGCAACAGGCACCATCAATGATCCCAAGGGCTTCATGAGTTATGCAGCCGCTGCTGAAGCCTATCTTCAGAAGTGTGGCGCAAAAATGTTCATCAGAGATGCCCATACCGATATCAGGGAAGGTGACCCGGGCCATCTCACTGTTCTGATTGAATTTCCATCTCTTGAAGCAGCCAAAGCAGCTTATGAAGCACCTGAATATCAGGAGATGATTCATCTCCGATCTCCAAACAGCGAAGCCTGCTTAAGCATTCTGGAGGAAGGCGACAAACTTGCCCATTAATTTTATGGATGGCGCTTGACTACGAACGAAAGAGAGCGATCACGAATTGACCCGCTTCATTTCAGCCAACTGGCGGACACAACTGATGCAGACATATCGAAAACTGTATGCCAATTTAAAAATCTAATCGCGGTCTCGACAGGATGCGATTGGTCGTCTAGGGCACAACCGGCACTGTCATCCTCTGCAGTGCCGGATTAGACGAATGCAGGTCCGTCAACAAGAAATGAGATCGCTTATTCAAGCTTAGGGCTAATAAAAGCTACAAAAATAAACCTTATTTTTTAAATGCAAGTGCACTCAGAATAGAAAAAATTCGTTGCGACTACCCTCGACTTATCTTCGTATTCATCCACTCAATAATATCTTTTTCCAGCCAAACCACTGTGCGCGAACTAATTTGTATCTGCTTTGGAAAACTACCTTTTTCCATGTGTGTATAAATAAATGTTTTTCCAACACCGGTCATCTCAATGACCTGTGAAAGCCTGAGAAACCGAGGTGCTCCTGCGTCATTGGTCAAGATGAATAGTCTTTGATGAGGACAGGCAAAAGCAGCAAGAATCAGGAATGAACTGTGTCTTGGCTCGAATGTGAGTGACTGCCTCGAGCGACAGCACGGCCGTTTCCTTGATGAGAATGCGCAATGCCAAGCTTATGTAGCCTGGAATGCTCCTCAATCTGATCTGTCAACTGCAGGGACCCGGCCCCAAAAGCGGCGTAAATCCCGTAGAGGAGAGCCCCAAAGACTAAAACCGCCAGTGATCCAATCATCAGATATGCAGAAAGATCTTGGTTAGCAAGCTCCATGAATCCTTTTTACTTCTAGATGAATATTGGCCGCTTATAAAGCTCTTGCTGTGACGATTGCTTCGGCAAGCATTTACAATTGCCATCATTGCAGCCTTTAAAGATTAGTGCTCACTCGATAATTCGATCTGCGAATTACAAACGAATGCAACCACCGAAGAGACAACACGACGCAGCTCCATGTACACAAATGTATGAACATGGCACTCACCAAGACAGAGGTGATCTGCCCAAGACAAATTAACTGTCATGGGGAAATAATCACCAAATGTTAAAGCCTCTTGCCGCGAACTTCTGCGAACGATTAAGAACCCATGAAGGCTACATCTGGTGAACTCAAAAGCTACGGAGGCCGTGGGATTAGCAGCTTCCCATTGCTTAGTCAATACTCAGGTCGTACGCCACAACGTAATCAACGATGAGAGGTCAGAGCACGACCATGAATTGCAAGGTCTTTGCAAACGAGCAGCTCGACAGTTGATGCTGCCGATCGGATCCATAGTCCGATGAACTTTGATCAAAACATGAATCGATCACTGAATGAGACCAAGTCTTGTCGCTTGGCAGCAGCCCATTGACCATCTGTCTCGGTATCGGTCGATCGTCGCTTTGACGAAAGCCAGAGCATGGTCCACGCATAGACACCACAGCAGATCAACACCCAACACATGGTCGATGGCGACCAAGCTTGGGCCGTTCAGAGCTTTGCCAGCAGAAATGACGGTGATGACATCCATTTGCGAGCAGCTGCTGCTCCGCTTACAGAGTGATCAGGCAGCGCCGGGCAGAGTCCGCTGACACAGTGACAGCTTGTAGTCTGAAACTGCTTAACCACGCTTTAACCTTGCTTAGAGCTCTCAATGAAGAGGGACAGAGGTCCTGACAACGGGGTGAATCGATGAATCCAGACAAACAACACCGCAAGCTGGTCAAGCTCAAACTCAAAGCCGAGGAGTGCCTCACGAGGGAACAGGCTCAAAAAATCATTCGCAAAGCGGATAAGGCTCATCGCAAGCTTTCAGAAGGCCCCAACAAAGCTGCCTGAGAAAAGAGCAGGAAGTTCCTGCTCTGCTTCGCGAAGGATCCGGCTGGTTCAATGCAGCACTTTGAGACGACCTCGCAGAACCGGAACCAAAAAAGGCAACACAAACGTCACATGGCTTGGCCCTGGCTTTGACCGACAAGAACCAGCAAGACCCTGAGAATTGATTTGGCGGTTTCCCCAGCTACACAACTTCAGTGATCTGGATTCATTTCATCTGTCTTCGTGAAGCATGTGAAGCAGGGAGCTGAGCAAAGGTGAGTCAGCGTGGAGGTCCAATCGTTGACAGGTTCGATTGGTCGTCTAACTGCGACTCCGGAGCTGCCACTGTCGGGCAGCTCCGGACTAGGCGATCCCAGGGCAGAGAACAATGGCTGACGAGACCACTCAGTCGACGACGAGACTTCAGATCGACTGGGAATCACCAAAACCAATTCCTTGGGAGTGCGTGTCTTTACTCTTTTCTTGCGGGACCAAAGGGGGTTAGACCCGAGAAAGAACAAACGTACTTCAATGCCGACTTATCCTCCCCTGGGCCCACCCAGCTCGAATGTCATTGATGCAGCCTCTGCTTTCCTGTCCATCCGACCTGGTCAGTTCGTCATCGTCAAGGAGTTGACTCCGGCCAGTGAAAGGGTTGATATCGAAAAAAACTGGTGGCTTGGACAGGTGATCTTCTGTGAGGGATGGGCACAACATTCCCGGATGAACTCACTGTTTCAGGTGGCTGACGTCGAAGACGGCGCTATTCGCTGGGTCCACCCCACCCAGGTGACCCATGTACTGCATGGACTGGATGGGATTGGCCAGGAAGGTTGGGATGGGTTTGAGGATTAGTCAACGTCGAGAGCGAACCGCCGCTGCCGGACAAAAAAAGGAGGCCTTCGCGGCCTCCGTCTACCTATCACCAAAGGAGAAGTGCTCGACGCCTCTCCTGACTTCAGTATGTGTATCGCATAGAACATGTGCCTGAGATCACATACTCATTGTCGCAGGGGGACTTGGTCTGCTATCAACCGAAACCAATCTGACCATCGACAAACCAGGATCCTGACCTCTCGCTGAAGCCAGATAAGCGTACGAACAAGATCAGAAGGGCTGAATGGTTGGATCCTGAAAAAATGGCCACCCTTGAGACATGCTCATCTGCCCTAACGATGGCTGGCCCACCGACACAACAAGCAACAAGAAGAATCCTTGAATCCAGTGGCACACTGATCGAAAACGATCATTTTGTGTGCGCTTCGGGAGACCATGGCTCCGGATGGATAGCGAAAGATCTCATTAATCACAGACCTGAATTGGCCTATCAACTTGGCCAATTACTAGGAAAAGAAATCCAGAACAATGGATTAAAATCTGAGATGGTCTGTGGACCAGCCATAGGCGGAGTGATTTGCGCCCAATACACAGCTTTGGCACTTGGCAGTCGCTGCGTTTTCAGCGAACAAGTCGTGAATTAGAAAGGCCACACCACGAACTTTGAGATCAAAAGGGGTTACGACGAAATTGTAAAAAATAAATCTGTTTTAATTGTCGACGACATTATTAATACAGGATTTTCGGTGCGATTAACATACGAGGCGATTGCAAAAGCCGGTGGAAAACCAATCGGGATCGCCGCTTATGTGAACCGTGGAAATGTTGGTGCAAGTGAGCTTGGGGTGAAGAACTTTTTTTTCTCGACGAAATTCACTTGCCAGCATGGCCCGGACAAAACTGTCCTCTCTGTCAATCAGACAAACCGATTAATATTCAATATGCGCATGGAGCTGAATACGTTGCACAAAACTGAGTCTTTGAGTTGAAAGCCCAAAAGTCTTCAATGCAGCCTTCATTACATCGTTCCTTGGTCGACAAGAGCCGATGAGAATTCCTGAAATGCAATAGCAGCATCTGAAGGAGTCGAATTATATTTTAATTCCCATTGCTCAACCAGAGCACGCATGTCTTGCCACATATCAACCATGGCGAGTGGATCGAATCCGGAGGACTGGGGCAAGGTGTTGGCCATAGATGGATCGAGGGTATCAAGCAGTTTCCTTCTAACTGATCAACAACGACACTGCTGATTCGCCACTCACGTCGCAAACAATCAGCGAACTGAGATCAAGTGAGCTCCTCTGGATCGCCAGCAGGCATGATCAGGAGCACTTCTGACCGGATTCATGACACGAGCCACGCGACTCATCAAAAAGCTCGACAGGTTGCTCAGCGAGCACGACAGCTTTGGCGATAGCCCGGAATCCTGTGTGGATGAGATGGTTGACAAACTCAGCGATCTGATCAAGGCCATACAAGAGAAAAACAAGCAAGAGCACTGGGCCTCGATCTACGTGGAACGTGACCGCACTCGCATCAAGACAGCTGTGCTCAACAAAGTGATGGATCGCAGTTCGCAGTGAATCCAGAACAACTAACCCTGATCAAGCTTCAGCCCTCCTGGCGTCAATAATCCGTGCCAGCTGAAGCATGTATCCAGCCGTACACCAGCGGCCATGGCTGCGAGCACGGTTTTCAATGTCTGAACGAATCTCAGCGGTTTCAGCCATCAGCAGGTCAAGTTCAATCTGTGGCAACTCATAAAGCTCCTGAAGTTCAACCTCGCGCCCAAGCAGGTGGCTGCGAAACCACTTTCTCGCCTGTTCCTGGAGTGGAATCTCTTGCGTCATTCAACTTGACCATCAAAGGCCATTCTGACCAATACAGCCATTTCCAGGCTTGATTGAGCTGGATTGAACAACTTGCTTTCTGAGCAGCAACGCGTTTTAGTGCTGAAGTCAAACATCAATGGAACGCGTTCTGAAAAACCACTGGCTTTCACTCGCCATCGCAGCGTTTTCTCTCAGTGGCCTGCTTTGGCTTGAGCTGATCGCAGCTTAAAAACCTGAATTTTTCCTCTCAAAGTTGACAAACAACCCATAGAGATATCGAGGAGTTCAGCGCCCAAGAAGGCTACGGCTAAAAACAATCAATCAGCAAAAACCAGGGAAAACCGGGCAATAAAACAGTGATGTGATGCAATCAACTTATAGCTAGATCATCATGCAATCAAAGAGGTTCGTCAGGCCCTGGAAGAGGCTTTCTACTCTTTCTTTGAGGCAATAATGATTTTAAAGCACCGATCATATCATTTGTTCTAGAAACGAAGATAAAACTTCCAAGAAAAAAAATTGCAGCAATTGCAAAAACAGTGGACGTAAGCACATCCAGTTCGAGATTTCCGATCACAATTCCAATCATGTTCGACGCGATTAAATGACGCAACATTACACTGAATCAACAGTAACCACACCACCTCATCAGGGCAATAACAACACACAGAACAGAGGCCTTGTTCCAGAAAACCACAGGACTAATTCGGCAATACAAGGACTGGTTCAGCCTATTCGCTGTATAGACAAAGAACACTCGTCAGCAAGCCAATGAACCTGCACAATCGATCCACAGTGCATTCTGGCTGAAAGTTGATGTCGCCCAACCAGAGAACTTGTCACAGGACTGGATGTCTCTGGATTGTTGGCGGTTAAGGTGAGCCTGTCTTCAGTCACGCTCCAGGGATTACCCGAAGCTCAAATGCGATCATCACTACTGCTTCTGCTTGCTCTTCTCGTGGCACCTGCCGCAGCACTTGCTCAGAAAAAAATCCCAAAAGCCCAGGGACACGACCAGTGCCCTCTCGGATACGTCAATACACTTGGCACGACTTGTGTTTCACCGATTTACTATGAGGTTGAACCCACTAACGGAAAAGCCTGTAAAGAAGGGTGGATGAATGTTGGCGCTGGCTATTGCAGAAAAAAATGAGCTGCGATCCAATATCGATCCTGCAGACACCGCATCGGCACAATCAAGAGACCATTACTAAAGATCCATTAACAGCAACGATGTAGCAATGAAACGTCTCCCAGAAGCCATTCTGCTGTTGGAAGCTGGGATGTTCTCTATGGCGGGGCTATGCGCCAGCGCACAACCCCGCCCAAGTTCAGAGTGCGAGCAAAAACTAATTGGGCAAGGATTCAATATCATCGACAAGGATATCGATGATGATTTATACGAGTTTGAAGCAATCAGGAATAATTAAAAGTGGGAAATCAAAACAGATACGAATTGCAATGTTCTCATGAAACGTATTGACAACTAGCAATATGGATTGTTTGCAGGGAGCAAAGCTTAATTCAATGCATTCACGGCAAAATCACATCAATCCCAAAGCGTGAAACAAACCTCTGCTTACAAATACAAGCATACAAACAGAGGTGAATGCCACGAGATTAATTGCAGCAATATCGAATATCAGAGGGCTTCGCTCAGCCTGAACTGATCCACCTCTGGAAAATGCCTGGTTGATATCGTCCCAGTAAGCGAGAACGAATCCTTTCTTGGCGGTCAGGCTTCCAGAACTGGCCAAAATCTGACTTTGCCCCTGGCTGGCACGTTGCTGGCGATCGATCTTCTCAGCCTCGCGCCTGAAGGCGTTCTGGAACCAGTTGACATGGCTGAAGAACCCCACAGTGAACCAGAAAATCAGCGAAACACCGATTAACGCACTGAGCATCACCATGCTGAAAAGACCCTGTGGACATGAACTAACAAACCATCATCCGCTTAATGCAAGGACCACAAGTGACACATGAATCAAACAGAAAGGTCATTTGAAGGAACATGCGGCTAAGAGCACATTTCGAACAAAGTGGTCAATCAATTGCTACTCTTGCGCGTCATTGCCTAGGTTTAACCTGCGGATTCTTGCACTGAGGTCGCTCAGGACTTTCCGGTTGGTAACTGTGCTCGATAATCGTCAGCAACTACATCCAGAAGACCTAAAACATACCGATCACTGGCTCCGATTTCAGATTGAAGAGTCTGCAAAATCACACGAATATCTTCAATCGCAACATTAATCTGGTTTTCAAGCTGAGAGACGCTTGGCTGCCATTCTTCGGTGAAAGAGGTTGCAGAGGCGATTTTCAGATTTGCCGAATCCTGATGTTTTGGAGGCATGGAGCCTCGTCGTGGTGCCTGGGAATTTCGAGCTTGGTAGGCCATGGCAATCGTTTTACAGAAGCTTTCCATCTGAACGGAAGGAAGACTGTCAATTAGCCAACCAACAGAACGTTCAAAGAAGACGAAGCAAAGCGAACAGATCAGCACAACCGAAGCTGAACGAAATCATCCGAAAGCAGCTAGCGCGATTGCAAATCGATACCTTTGAATCACAAAAAGAGCTGAGTCAATAAACTCATCGTCTTCGGCCCAAAACTTTTCTCTGCACCACACCCCCATTTTTTTGATAGAGAACAAGGCGATTTTCTTCCAAAGTATTGAAACTCAGAAGACCTTTGGAGCGATATTGTCGATTAAATGGGACGACCCAGGATGTTCCCATAGCCATGACATAAATCAGCTCCTGCTGATCATCGCTAATGCAAAAGCGTACCTCCGAATCCTTATAAACACCTACATCACTGACAAAATCAGCTTTGAAGTAGTCACAGCCCTGAGCTCGTTGAAACTCATCTTTGATATTGGCCAGCGCAGGGCTTCCGCAGCTGATTCCGAGCAGCGCCAGAAAACCGATCCCGGGGACACGCTTCACAACAAACCATGGAACGACAACAGCAGCATGACATGACGCTTCACAGCTGCGATGCGAGTCGGACTCAGGCCGTGAAAAGGACATAACCATCGTCAGCACGGCAAGGAGATGGGATTTCAATCGCTACTTGAGCTTGATCTGATCAATACATCCTGCTTTAAGCAATGGACTAATTTTTTCCCATTATCAAGTGAATCCTTGTCAACACGCCACTTCGGAGAATCTGAAGAAGCGACTCCGGGATTCATTGATCCCGTGTTTCTCCAACATGCCGAGGCCAGAGTTGGGCCTTGGTGGGAAGCTCGAATTCGCGACCTGATAAGACAGGATTGCACTGAAGAAGCAGGAGCTCTGTTCAGAGAGTTCGAGACACCTGAAAAGGGCTTCTAATCTTGACTGTTGATCTCTGCTGAAGCAATAGCTTTGTATGGTAACAAACAGATCAATTGTTGTCAGGGAAAGAGGCTTGCCAAGTGGACTGGATAAGTTCATGATGGCGTTACCTACAAAGACGCTTGATGAGCAACCGTATTGTTCGTGCTCACAAGAAATTAATTATCAAAATACAACAAAAAACGGGTCTTTCTGATTATCAAATTCTGTGGATCACTTTCGCCAAAGGCGTACTAACAGGAATCTTGCTCACTATTCTTTTAGCTTGAATAAGCCCACAGAGTTTTATGTTTCCACAAAAAACAAATCAACAATGTCATCAACCAAAAGAAACGACCAACAAAGATCTCTAACTTACACTGAAATGATGAACGAAGGCAGGCAGACCAAAAGAGCTAGTCAACAGCAAAATGATGCTGAGCTTCAAGACCGAGTAGAAGAGCTAGAAAGAAAGGTGGAACATCTTCAGAAAGTAATCCAACGACAGATTCGACTCGGCAGACTATCCGAGTAAACAGCAAGCATTCAGAAAGGAGCCTGAGTACCAGTTCATCACAACATAAAATTTGACTTCGCATGAATTTATGCGAAGCCAAATACACAAATTCAGTTATTCAAAAGATTGGAGATCTGAAACTAGCTACGACTTTGAAGAGCGCATATTCAGACTCAGACAATCGAGACTGTCATACGTTTCAACACCAGTCACTGGATTGACGCCAGCAGCTCTTGAGCACATCTCCTCCCGCTGAGGAGCATCAATAATTGCACCGGAAAAGTCTGCTCCATCAATCGTTGTTGCCATGAAAAAGCTCTTTGTTAAAACGGCATCTCTGAAATTCACATTTGTGAGATTAGCTTCTTCAAAATGTGTGGCGTAGGCGATACTTCCTTCAAGATTGGCTCCCTCAAGATCTGCTCGCTTGAGTGTTGCCACACTGAAGAGAGCACCTCTCAGATCAAGACCAGACAAGTCGTAGTTGGCCAGATCGTATTTAACGAATTCCTTGGTGATCGGCTTTCCATCCTCATCTCGCTCGTAGAAGGGAAATTTTTCCTTGAAAGCCTCTGTAGCCTGGTCACTTCCCTGAAGACTTCGATCAAGACCAAGATCAGGAAGACCCCCTCCACTCGGATAAATCGCAAAAGCTTTCGAGGGGAGAACCAGCAGCGAGCAGAATAGAATCACTGCAAGTGAGCAAAACAATTGCCGGGCAATGCGCTCAATGGAATTCATTTCACAAACCCTTTATTGAAAAACTTAAGGCAAGCAAGTACAGCACTTTGACAACATGACCCGCCGAGACGCAACAAATTGCTCAACGACAGGGGAAAAATCTAACTGACCTTGATCTCATTGATCGTCTCAGCGAGTCCGAGATGAATAAGCAAAAACTAGTTGCTAAGTAGAATTTTCACAGAGTTCTCTGCCGAAATTGGAAGACCAAACTCAAGCTCTACTTGCAGAACTCATTCGACAAGCATTGATACGAATTCATAGCGGGGAGGCAGGCGCAGACTCTGCCCTTTATAGGGCTATTTACACTCTGCAAGAGCAAAATATTATTGAAAATATTGCATCTACCTTGCAGTAAACTGACTCAAGTGAGCTTTTTTGTTTAAATAAACCAAACACTCTGAATTGAGAGCTGGCATAATTTTCTTGCTTGATGAATTCTTCGCGCTACCCAATTAAATAAATATAACCTGTAACTAAATACATTGAAAACCAAATCAATGCTGAGAAATAAACAGCAGCAAAAACAAATTCTTCAAGAAATTCGAATGAGTCCATGCGTCAATAAAGGGTTGCTCTACGAATGAACTGCATCGCAGCAAGGGCGCCTAAGAAAAACACCGTAGGGATACCCAGCGCATTGACAGCCAGAGTCCTAACGGTGAATACAGGGTAGCCACCATCTTTCCTTTTAAAGGGTGCTAGTGGGCTGTCAATCCACTCTTTGCGATTCTGAATTGAGGGAACTCCAAAAAATTGCTTACCCCAGACAAGAATTTCCCATCTGGTGAGCCAGAACGCTGTGCTGATCACAGAAAAAGCTATTGGTGATGTAACCAAAAGAATTTTGTAATTGAACACAGCAACAACTTTGTTTTAAACACATTAAGAAGGAGCATTGCCCAAGAGGTATTGATTGATGCACAATTTTGAATTCAATGTTTCAAAGTCGTCGAGTCATTTTTATCGATCAAATCAATGCGAACCAGGTGACTTTTTAATGCACTTAAGCCTCATTTGGCGCAAGCAAGTGGTCTGATTTGATAGCCAGTCACACTATTTGCAACAGCAACGCCAATCTTGATATTGAGATCAGCAGCATATAGACATTTTCTGGCTCGTGATTTTACAAATCTTCGATACAGATGATTCAGGCCTGCAGCATGTTGCAGTAAAACTACGACATTTTTTAAAGAAAAATATTAGTTAATTGACAACTACGAAAATTTTGGTGATTTCCCGAGAGGAGAAGGTCAATATCAATATCCCTCCTGCTCTGCACATTCAGGCCATGCGAGCCTTGACTTGGCCAATGCAGAACGAGTCACCATGGACAACACGCTTGTGTGTGGTCCTGACCCTGGGCTGGCCAACATCCTGTTGGCCCATGGTGCTGGAGCCGGCATTGGAAGCCCCTTTATGCAGCAGATGGCTGAAGGCCTTGCGGCGAACGCATGGCAGGTGATCCGGTTCGAATTTCCCTACATGACCAAGCAACGCACAAGCGGCCGCAAAACACCGCCGAACAGAGCCGACATCCTCCTGGAGTGTTTTGACAACCAGGTGAAGTCTCTACCCACCAACCAACCACTGATCATCGGAGGAAAATCCATGGGAGGAAGAATCGCCAGCATGCTGGCGGATGAGCTGTGGAGCAATAACAGAATTCTGGGATGCATCTGTCTTGGCTATCCCTTTCACCCTCTTGGCAAACCGGAAAAAGTACGCATTGGGCACTTACAGAATCTGCAAACACCAACCCTGATTGTTCAGGGAGAACGTGATCCGATGGGCAGAAAAGAGGACGTGGTGAACTACGCACTCTCAGAACGGTTGCAACCCTCCTGGATTCCCGATGGTGATCACAACTTCAAACCAAGAAAACGTTCAGGCCACAGTGAACTCGCCAATCTGCATCTGGCTGTGCAACAGATGCATGACTTCCTGAGCAAGCTATTGCTGCTTCGTTGATCTCTCTGTATGGGGTTAACCCAGATGGAGTGAATCCAACAGAGATCCTGATGCTCCCTCCATCAGGTCTGGTTGCCCCCGAGCATGTCGTCGTACCCCTCATAGGGGTTGTATTCAGCCCATCCAGGACTGGCCTGATCCATCAAATCAAATTCACCGTCGACCATATCGGCACGGGTGTTTCCGTAAGGAACGGTGTTACAGGTGATCCCGCCACCGGCAACAGGCTGGCAATCGTCGAAACGCACTTGTGCCCGAACAGAACTGAAAAGTGCTGAGCTGATCGAGACCAGCGCGGCAAGATTCACCAGAAACACTCGCAAAACGCCTGATACAAACACCCCCATTCTGGACGGAATGGTGAAATCTGATCAAAGGCCTGCACAAAGTCGCTCGCTATCACGCAGCGTCTCGAAGGCTCCCTGACCACGTTGTTCAGCAAGCTGCACCATCACCACTTCCGCCTGCAGTCCGAGCAAAAGGGTCTGACAGGGATAGAGCTCGCGATCAGCGGCACGGCTCTGCATTGCTTCAGTGAGCACAAGAGCTTGATTACAGCTGGGCGCATGGGCACTGCGGAAACAGGCGATCAGAAGCGGACGCGCCCGATCAAGAGATGCTGCATGCACCGGCGCTGCAACGCTGCCGACTCCAACAGCAACGATTGCGAACATCAATGCCTTGAGCCAGTCGTTCGAGAAGTGGCTGATCAAGAGATGGGACCGAGATCAACTGAAAGAATCAAAACACTCGAGCGATGATCGGATGTACACCGACTGGACCGCGGTCGCGCTTCTGCTGTTCACCGCTGTACCCCTTTTGGCTGTCGTGGCGGCGGCCACATTCTTTATCTGGCAGAAGCGGAAGTCTCCACTGTCTTGATCAATCCTCTATCGATCACCTCTGAAGGCTTCTCAATGCTCTCCCCAGGGGAGTGAGCGACGGTGAAAGATGTTGCCCGGGATGAGGAGACAGACTGAAGAACTCCTCTGCCCAGACAATCCTGACAAGTGCGGAAGCTCTGCTCGCTGATGCGTTTGATGCCACTACCACCGCAGCTCGAGCAGATCGCCATGTCCACGCCGTCAAAGCATCTTCAGTGTGGGAGCTGCGGGCGTTTGTGATCCCGAAGGCTTCCTTAAGAATCCTGATCTTCGAAGCAACTGCGCAACGGCACTGATCTGGCTCGCATCTCCTGCAACAGCTCGTCGACCGACAGAGAGCAGTGCTGGTCAACCAGTCCCAGAGAACCGGCGAGCCATCCCACCACCCTCTGCGGCGACCACTGCTGATCCTGAAGAGGAGCCAGCCCTGCTGCATGGTCTCGTTTGGAGAGCTTCTGCCCCTGTGGATCACAGAGCAGCGGTGTGTGTCGGTAGCCAGGAGATTGCTCCTCCAACGAGGCAATCACGGCCTGCTGGGCAATGCACACCACCTCCAGATCGGAGCCCCGCACCACCTCTGTGATTCCCAGTGCCAGCTCATCCACCACTGTTGAAAGGTGATAGGCGATGAATCCATCAGAGCGGCGCAGAACCAAGTCGCCGCAGCGTGATTCATCCAGAGGATTCACTCTCAGCCTCCAGGCCGGCAATCGACCGTCCTGCAGGCCCCAGCCCCTGGCCATCTCTCGGCAAGTCCCTGGGTAGCGTTGGCCTGAACCAAGCTGACGACGCGTGCACCGGCAGGGATAGAGCAGCTGTTCATTCCGGAATGCGGAAAGACAGGCGTTGTAAAGAGCGAGGCGCTGGCTCTGCATGGTCACTGGACCATCCCAGTGCAGCCCAAGCCAGCGAAGATCCTCTAAAGCTGACTCAACGGCACCGACCCGGATGCGCGGGGTGTCGAGGTCATCAATCCGAAGCAACCATTCCCCTTCATTGAGCCGAGCCTGCAGCCAGGAGATCAGGGCCGTGCGCAAATTGCCCAGATGCAGTGGGCCAGAGGGAGTCGGAGCGAAACGACCCCTGTAGCCGCGCAGACGCAGTTGTCGCCCCCGCTCAAAAACAGACCGAAGAGGATCAGGAAGATTCACACAAGAAAGGGTGGCCCCAGAGGACCACCCCGATCAACAGATCCGGAGACGATCAGCCCTGAACGCGGTCCTTGAACATCTTGCCGGCGGTGAAGGCAGGAACGCGCTTGGCGGGAATCTTGATCTTCTCGCCGGTCTTGGGGTTCAGACCCTGGCGGGCAGAGCGCTCGCGAGGCTCGAAGGAACCGAAGCCGAGAATGGAGACTTTCTTGCCCTCCACAACGGAATCAATGATGGTTTCGATGGCGGCATCCACCACCAGGGAGACATCGGTCTTGGTGAGCTCGGTGCGGGCGGCAACCAGGTTGACGAGATCGGCTTTGTTCATTGGGTGGGGAAAGTGGCGGAAGCGGTTGGATCGACGATGCGGAGGTCGACATCCGCACGGCTTCCCTTAGCGCGCTAATCGTATGGAGACAATCGCTGTGCGGCAACCGAAAAACACCGTGCCGCAATGCTTTCACCGAATCTTGTGTGGATCAGGGCGTGTCAAATGCTGCTTCTGTCTGCTGATTCCAGCTGTGGAAGGGGGCCAGATGGGCACCACGCAAAGCACCCAGCCCCGCTCCAGAAGCCAGTTCTGGAGCGGCTTCTGGGGGAAGCCAATGTCGTAGTCGATGCAGACTGCGCTGTTGCCGGGGCCAGTGAAAGGTGCGCCGATGCTGGAGAGGTGCCAGTTGATCCTTGTCGCATGGCACGAGCAAACGTCCGCAGAACAGCACATTCACAGGCTCCGGCGCATGCACAACCGCATGACCGGGAGTGGGGCCTGGCGTCCAGAGCAGTCGCAGACCCGAGCGCGTGACGGTCTCTTCGGAGAACGTTTCAAGCTGCTGAACGCCTGGCAGCAAATAGGCCTCCTGCTCCTGAACGAGCACAGGCCATGGCATGCGCTCCTGCAGGCGCCGGAGCCGTCCATGCCCCTCACGACTGGTGAGGAGGATGCGGGCACAACGGCCTTGCGAGAGGTCCCGCAGGGCTGCAAACGTGGCTTCGCTGAGCGGCGGACAGTCGATCAGAACGGGCTCAGGATCCACATCAAGCCACCAGGACGAGCCTCCGCGACAGTCTCGGTTGGGTGGAAAAACCCAGAGATCAGGCCGGATCTGCAAAGGCGGACGGCCTGGCTCCAGAGAGGAGGTCATCACAGACACGATGCATCACCGGAGCTGTCACTACTTTGAAGGCTTCACCTGCTCCCTGGGAGTGGATCTTTGAGCGCGATCCGGCAAGGCAGACCCTGGCCCCTTGGCAGCAGCATCACGGCCCATGGCGTGAATTTCTCGGTGGCAGCCCCAGGGGCCAACCGCGTGGAACTGCTGATTTTCGCCGCCGCAGAGGCCAGCAGCCCGGAACAGCTGATTGATCTGAGCGATGGGAACCACCGTTCCGGCGATTACTGGCATGTGGAGGTGGAGGGCCTGACAGCAGGTTGCTGCTATGGCTACCGGGTGTTCGGACCTCTCGCACCTGGAGGCCATGGATTCAGGCCCGCGAAGGTGCTGTTGGACCCCTGTGCTCGTGCCATCACGGGCTGGTCGGTCTACAAGCGCGAAGCCGCCACCGGTGCGTCACCAAACACCGACTGCTGTCTGAAGGGAGTGGTCTGCGAGCGGGACCACTTCGATTTCGATGCCCACCCCAGGCCACGGCACAGCTGGCAACAGACCGTGATCTACGAGCTGCATGCGGGCGGCTTCACCCGTCGCAGGGACAGCAACGTGGCCCAGGATCGACAGGGGAGTCTGCTGGGCGTGATCGACAAGATCCCCTACCTCAAGCAGTTGGGCATCACCACGCTCGAACTGCTCCCCGTACAGGCATTTGATCCGCAGGATGCACCGCCGGGGCGAGACAACGTCTGGGGTTACAGCCCGCTGAGTTGGTTTGCGCCGCATCAGGGCTACATCAGCGGCGACGACCCGCTGCAGGCCAGGGCGCAGATGCGTGAACTGGTGGCGGCCTGTCACGACGCCGGCCTGGAGGTGTTGCTCGATGTTGTCTACAACCACACCACCGAAGGCAATGTGGCTGGGCCCACACTGAGCTGGCGTGGCTTCGCCGATCTCACTTACTACCACCAGAACGACAAAGGTGACTACCTAGACGTGAGTGGCTGCGGCAACACCATTGCCGCCCATCAGCCGCTCAGCAGGGAACTGATCCTGGAATCGCTGCGCTGCTGGGCAGTGGAGCTGGGTGTGGACGGCTTCCGCTTTGATCTCGGCATTGCGCTGAGCCGGGGCGAAGGACTGAAGCCGTTGGATCAGCCCGCACTGTTTGAGGCGATGGAGGCCGACCCGCTGCTCAGCGATCTCAAACTCGTCAGCGAACCCTGGGATTGCGGTGGTCTTTATCGACTGAATGATTTCCCAGCCAAGCGCATCGGGACCTGGAACGGCCGCTTCCGTGATGCCGTGCGCAGCTTCTGGAAAGGCGACGACGACAGCACCTGGTCGATGGCACAGCGTCTGCGCAGCAGCCCTGACCTGTACAACGGCAGGCCGGCGAGTCTGGGTCGCTCCGTGAATCTGCTCACGGCCCACGACGGTTTCACGCTGATGGATCTGGTCAGCTTCAACAGCAAACACAACCTTGCCAACGGTGAGGACAACCGCGACGGAGAAAATCACAACAACAGCTGGAACCACGGCGTTGAGGGTCCCAGCAGTGACCATGCGATCAACTCCCTGCGCAAACGCCAGCAACGCAACATGCTGAGCACACTGCTGCTTGCACGCGGCGTGCCCATGCTGTTGATGGGCGACGAGGTGGGTCGCAGCCAGGGAGGCAACAACAACACCTGGTGCCAGGACACCCCACTCAGCTGGATGATCTGGTCGAAAGAACACTGCGACGGAGAGTTGCTCACCTTCGTGCGGCGACTGCTGAAACTGCGCTCACAGCTGACCGAACTGTTGAATCCGGCGGTTGGTCACAGTGAACAGCCGCATCGCCGCAGCAGTGATCCCGATGGCTTGTGGCGCCAGTGGCACGGTGTGCAACTGGGCAAACCCGACTGGGCCAGCTGGTCCCACTGCCTGGCGATGAGCGTGCACCGAGGCAAACGGGGAGCCGTGCTCTGGGCTGGCTTCAACGCTTACTACAAGGGCATGCACTTCGATCTGCCGAAGCCGGCATCTCCCTGGCACCGCCTGATCGACACAGCACGTCCCGCAGGTGAAGACCTTCCCGAGACACCTGAACCCTGGAGTGCTGATGGAGTTCCGCTCGAAGCAAGAAGCCTGGTGGTGATGGTGGCTCGCGAGTACACCAGCGACCTGAGGGTCTGAGCGGCGAAACCTCAGATCTCTCAAGCTTGAAATCGAAGCGGGCGGCGGGAATCGAACCCGCATCATCAGCTTGGAAGGCTGAGGTTTTACCACTAAACTACGCCCGCACAGAAACATCTGTACCAACGCCTTGAGAGGCGTGATCGCAGGTGTTGTGCGCATTCATTATGGCGGTCCGTCTGCCCCTCCCTGCTTGATGAGCTCCAGCACCCTTCCCGGGGGATCCCGCCGCCGCCTGATGGTCGCCTACGGACTGGGTGATGCAGGCACAGGACTGGCTGCGACGCAGCTTGGCTTTTACCTGTTCCCGTTCTTCACCTGTGCCGCCGGGCTTCCGGCGATCATCGCCGGCTCATTGCTCACGGTGATCAAAGTCTGGGATGCCATCAACGATCCATTGATCGGCTGGATGAGTGATCACACCCAGAGCCGCTGGGGACCACGCATTCCCTGGATGCTCGGTGCAGCACTCCCCCTGGGAATCACGCTCGCGGCGATGTGGTGGGTCCCAGACGGCAACACCTTTCAGCGCACCACTTACTACGTGGTGATGGCCGTCCTGTTGATGTCGTCCTACACCAGCGTCAATTTGCCTTATGCGGCACTTTCCACGGAGCTGACCACCAGCACGGCGATTCGCACCAGGCTCAATGCTGCCCGTTTCACGGGCTCGATTCTCGCCGGGCTCAGCGGTCTGATTGTCGCCTCCATCGTTTTGACCGACGGCGCCGATGGCTATCTGCGGATGGGGCAGATCACCGGCAGCATCGCCGCCCTGGCGACACTGTGCTGTTGCTGGGGCCTCGCACCCTTCGCCAAGCGTGCTCAGCGACCAAGCAACCAGGCTGAACCCGCTCTGGAACAATTCAGGAGGATCCGCTCCAATCCGCGCTTTCTGATGGTTCTCGGGCTGTACCTGCTGCTGTGGTTCGGGCTGCAATTGATGCAGGTGGTCGCCCTGATCTGGCTGGTCCAGGTGGTGAGAGTCCCCCCCGACCTTTCCACCTGGATTCTGCTGCCCTTCCAGCTGAGCGCTCTGTTCGGCCTGCAACTCTGGAGCCTGCTCTCCAATCGCAAAGGCAGGCTGGTTGCGCTGCGCTGGGGAGCTGGAATCTGGATTCTGGCCTGCCTGCTCTCGATGGTCTTCCCGCCCATGCAGAACGGAGGCACCACGGCAGAGCTGATTCCCTTGATTGGCCTGATCATGCTGGTGGGCCTGGGAGCAGCCACCGCCTATCTGATCCCCTGGTCGCTGCTGCCGGATGCGATTGATGCCGATCCAACCCATCCGGCCGGCCTCTATACGGCCTGGATGGTGTTTGGCCAGAAGCTGATCATCGGCATCAGCATGAGTGTGTTCGGCGCACTGCTTTCACTCACCGGTTACATCTCCACCGAAATCTGCGATGGCGCTCTCAGCTTCATCGAACAGCCCCAGAATGCTCTTCTCGCCATTCGCATGAGCATGGGCCTGATACCAGCCAGCATGGTCCTGCTCGGTCTGATGGTGACCCGAAACTGGCCCGATCGCGGAGCCCATCTGCAACGCGCATGACCTCCTTCCGATTCAGAACTCAGTTGAAATCGCCACGCTGGCTGAACAGGCTGGGCAGCAGCCTGATCATCGGCGGACAGGCGGTGACGGCAACGGCCAAAGGGAGGATCAACACCGTTGACCTGCTCGATCAGCTCCAGGAAGCCGGGCCCGGCAGTTTTCTGATTGTGGTGATCACGGCACTAGCTGCCGGCACGGTGTTCAACATTCAGGTCGCCAAGGAACTGAGCAACATGGGGGCCAGCACCACGGTTGGCGGCGTTCTGGCGATTGGCCTGGCTCGTGAAATCGCACCCCTGCTCACGGCCACGCTGCTCACGGGAAAGGTGGCCACCGCCTACGCGGCCCAGCTGGGAACCATGAAGGTGACCGAACAGGTCGACGCCATCACCATGTTGCGCACTGACCCCGTGGAATATCTGGTCGTTCCACGCCTGATCGCCATGGTGGTGATGGCTCCGGTGCAGTGCCTGTTGTTTTTTGCGGTGGCGCTCCTGGGAGGCCAGATCAGCAGCACGGAGATCTATCAGATCCCACCTGCTGTGTTCTGGAATTCAGCACGCACCTGGCTCGTCCCGGATGACCTCCCCTTCATGTTGGTGAAGGCTCTGGTCTTTGGAGTTCAGATCGCCGTGCTGGCCTGTGGCTGGGGCATGACCACCCAGGGTGGACCGAAAGAGGTGGGCACCAGCACCACAGGCGCGGTGGTGATGATCCTGGTGACCGTGGCTCTGATGGACGTCCTCTTAACTCAAATCCTCTTTGGAGGCTGAAGCCTCCTCCTGAAACCATGACCGCAACATCCTCCGGGTCAGAGCAAGACACTGTGAGCATCAGCCCCAGCCCGCGACTGGCGCTGCTGATCATTCTGTTCAGTGCCTGCCTGCTGCCCCTGCCCTTGAGCCCATGGCCCACAGCGGTTGTGGGACTCTTCGGTGTGTTTTTGCTGGTGCAGACCTACAGCCTGCGTCTTGAATTCACCGCTGACACGCTTGTGGTGTGGCGAGGACAACAGGAGCTGCGCCGGTTTCCCTACGCCGAATGGCAGAGCTGGCGTCTGTTTGCCCCCTGGCTGCCAGGACTGTTCTATTTCCGCGAAGTCAAGAGCATCCACTTCCTGCCGATTCTCTTCAAGCCCGCTGAGCTGCGCCAGCAGCTGGAACAGCGGGTGGGTTCCCTGGAGACTCCCAAGCCCTGAACAAGCGACATCGCCCTCTTAGCGACTGGGCAAGATCACAGAATCATCAAGAGAACGCAACGAGAACGTTGTGTTCGGGCCATGAACCCGGCGATCCGCTGAAATGAGTTCAGGACAAGTCGACCATGCCTGACGACAACGATCTGCCACTCGAAGAGGCGCCGCAGGCCCCAGCGGCGCCCAGTGAGGAATCCATCGCCGCAGGTGATGACCAAGAGCCTGCGCCGGAAACGCTGATCCGGCTGGCCTTGATCGATCTCCAGTCGCGGCGCGACAACCTGCAACAGGAGATCGAAGCTCTCCAACAGCGCAAGGAGCAGCTGGATCAGGAGATGGCTGCAAGCTTTGCTGGCCAGTCCGATGCGATCGCCAGACGAGTCAAAGGGTTTCAGGAGTATCTGGGTGGGGCCCTGCAGGGGCTGGCACAGTCGGTGGAAACGTTGGAGCTGGTGGCCCAGCCGGTGGTGGTGAAGCCGTCACCACTGGATGCGCAGGCCGCTGAAGCCGCCGCTGAACAGGCGATGGCCAACGCCAGCGGCGCTCCCGCTCTGGCCGACACCTTCCGCCCCGATGAGGAGCTGATTCGCAGCAACCTCAAACGTTTTCTGGAGCAGCCCGACTTCTACGCAGAGCCCTGGAAACTGCGCCGCAGCCTGGACGACAGCGACATTGCTCTGCTTGAAGACTGGTTTTTCAATCAGGGAGGCAGGGGAGCTCAGGCCAGTCGCGGCAGTCGACCTCGCAATGTGCTGGTTGGGGCGGCCCTGATCGCAGTCATCGGCGAGCTTTACGGCGATCAGTTCCAGACCCTGGTTTTGGCAGGACAGCCCGAACGCCTCGGCGACTGGAGACGAGGCCTGCAGGATGCTCTGGGCCTGGGTCGGGAGGATTTCGGTCCGAGCAGCGGCATCGTTCTGTTTGAACGTGGAGATGCCCTTGTGGAGCGGGCGGACCGACTTGAGGAACGCGGTGAAGTTCCCCTGATCCTGATCGACGCAGCGGAACGGGTGGTGGACATCCCCGTGCTTCAGTTTCCGCTCTGGCTGGCTTTTGCAGCCGGCCCAGGCGAAACCTACGACTACGACGAAGACCTGCTCTGATGCCCCTCCTCACGCTGCTGCTGGGCTATCTGCTCGGCTCGATTCCAAGCGGCTTCCTGGCCGGCCAATGGTGCAAGGGCATTGACCTGCGCACGATCGGCTCCGGCTCCACCGGCGCCACCAATGTGCTGCGCAATGTGGGCAAAGGGCCTGCTCTGGCTGTGTTTTTTGTTGACGTGGCCAAAGGAGCTGCAGCGGTGCTGCTGGCCAGAAGCCTCAACCCGACATCGGCGCTGATCGACTGGATTCAGGTGCTGGCAGGTCTTGCGGCCCTCGCCGGCCACATCTGGCCGGTGTGGCTCGGGTTCAAGGGAGGCAAAGCGGTGGCCACTGGCTTTGGCATGTTTCTCGGCCTGGCCTGGCCGGTGGGACTGGCCTGCTTCGGCATGTTCATGGCGGTGTTCAGCATCAGCCGGATCGTGTCGCTGGCAAGCGTGGTGGCCGCGGTGAGCCTGCCACTGCTGATGGCCGCCGGTTCAGACAGCAACGCCAATCTGGTGGTAGCCCTGGTGGCAATGTTGCTGGTGCTCTGGCGACACCGCAGCAACATCCAGCGACTGATCAACGGCACAGAACCGCAGTTAGGGCAGAAGCCTTGAGTGCGGCGGCCTGAATCGCCCTTCTAACCCTGATCGCCCAGGTGGAGAGCGCAGGCCGAACACGGGTGCTGCTGCTGGATGACTGCCAGAATGGACTGGAGGGCTTTTACGCTCCTGCACGCAATCGCATCGGCCTCTGCGGCAACATCCATAGCAGCGATGTGACACTCATTAGAACGCTGATGCATGAGGCGACGCACCGGCTGCAACACTTCCGCCAACAGGAACTGGCCGCGCAACTGGATGCCGAGCAGCACATGAACGCCCTGGAAGAGCAGGCCAGCACGTCGGATGCCCATCGATTTAAAAACCTCTGTCAGTTGAACAGACCATTGCAAGGATGCTGAGCAGAGGTCACAAACCGCTGATGAGCGAGTCTGAATTCGTCTCGATCAATCCAGCCAGCGGCAATGAACTGGCCAGGCATCCAGCACTAAGTCCCGCTGAAACGCAGGAGAAAATTCTGTGCTGCCATCAGGCCTTTTTGAAATGGCAGAAGTCCTCAGCCCAGGATCGCGCCAGTGCTCTGCTGGCCATTGCCACGCAGCTCGAAGAGGATCGCGAGCAACTGGCTTGCCTGATCACCCAGGAGATGGGAAAGCCCTTGCGTGAATCAAGGTCTGAGCTCGATAAATGTGCCTGGGTCTGCCGCCACTTCGCCGCAATGGGGCAGCAGTATCTCCATGAGGACGGCATAGAACTTGATCAATCCCGCGCCGATGTGATTGCAAGCCCCCTGGGGTTGATCTTCGCGGTCATGCCCTGGAACTTTCCGTTCTGGCAGGTGTTCCGTGCACTGGCGCCGGCCTTGATGGTTGGAAACACCCTGGTTCTCAAAGGAGCCTCCAACGTGCCCGGCTGCAGTCAGGCCATTGAAACGTTGGTGCGTCAAGCCGGTCTCCCCGACCACGTGGTCTGCAACCTGGCCATCAGAGCGGCTGACACCGAAAAGGTCATCGCCAACCCCCTTGTCCGGGGTGTGACGCTCACCGGCAGCGAAGCTGCAGGACGGGCTGTGGCGGCTCTGGCAGGCAGACATCTCAAAAAATGTGTTCTCGAACTTGGCGGACAGGACCCCTACATCATTTTGGAGGATGCAGACGTCGCACTCGCCTCACAAAAATGTGTCCAGAGCAGGATGCTCTGCTCTGGACAGGTTTGCATTGCTGCCAAACGGTTGATCGTCGTCGAATCGGTGTACGACGCTTTTCGCAGTGCAGTGCTGCAGAGGCTGGAGTCGGTTCATTCCGGCGATCCAATGGATGAACAGTGCTCACTGGGGCCCCTTGCACGCCGTGATCTCCGTGATCAGGTCCATCGCCAGGTGCAGGCCAGTCTTGGAAAGGGATGTGAACTGATCCAAGGAGGGATGATTCCCGATCAACCCGGTTGGTGGTACCCGGCCACTGTTCTCGACAACGTTCAACCGGGCAGCGTTGTTTTTGACGATGAAGTGTTCGGTCCGGTGGTGAGCCTTGTGCGGGCAAAAGATGAAACGGAAGCCATCGCGCTGGCGAACATGAGCCGTTTCGGACTCGGTGCAGCCATCTTTTCAGCGAACCGCAGTCGTGCCCTTGCTCTGGCTTCTCAACAGCTCCAGGCAGGCTCGATCGCCATTAACGATTTTGTGAAAAGTGATCCAAGGGTTCCATTCGGGGGTTGCAAAGACAGTGGCTTCGGACGCGAACTCGGGAAACTTGGAATTCACGAGTTCGTGAACTTCAAAAGCATCGTGATGGCTGACTGAATGTTGTTGATTCGGGGGTTGTCTGCCAACTCCAGTTCCACCCACCAGGCCGGGGCACCGCCCTCAGCCGCACTGCTACTGAGGCGTTTACGAATCCGGCAGTGCTGCCAGCGCAGAGATATGGGTGGATGCATGGCGGTCGGACTTTGGCGTTCAGTGCTGCGTCATCAACCGAAGCCTCAGCATCCTGAACCAAATCGGCCTCCATTAATGACTCGCCAACACAGGCCTATTCCTGATGCGGAATGCACCTGGTCTGCGAGGCCGGCTGAGCTTCAGGTTCTGAGCTCGACGCAACAGGCTGCAAATGCCGCACAGGGATCCGCGGCCTTAGTGATCGGCCTGCCGATCACCAGCTGGCTTGCCCCCGCTGCAATCGCCTCTGCGGGCCCCATCACCCTGGCCTGATCCCCAACAGCAGCGCCCCTCGGGCGAATACCCGGCGTGACCAGGGCGAAAGGCTCGGGGTGTTGCTCCCGCAGTGCCGCGGCCTCAAGCGGTGAGCAGACACATCCACCAATGCCGGCGGTTGCCGACAGCTGCGCCAACGCCGGCACACGCTCGGCAATACCTTGAACAATGGCGAGTTCACGTTGCAAACGCTGCTCCTCCCAGCTGGTAAGCACCGTCACCGCCAGCAGGGTGGGCACCGTCAATCCCGTGCTTTGCGCCCCCTCCGCCGCCGCGGCCTGGGCCGCCTGCAGTGCTTCGCTTCCGGCGCAGGCATGCACGGTGATTAATTCAGCCCCCAGCGCCGCTGCCCTCCGGCAGGCACCAGCCATCGTGGCGGGGATGTCGTGGAATTTGAGATCGAGAAACACCCGCAGGCCCTGCCCCCGCAGCTGGCCAACGATCCCGGGCCCCGCCTGCACGAACAGCTCCAGGCCCACTTTCACCCAGCGCAAGCCCTCCACCTGCACTGCAAAGCCAAGGGCCTGATCCGGTGCCATGCCGTCGAGAGCCACAATGATCCGATCGGCGGGGTGGATCGCCATCAGCCCACCAGCCTGCGGAAGGTCTTCTTGCCCAGCTGCAGCACCTTGCCTTCCAGTTCCGTCGCCGAGGCGAACTCCTGATTGGGATCGGTGATCTTCTCTCCCTCCAGCCGAGCGGCACCACCCTTGATCTGACGCCGGGCCTCGCTGCTGCTGGCACAGATACCCACGGCACTGAGCAGATAGAACGCCTTGGCCGGAAAGTTCACCCGCGCAAGAGAGACCTCGGGCACATCGGCACTGGCGTCACCGCCGCTGCTTACCAGGGTGGCCGCATCGCTCTGCGCCTTTTGGGCTGCTTCCAGGCCATGGCGGCTGGCCGTCACAGCCAGAGCCATCGCCTTCTGCTTCTCCCGCGGATTCTCAGGCAATGCCGCCAGATCAAGATCGGTCAGCAACGTCAGGTAGTCGTTGATCGCCGCATCGCCGCCCTTCTCCAGCTTGGAGTACATCGAAAGCGGA
>NYZI01000077.1 GCA_002687115.1 Cyanobium sp. ARS6
GAATCAGTTTCGTTTGCGCTGCTCTTGGGCGCTGCCTCGCATCGCAAACCACAACCCCTCAAAGCGTCAGCAACGCCCGCCTTGTCAACAGGAAGGGACACGGGCGAAAGCCTGTGGCTGCAGGTGGCTTGTCTTATCGACAACGGACAAACAGGGGCATGGCTCACCACGCAGCGAATCATTTCCGTCTGGAAGCGACTCAGGCGACACTTACTGAATATCAACGGTCAAAACCTAAGTAGCTTTTGTGCACGCCAAATCACTCGAATGCATGGCACTAACACAAAAAGTTTGCTGATATTTACTGAGGCTGTTTTAAGTGATGGAGAACACATGATTCAAATGATTCAAAAACGAGGCAAGTCATTCCTGGCCTCGATCGTTCTGGTTCTGTTCGTTTTCGGAGTTGTGCAGATGATCATTAACGCTTAAAACGCCCTTTTCCTTGATTCTCCTGGCCTGAACTTGGTTTCCGTTATGCAGCCAGGCCAGTCTGAAAGATGAGCTGATCAAAAACAGAGCGCTGGGATCAACAGAGATAATTGAACAGTTCAGCTTTTGAAACACCCTTTAGTTTGCAAAAGCTCTTCAGGCTCTGATGCGGCAAAGAGATCTTTGATCTCACTGCCTTGCAGACACCGATCAAGCCTGCCGTCGTGAAAGCATCGAGTTCTGGATGGCAGCTGCTCAACGATCAACGCTTCGACTAACGGACTGGCGGTGCACAACGACGCCAACCGACCTTGACCAGATGCTTCCAGGTCTCACTGGCACTTTGGTGTGAGAGCTTTCGCCTGGAATGTGGAACCGGCGGCTGCGGGCGAACCCAGCTGTACGTTCTCAGTTCAACCCACTGCCCATGGGTCATCGACACATCAGGCTTGAAGTGCAGCACCAATTGCTGTTGACCGTTGACAAGCCAGCTTTCTCCCTGAGGCCTCTCTTCAGAGACGGTTAAAGAGGAGGGTCGAATGGACATGAACTGGATTCTGCCTTCACGTGCAACTCAGTCGCCACTGAAAGTGGCCAACTCAGCACGTTTCGGATCAATTGGGGAAACAGCAACGATTGGCTTTCACATCTGGTTCTGTGATCGAATCAGTGTCTGTCTGGCTATCAAAGGGGGAACGGCAGGCACACGATGGGAGCGCTTCTGATGATCAGCCTGCTGATGATTGCAACCTATGGACCGGTCACTCCCTCTGAACTAGGCCTGGACAACCAAAACGAAACTGTGGCTGAGCATTCGAAAGAGAGTCCACCAGCCTGGACTGGTGGGCCAGACACCAACATGTGGACTGGTGGTCGTCAGCAGACGAACGATGCATCAACTCAGCAACCAGCCTTGGAAAAATGACAGAGACAAGGATTTCACCTGATTCATCGAAACCTGATGCTCGAGATTTGAGAACTTACGTGGATGGATTTTGCTGAACAGTTTGAGTGTGAATGTCTACCGAACCTGGGATATGAAGTGTGCGCTGTGGAAATGGTATTTCAATCGAATTATCTTTCAATACTTGCCAAATCATTAGATTCACTTCGCTAGTTAGACGAATTCCTCCCATCACATCCTGAATGAAAAATTTTACATAAAAATCAAGACTTGAATCACCATAGGCAATGAACATGGTTGATGGAGCAGGATCAGACAAAACCTCTGGGTGAGATGTCACAACATCTGTGATTAACTTGATGACCAGATTTGGATCACTTCCATAGCTGACGCCAAAATATGATTTTCGCGCAATGATATTATGATTTTTGGTATAAGTTGTGATTTGGTTTGTAAAAAACAAATTGTTCGGAATGATTCTTTCGGAATGGTCACCAGCATTGGTCACGGTTACAGCTCTCAGCCCACATTCAGTTATTTTTGCAATTTGAAAAGCTTCACTGGAGCTGTCGAGCAGATTGAGATTGATCACATCTCCTGGCTTGGTGGAGCCCTCCATCAGCAACCAGATACCGCTAACAAAATTGCTGATAATTTCTTTCAAGCCCAGACCAATCCCCACAGAAAGACCACCGGTGATCAGACCAAACACCGTTGGATTGATGCCAATAGTGCCGACAATGACAAACATTCCAAAACCAATAAGACCGTATCGAAGAAAAGTGAAAATAGCTTTGGATATTTAACGGCTTTCAATTTTTTCAGATCCAAAAAGCCATTGCAATATCTGCGTAGCTAGCGATGAAAAATTAATCCATAAATAAAGCCCCACTGTTAGCAGGAGTGCATCACCAAGGTTAAAAGGAGTGCCAAAGAGCTGAATAATGGGTGCACCAAACAACGATTTTGGGTCGCCAAATATTTGAATCAGCTTGAAAAAAAACATATCCAATAAAAGCAGGCATAAAAAGCCTTCGCTTATATTTTATGATTTGACCAGCTTTGCCTTTGCCTGCTATATGGATCAATAATTGAAAAGAAACACTTAAAGCGATATAAGTCAGCAACATTTAACATATCTGTTGAATCAAACCATTGGGTCTGTTCAGGATCTCCATCAAGCCATAGACCATCAACAATAAAACCAAAGCCATCAGAGTGGCTACAGCCCTTCTTTTGATAGGTATTTTCAATGATTTAAAATCAATCTTGGCTTTGAACTCAAGCAACACACAGAACAATAAAGCAACAAAGATGATCAGAATCTGCGTACTGACAGCTGGCCTGCTGACGGCAAGCCAGAGCTCATTGGCAAAACGTATGATCGGTTGCAGATCAATTTGACTGGCGGGTGTCATTGTTGAATCTCCAGAAGATCAACAATTTCATTACTGGCCTGCACTGGGTCGATCAGCCCTGCTGTGGCATCTTGATAAACATCTTGGATCGAATTAAAATTGAGGCTGATGATTTCAAGCTTTTCATCGGTCAATTCAGATGAATTAATGAAAGACTTTTCTGAAGTACTGAGTACTGGCAGAAGATCTTTATTGAAATCACTATTTTGATTAACGGGCAAAAGAGAGTTCCAATTAATAGCAATCTGCTGCTGCTGGTCAATGCTGATCGCATAGTTGCTAAAACGCAGTGCAAGCTTATTCTGATTGGAGCTCGTGTACGGATTAATGGTAAAAGATGCCCCAGTCAACCTGGATTGAGGCTCTTTGCCGTTCACTGTTGGCATCTCGACAATTCCAAGATTCTCCTTACCGAGTGATTTTCTGAGGTATGGCAAGTCAATGGATTGACAATTGATGATGCTGATTTTGCCCTCTGAAAAATATTGCTTCATCAGTGATGGGTTTTTAAACAGTGCCATATTGGGTTCTTCATCACTTGTTCTGAGCATTGTGATCCAGCCGCTCAGACCCTTTTTGAGTGCCTGACGAGAGCTTGGTTTTGCTCCAAATAATCTCGCATTGAATCCTGGCAAACCACACATTGTTTGAAGAAAGTTTCCTCCTATCGCAGTTGAAATACCAGACCTGGATGCTTCAATCAAGTCATCAAAAGTTCTAGGGGCACTTTTAACAACTTGTTTATTGAAGCAAAGCAACTGAACATTAACAATGAACGGAATTCCATACATTTTTCCATTCACTTTAGATGGCTGCAAAAATTCTTGGGCGCAGCTCCTTAAGCCTCACACTCTTCGGATGTATTGCTTTTATTTCATTTCTTTTACTAAGAGCTGGAATCATGAAATTATGAACCAGCAGTAAGTCTGGCCCTAATCCATCTTTTACTTTTGCAGAATATTTTTTATAAATCTTCGAATCTGAGTATTTGCTCCAAATAACATTCACTGAGCTGTATCAGCCTTCAAAACGCTGAATCAGATCTTTTAAAATTTGATCAATTTTGTTTTGAACCAACGGGTTCATCCCTTCATAGGCTGGAGTCCAGATAGAAAGCGAACCTGGAGGCGCTTCCTGATTATTTTTTCCCTTGGAGTCTTTGTCAAACCATGGAACTCCCTGAACCTGACTTCCATAAGAGGAAAGATTGGGGATCGTTGTCGATGCCTCGCGGTTGCAGCCCTCTAGACACATCCCTGATGCCAGCAACGTGGCCGCCGCCAAGGCTGAGTGTCAGAGCATGGCTTTTCAAATCTCCACTTAAATTTTGCCTGTCAATTCAGCTTCAGCAGTGAATCACTTAATTATTTTCGGTTGTGCCAGACAGATCAAAAGGGAAATTCTCCACAAATCTCACTCAGCAATACTGATTACAAGGATCATTCCCGTGATTCGCTGCAGCCACTTTTGAGGAGAATCATTCAAGAAGCCTTCATCGTTTCCATCGGGCGTGTCATTTGGCGCTGACAATTCTGATCTCAATAGCTAGATAGAGTTCAGAACTGATAACAATCGGCAATGAATGAAGAACTTGATGGCGATGCAAGTCAACCGATCACCGAAACATTAAGTGCAGAGACTACAGAAAGTTCATTGATCTGGACGCCTCAAACAATTGCATTATCCATACTCCTGTTTATTGCTGCTGGACTTCTTGAAGTCGGCGGAGGTTGGCTGGTTTGGCAGACTGTCAGAGAAGATAAAAACTGGACTTATGCAGCAGCAGGAGTGATTGCATTGATTGGTTATGGATTTGTACCCTGTTTGCAACCCACTTCAGATTTTGGGCGCGTTTATGCCATTTATGGTGGATTTTTTATCGTACTCGCTTTTGCCTGGGCAAGGCAGTTTGACGGATACTTACCGGATATCGGCGACTTAATCGGTGCAGGTATTGCACTTTCAGGAGTTTTAGTGATTATGCTCTGGCCACGATAATCAGCCTCGACAAGATTGGCGCGTGCAAGCGAATTCAATCAAAACTTGACGCACTATTAATTTCAACCATTAACTGTGCTGGAAGCACAAAGTTCAAAGCTATTGAGTCTATATTTTCAAACTTGTTGGTACACCGATTGCACAAGTTCAGATCATTGATGATGGCGGCGTGATCCCATCTGCGCACGCCACAAATCAATCATCTCTCGTGCGCGGGCGTGCGCTGAGAGATCGCTGGAATTAACCCCTTGACGATACTTCTGGTCAAGGAGCTGATCCAACCAATCGAGGGCAGCTTCATCGAGATGCCATTCTGTGGGGTACTTATTCATCAGATTCAGCGTTTGAACAGCACTTCGTGAGTTAGCCATCCCAATTCTGACGCGTCATGCACACACCTTGCGATCACTCTCCAACTCCTTCGTCGATCAAACTGCTTGCAGCACAGGATCAAGACATTGGGTTACAGGGATTCCAAGGCGGTGGTTCTGAAACCTGTATCAACATCAGTTCAACAGGAGTATCTCCAACAGCCCATGAACGGTGGCCTTTGTTGTTCAGTGTTCCCTGATCACCACCGAAACTGATCTCTCCGGGTCCCATTTCAACAATGCACCCATCCATTGTTTCAACACACCATGTTCCATTCAAAGGAATAATCCATTGAGGCCTGGGATTTTCGTGCCAATCCTTTAGATCTCCTGGCATCAAAATGAGCGTAATGATGGTGGCTGGGCCGGTGTAGTGGATGGCGTTCCAAAGGGGAGTCGCTCCTTCAGCAAAAACAGATTGCTTATGGTCGTTGAATGCATGCCTTGTCTGGTGGCTTACACCCTGCTCATCCACCCAGACTCGCCAGAAGCGGAGATCAACCGTCTGCATGAAACCTGATTCAACAATTCATTATGGAAAAGCTGGTGGATAATCCTTCACAAAGCCATAGAACTTAACCGCCTGAATACTGAACAGAAATTAATACTGGCTGAATTAGTACCTGACGATAATTGCAGCTGATAATAAATTATAACTGGAAGAATATTCAACGATCGAGATACTCCTGAATCAATTCTTTCACGGCATCTTCTGATTGTCTTTTCTGAAAATCCTCAAGAGTTTCGATTTTCATGATCTGAAGATCAAAAAGCAGCTCGATGACCGCTCCTCCGTTACATTCTTCGCTCGAATAAGCCTCAGTCGAGTGAAGCAACTTGGCAAGGTGTCGACTTAAATCATCTTCCATTAGCGTGATTAACTGAACCCTATCGAATCAGCTTAAGGCAAACACTCTTTTCAACAACCAGTTTCCCGATCACCACGCCACGGTAATGAAAGCATCTCGCTTCTCGATCATGAACTAATGGCAGTGGTTCCTGATGACCGACTTTCAGAACATTGATCTCCAGACATGACTCCATGTACCGACTCAGCTGTGATTCAACTGGTTAGCTGATCTGAGCAACGTTGCGTGAAAACACCAAAATATAAAGAGCCAACCTCGACACATCAAGGTTGGCTCTGGCGAAACCAGGATTGAACACTGGTTTAGACCAATGCGTATGTCACAGCAACTCCAGCTGACTGGAGTGCGGTGACAATCACCAGATTTTTGGCAGCAGTGACTGTCCAGCCGCCACTTCAAGCGCGATGGCCACAACAAAACCGAGCATCGCCAGCCGGCCGTTCCAGGTTTCGCCATCCACCCAGGTCTGCATCCCGAAGGTCTCCTCCATGGCGCTCTTGGATTCGGATTGCTGTTCAGCCATCGTGTTTACGTAACTTCATCTATTTTTGCAACGTTATCGGCTTAGAAGGGCGGCAAATGGCACACACAAGAGGTACGCATGGAGATGAGCCCATGGCTCAACGCTGATGGGGTTCAGATTCGTTACTGCGGTGACGGTTAACGACTCTTCAGTACTCAGTTGTTGTGCAGCTGAACAAGAAGTCTTGCCGCCAGTCCTCTGGAAATCCGCCTCTGCACGAGCAGGTCGCAAATCCAGTCGAACAATGGAATCGAATCAGTGCTTGCAAGCCGTTGCTCAAGCGCTTTGAGCTCGGTGGCACTTCTGCAGCCTCTCAAGGCATCGATCAGGGTGTCTTCCTGCGGTTGTTGGATCAGCACCTGGGTCGAGTTCAAGCCGTAATCCTCATCTGCCCTTGTCATGGCATCACCGAGGCGCTGTTGTCACTGCTTGTGCGTCAGCGCTCACCAAACTTTGATTTCAGCACCATCAGCTGACAAAAAATACACTCCCGGGACATCGGGCATTCTGGTCAGCTCGATTGATTCAGAGAGCTGAACCCTGCTGAAAGCGATGGACTGCTGGCTTGAACCAAACGGCCAAAAACATCCGCAGACATGAGCTCAAGATCAAGAGGGTCGTTTGAATCGCGTCATGACCAGGCACAACGCGATCCGATCGTCACGATTCTGCAGCCGCTGATCAATCAGCTGAAGAAGCTGAGAAGACCTGAGAAATCAATTCCCTTGGTCGACTCATTGAAGCCCCAGACCTGTTGAACAATTCCCTTGCCGGTGACAGCCTCAACGGCCAGACCAATCACAAGGCCAAGCATTGCTGCACGGCCATTGAGCTTTTCACTGAAGACCTTCTGAGGGTCGGGGGTGTTGGGAGTGGAGGAAGACATCATCGTTCCGATAGTGCCAAAACGTTAACAAACGTAACGAGGCGTTGACGAAGGTTGAATTGATGGGATCTGGCCGACGCTAAAGACTTGCCTGAGCGACGAGCCTCCCACCGCGGCGGCTGCGCAACCGGTTCAGGTCTTCAAGATCAGCGCGAGAGGCGTCAGCGAGCTCGATGGTGTCTCTGGTCTCCAGAAATGCCTGCTCAATCAGCTGAGTCTTGGCATGCGTGACAGCGCCAATGCCCACCGTGAGGGAAAGGGCATAAACGACGACGGATTTGACGGACATGGCTGGTTGGAGTGCTTGTTGAAGTGCTCGTTGAAGGGAATGGTTGGGTGCAAAGCCCCTTCGACTCCTTCAAGATCACAGCTCCTCTGGTGAACCCCACTGCAAGGCTCTGGTACAGATCAGCAGGGGTTCTGGTGAAGCTCCGGTGAACAGCAGAGAATCACGGTTGGATCAAACCCCCTGCTCTCTCCCACCAGGCCTGGCCTCACTGATCAGAGACCACCCAGCAGAGCAGCCAGCAACGCCTGTTGGGCATGCAGGCGATTTTCCGCCTGATCGAAGATCCTGCTGGCGGAGCCCTCCATCACCTCCGCACTGATCTCTTCACCGCGATGGGCAGGCAGGCAGTGCAACACGATAGCGCGGGAATCGGCCTGAGCCAGCAGCGCTTCATTCACACAGAATCCCTGGAAGGCCTGTTGCCGTTCGAGCTGTTCCTGCTCCTGGCCCATGGAGGCCCAGACATCGGTGTAAATCACCTGAGCTCCGCTCACCGCAGCTGCAGGATCACTGCTGACGCTGATCTCTGCACCACCAACAGCCAGAGAACGGGCCTGATCGAGCACTCCTGGCAGGGGCTCGAAGCCATCGGGGCAGGCGATGCGCACATTCACGCCCAGCAGAGCACCACACAGCATCAGGGAGTGGGCCACGTTGTTGCCATCGCCCACATAGGTCAGGGTCTGACCCTGAAGCTCACCGAATGTTTCCTGCATGGTGAGGAAGTCGGCCAGAGCCTGACAGGGATGCTCCAGATCGGTGAGAGCATTGATCACGGGAATCGAGGCCCAGTAGGCGTAATCAGCCAGCTCCTGCTGAGCGTATGTACGTACAGCGAGCACATCACAGAAACGACTCAACACCCTGGCGGTGTCTTCGAGTGGTTCACCTCGCCCCAGCTGGGTGACCTGCGGATTGAGATCAACGGTCTGGCCGCCAAGCCTGGCCATCGCCACCTGGAAACTGACGCGTGTGCGTGTGGAGGCTTTGGTGAAGATCAGGCCGAGAACACGATTACCAAGATCGATCCTGCGATCACCACTCTTGAGCTGCCTGGCCAGTTCAAGCAGGGCTGATGTCTGTTCAGCCGTGGCATCCGCCGACGACAGATAGTCGTTGCCGCTCAGTGCCGAAAGGACGGCAGCAACGCTGGTGGTGGCGGACGTCATGGACTGACTTCAAAGGATTGTTATCGGGGACAAAGCACGAATCCGTCAAGCCTCAGGCGGCAATGGCCTCAGGCATGACGCTGGCATCAAGCATCTCCTTGAGCTCATCGCCTTCAATCACTTCCTTTTCCAGAATCTTCTGGGAAATGGTTTCGAGCAGTGCCATGTTCTGCCGCAGGATCGTCAGCGCCTGGTCATGGGCGGTGTCGACCAGTGCCCTGACCTCTTTATCGATGGCCTGAGCCGTGGCATCACTCACGGTGCGGCGAGGATTATTGCCGCCGCCAAGGAAGCGACCTCCACCCTGCTTGTCGTAAGCCAGTGGTCCAAGCGTTTCGCTCATTCCGTAAGTGCCGACCATCTGCTCGGCGATATCCGTGGCTCGCTGCAGATCGTTGGAGGCACCTGTGGTGACCTTGCCGAATACGACTTCCTCCGCAGATCTACCACCCAGCAATGTGGCGATCTGGCCCTGCAGCTCCTCTCTGGAATTGAGGAAACGTTCTTCAGTGGGGAGCTGCAGGGTGTAACCAAGTGCACTCATGCCGCGGGGCACGATCGAAATCTTGGCCACCTTGCTGCCGCCGGGCATCAGGTGCCCGACGATCGCGTGGCCCACCTCGTGGTAAGCCACAACCTTCTTTTCATCGTCCTGGAGAACACGGCTCTTCTTCTCCAGACCGGCCACCACTCGCTCAATCGCTTCGCCGAGATCCTGCTGTTCCACCTTGGTGCGCATGGCACGGGCCGCCAGCAAGGCAGCCTCGTTCACAAGATTGGCAAGGTCAGCGCCGGCGAAACCGCTGGTGGCCTGAGCGATGCGATCGAGATCCACACCTTCGGCCAGCTTCACTTTCTTGGCGTAGATCTCCAGGATCGTCTTGCGTCCGGAGAGATCGGGGCGGTCCACCAACACCTGGCGATCGAAGCGACCGGGACGCAGCAAGGCAGCATCGAGAACCTCCGGCTGGTTGGTAGCTGCCAGCACGATCACCGGTTTGTCCTTGGAGGCAAAACCGTCCATCTCGGTGAGAAGCTGATTGAGGGTCTGCTCGCGTTCATCGTTACCGCCGACAACGCCCATGGAGCCTGAACGGCTCTTGCCGATCGCATCCAGCTCATCGATGAAGATGATGCAGGGCGCATTTTTCTTGGCCTGCTCGAACAAATCACGAACGCGCGCCGCGCCGGCACCGACAAACAGCTCAACGAATTCAGAGCCGCTGATGATGAAGAAGGGCACACCCGCTTCTCCAGCCACCGCTTTGGAGAGCAGCGTTTTGCCGGTTCCCGGAGGACCTACGAGCAATACGCCTTTGGGAATCCGCGCACCGATTTCGGCGTAGCGATCCGAAGACTTGAGGAAATCAACGATCTCAGCCAGCTCATCCTTGGCTTCATCAACGCCGGCCACATCAGCAAAGGTGACGCGCGATTGTTCATCGGGGACGTAAACCTTCGCCTTGCTTTTGGTGAAGTTCAGTGCTCCCTGCGCTCCGCCGGCTCCCATGGAGCGACGTGCGAAAAACTGCAGCACAAGGATGAAGATCAGCGGGGGAACCACCCAGCTGAGAATCGTGGTGAAGATATTGGGCTTCTTCGGAGGGGCAGCAGCGAACTCAACGCCCTTGGTCTCCAAGCGCTGCGGCAGATCCATGTCGAAGATTGGCGTCGTCGCCAGCACCGAGGGAGCTCCTTCCTCGGCTTCAGACAGCTCGTAACGGATCTGATCCTGGGTGATGTAGGCGCGCTTGACAGCACCGTCGTTCACCTGATCAATGAACAGCGAGTAGGGCACTCGCGGAACCTGCTGCATGCCCTGGTTGGGAACGAAGCTGCTGATCAACAGCAGTACACCGAAACCGATCAGCACCAGGTTGAGGATTCCAAAGCGGCGATTGGGGCGGTTGTCGTCCTCGCGGATCGGCATGAATCACGTCCTGTGCTGGCCCAAGGCTAAAGCCGGTATTCCAAGCCGGGTCGCCGCGGGATGGCGGAGAACCGAACGCCACATCATGGCGATGAAACTCGCCAGCACCGACAAACCTGGCCATTCTCGAAGTGAGCGTGGCAAACACGATGCAGCTGGAACGCGGACACAGGCAACGCAAGGAAACGATCTATCAGCTGCTTCTGCTGCTTTGCCTGCTGGTGATGGCGAGTTTCGCCTTCCCCCGAATCAGCTGGTTGGGCAACCTCGGCTATGCCTTGATCGCCCTGCTGCTCACCCAACTGGTGATGCTGCACAAGCCGGTGCTGAGCGTGCCCGACCGGCTGTATCAAACGCTGGGAATCGTGGCGCTGCTGACTCAGCTTGTGTGGCTGTTCACTCCGCTCCAGTGGTACCTCAGCGCCATTCCTCTTGTTGTGAGTTGGAGTCTGCTGGTGGGCTGGAGCGTGGTGCGCCTCGTGAAGCGACTGGCCAGCGAACAAAGCGTGAATTCCAGGGTGCTGATGGGGGCAGCCGCTGGTTACCTGCTGCTGGGCCTGACCTCTGGACTGGTGATGACGGGCGTCGAAACAATCCAGCCCGGCAGCTTCGCGCCAATCGACATGCCAGGGGTCGAGATGGTGGGCAACTCCATCGTGTTGCTCCTCACTCCAGTGTTCGCGCAGATCAACTATTTCGCCTTCGTCTGTCTGACAACCCTTGGCTTCGGCGACGTCACCCCCGGTTATCCACTGGCGCGGATGTTGGCTGTGTCCACAGGTGTGGTCGGACAGTTGTATCTAGCGGTGGTGATGGGAATTCTGATCGGGCGAATCAGTTCGGAGCTGCAGAAGCACTGAGTTGCGCCTGCAGCAGCAGATCCTGACCAAGGCTCCGGCCTGGCTCGCAGTTCAACCTCAGCACCTGATCCATCGCCTTGAAGCCCAGCTCACCCAGGGGGGTTCGAGCCAGCTCTCCGCCCAGCAGTTTGGGGGCAATCACCGCCGCAATCTCCTGTACGCACCCCTGCTGCAGGGCCGCAGCTGCCAAAGCGGGGCCGCATTCCCACAGCACCCGGTTGCAGCCACGGCGTGCAAGTTCAGGCAGCAGCTGTTCAGGCTCAGAGCGCTCGAGCGTCTGGAGCTCCACACCCTTGGCCTTCAAGGCGGCCATCCGATTGAGCTGCGATTCGAGCGCCACCGCTTCGGCGGTTGCATGGGCCACCAGGGTGGGTGCTGTGGATGGCTGCCAGAGCTGCGCCGACTCGGGCAGCTCAAGACTGCGGCTGAGCACAACTCGCAGCGGTTCAGGTGAGCGACGGCCACGGCTGGTGAGCATGGGATCGTCGGCCCGGACGGTGCCCCCACCCACGATCACCGCATCGCATCGAGCCCTGAGTTCATGCACCCAGGCGCGCGCCCGCGGGCCACTGATCCACTGACTGGCGCCATTGGGCAGGGCGGTGCGTCCATCCAGGCTCATGGCCCATTTGAGAATCCCCCAGGGACGGCCGGTGCGCACACGATGCACAAAGGTCCGGTTCTGATCAGCGGCCTGTGCAGCCAGGATGCCGCTGATCACCTCCAGACCGGCATCGCGCAGACGCTGCAGGCCGCCGCCGGCAACGCGTGGATCAGGATCCGTTAACGCCACCACAACCCGCTGGATTCCTGCAGCAAGAATCGCTTCGGTGCAGGGAGGCGTTCTGCCCTGATGGCAGCAGGGTTCCAGGGTGACCACAATCGTGCCGCCCCGGGCGGAGGAGCCTGCCTGAGCCAGAGCCCCCGGTTCGGCGTGGGGAAGACCTGCCCGTGCATGGAAACCCTCTCCCACCAGACGCCCCTGTGCATCCAGCACAACTGCACCGACCAGTGGGTTCGGGCTGGTGCGACCTTCAGCCAGTGCTGCCAGCTGCAGGGCGCGGCGCATCCAGGGAATCCAGCGCTGCTCTGAAGAAGCCGGAGCAGCCATCAGCCGAGCGGTTCGGTCTGCACATCACGCCATTCAGCCACCACGTAGGGAGGCACTGGCATTTCGTTGAA
>NYZI01000078.1 GCA_002687115.1 Cyanobium sp. ARS6
TTCACGCACCTGCGCGCGGAGTACGAAGAGCGTCCCGAATTTGTCGTTGGCAAGACCTGCTTCCCGTACGACTGGCTTGTGACCTGCGCGCAGTTTGACGAGCCCATCCCACCGCGCGACGCCTTTACCACGCTCCTCGCAGGTCCGGTCAGCGACGAGGCATGGGCGCTGCACGAGGCGCGGGTGGCGCACTACGGGTGGAGGACCTTTGGCGACCTGCACGACCACTACCTCCGCATGGACGTGATGGGCCTGGCGGACGTCTTCACCTGCTATCGCGAGGCGGCCATCGAGTCGCTCGGCCTCGACCCGGCGTGGTCATATACGGCTCCGGGCTTCAGCTGGAAGGCGATGCTCAAGTACACGGAGCAGAAGCTCGACTACATCTACGACAAGGAGATGGTCGTGTGGTTCGAGGGCGCCATCCGCGGCGGCATCAGCGTCGCCATCTACCGGGAGACCATCGCCAACATGCCGGGGTACCCGAACTACGACCCCTTCAAGCCGCTTACGCAGATCGTCTACATTGACGCCAACAACCTGTACGGCAAGGCGATGACGCACTCCCTACCGTACACGGACCTGCAGGAGGATTCCACGTCGCACACCGTGCAGGAGTGGATGGACATCAACGACGCCATCGACTACAAGCAGGGCAGTGGGCGCGGCTACTTCTTTGAGGTGGACCTCATTTACCCGCGCGAGCTGCACGAGAAGCACCGCGACTTCCCACTCGCGCCGGAGCGCCGCACCCCGCAATGGGACGAGCTTGCGCCGGAGATGCAGGACATCTACACGCAGGAATACGGGAAGAAGCCGTACACGCCCACTACGAAGCTGCTGTGCACGCTGCACGACAAGAGCGCCTACCGGATCTGGGGCGGGGAGCTGCAGCTGTATGTCCGGCTCGGTCTGCAAGTGCAGCGCGTGCATCGCGTCTTCAGTTGCGTTATGAAGCCCTGGCTGCAGTCGTACGTCATGGAGAACACGGCGAAGCGGCAGGAGGCAGCGGCGGCCGGACGCACCGCGGAGAAGGATCTGCGCAAGCTCATGGTCAACTCCGTCTACGGCAAGACCATGGAGAACGTGCGCGACCGCCTCAAAATGCACTTCATCTACAACTCCGACGGCGAGACCTTGCTCAAGCTGACGTCGCAGCCCCTCTTTGAAGGCGCCATCATGGATGTGGGGGATGCGAGCTTCTACGCCTTGCGCAAGCACGAGGTCCTCATGGACAAGCCCATCTACTTGGGCGCAGCAATCCTCGCGATGAGCAAGGTGATCATGTACTCCGCCTGGTACGAGCACATCAAGCCGGTCTACGAGGACAGGGTGAAGCTCCTCTTCAGCGACACGGACTCCCTCTGCTTCTGTGTCGAGGGCGGCACGTGGTACGAGGACGTCCTAGAAAAGCCCCTCCTGCGCGACATCGTGGACACCTCGGGTTACAAGTACCCCAACGGCTCGCCGTACCCGAACCCGAACAAGGGCGTCCTCGGCAAGATGAAGGACGAGACGGCGCCTTATCCCATCCTCGAGCAGCGCTCGTTTCGCGCGAAGATGCACTCCGAGTCGGTCGCAAAGGAGCCGTTTTGGAGCGACACTTTTTCGTTAGGCGCCTTCCAGTCGGCGACAAAGGGCCTTCCAAAGCGCCTCAAGATTGGGCAGGACGAGTGGTCGGACGTCGCGGCAGGGGAAGCCAGCGAGCCGGTCTCCTTCTACACGCTGCAATCGGCGCGGGTCATCGCGCGCGGCGGCAACGCGCCAACCCTCGACTTGGGGCACGGCGAGGAGCACACGCGGCAGCACGTCGTCGAGGTTAAGAAGAAGGGCCTGAGCCTGTTCAACGACAAGGTCTATGCCGACGGCACGCCTTTCGGTTACGTGGCGCATTAAGCTCCTCGTCGCCCTCTACGGGCTCTGGGCCTACGGCGCCCTCGGCCTGTGCGGCGCGCTTGCGGTGGTGTACACCGTGGCATTCGTCATGTGGTACCACGTCACACTGTTAAAGTGTTAAAGGTCTTTTAAGAAGTGAATGAAGATGGGAGTGCTGTATGTCTACCTCGCCACGTGGGACCCCACCATTTGTGAGACGACAGGACAGCCTGTTGGACGCGTGTGGAGGCCGTACGCTACCGATGTCCTTGAGAACAGTGTGGGTTCGCGAGTTTTTTTTAGCGTGCGCGAGCCTTACTCGGCTGAGCGTCTGTACTTTCAAGATCCTCTGGCGTACTATCAGTATCGTAGCGACATGGGTCTGCAAGTGGACCTTGACCCACTCATCGTAGAAGAGTGGCGCGCCCGGCGCCGTGCGACCTGGAGCTTGTTAAAAGATCAGTCGTACAATGATGAGTGGTAAAAAAACTTAACAACACACACACACACACATGACCGTGCCCACTGCCCTGCGCCGCCTGCAAGAGGTCATTGATGAGGAGAAGGAGAACATGCCGAACGGTGTGTACATGTCCCTCATGGCCTCGGTGCAAGCGATGTACGACGACGACGACGACGAGAAGCGCTACGTCTCCATCACGTACGTGCACGTCACGCCGCGGCACTCGCAGCGCGCCGACGCACGCGTCTGCATCTCCATCGCGCAAGTGGTGGAGCGCGGCCCGCTGGACATGCTGGAAGTCATCAGGCGGAGCGCCATCACGGAGAGCATGTTCGACGACGCCGTGTTCCCCATCGTCATCCGCGACAATGGCGAGATCTTCGTCGTGTGCAACGCCACTGAAATTTAAAAAAAAATCTCCGTAGAACAAACAAATGATACACCACTTGGCTTACCGCGCGTATGGCTTCTTCCTGGTGCTGACCGAGCTTGCCACCCAGAGACTCCGCATCAACGACAACCTTGTCTCCACAAACGAAGACGGAGAACTCACCATCAATGGCAACCCTGTCGGTGGTAGCGCGGGAGACATTGGCGTAACGCCCCTGGAGGCAAACTGCATCTTGGTTAACAACACCAGTACTTTTGCCAATGGGCAAGACCTGATTAGCTTTGGAAGTCGACCAAGTCCGTTTGAGAAAGGGTTTCATTTAAAATACTTACAGCGCAGACAAGAATTATATGGGTCCAACTTGCGCTTTGTGCCGCCAATACTTTTGCTAGAAAACAAAGAGGAGGGCACTCCCACTTTTGAGGATGCTGTTATCGCTTCAAAGATCTTGCAAGTGGGTACTGCGTCTGATGATAACATAGGGTATTTTAGGGAATTATTCCAAGGAGACGGACGCTTTGACAATCGGCGATTTACGTTGACTAGCACTGAAACGTCTAATCTGGTCAACGGTTCGAAGGTATTTTATCAGCACCCGGTTATTAATTTTGGAGGGTACCAATTGCGTAAAGATGTTGCAGATGACGCCCTAGAAAACGAAGGCAAGTTTACGTGGAACGCGAGGGAGCTGCTTTTGCATCACCTATCCCGCGACGAATTGGGTTTTGTAAAAGACGGGGGCAACCCCAAACTCATCCTGTGCAAGGAGGAGGCGTACACCGAGGGTCCGCGGCTCACGGTGATGGCCGATGCGATCGCGCATGAGGGTAAAAGTTTTCAAGGGCAAGATACCAGTGTAGGTTTCAAATTCTTCACCAATAAGATGACCCCCATTGTAAACGATATCCTTAACGCAGACCCAAATGGAACCCAGTTAGGTTTGAGACGCATAATTTCAGACGCAAGTCATGGTGTAGTTGGCGATGGATTCAATGTGGCATCTACTGTTCCGGAAAACCTCGTTTATTTAGATTACTACAACGGTGATCTACCAAGTGGGAAGCTTAGGACGCTAGGAAGCGTCATGACTAGAAACTTTGTGGGCATCACACACGAAGACCACACCGTCACCGGTATACAACCTCGCGAATTCCGCTTGAGCAGGCATTTTGGTGAGATGCAGCCTCCGACTGGGCCCGACGATAATACTGGTCCATATTGCACATTTATCGTGCATGCTCCAGAAGAGGACGATGACACTTGGAGCAAGAGGCCGACTTATTCAGCAGAGATAGGCTTACGGAAATACCTTTTTCCAGGCGGAGATTTTAGACAAAAAAGTCAAAGTTTGCACCTGTTCTTCATCAACGCCGACAACAATGGCGAACAGACTTTTAACGGTGCTCTGTACTGCGCCGGGTCAGATCAGAGATACCCTTACATCGACGACCGGGCTACCCTTACTCTCAGGGATATCACCAAAAGGATAACTGACAGTAATCCTGGAGGAGAGTACAATGGAAGATATCATGCAGGTCTCAATCCCAGCAATATGGACTTGGATGGGTCATTAGAGTTTAAGCACCTCAGGTCAGATGAGCTCGAGCATCTTGACGCAGGGTACCTTAATAGGTCCCAAAATAGAGGCGATGCGGAGTTGGACAGAACGAGCTTTGCCTTTATAAGGCAGCGATGCGAGCAAAAGGGCGTCAAAATGCACCTGAGCACCCAATCTGCAACAGGCCGAACTGATGATGCATCTGCTTTACAACAGGCCGAAATGGTGAATCGCGCGCAGCGTGTAGTGGTATATTTTCCTAATGAAAATGGCTTACTCCGTCCAAATTTGACTGGTTTTTGCTACACTGGCTTTAGTGAATACGATGACATGGGGCAGGATTTTCCAGACGACTGGTTCGATTTTCCCACAGAGCAGGCTTACATGTTTGGTGCGCAAAACGTGGGTCAGTACATTCGCTTTTATTCACCAAATGTGCGCGGCACCAAGGAGCAACTCATTGCCGAATCTGGCGGCTACGCCTTTGATTTTAGACCAAATGTGCCGTCGGAATCTTTTCCGGAGTTCAGATCCGTCATGGAATTTGCGTCGGACAAGAACAACCTGTTCCGCATGTCCTTTCTGTTGAACGCCAAACTCGTGCTGCGCTTCAAGGATGCGGCCGCTTTTGCAAAGTGGCAGGAGACGGAGCACACATTTGAGATTGTTCCATTTGGCGAGGATCGCGGCAGGGTGCTGCACCTGCGTTCTACGAGCGTTGTGACGCAAAGCAACACGTTCAACTTTATTGTGTACGACTTTACTTTGGATTCGCAGATCAGTACCATCGAGCGGGACGATATAGCGCAGCGGTCGTTGGCCGGTTTTCAGGTGTACGTGGACGCCCCGCTCCTAGTGCAGACCTTTGTCGAAAATGGCAAGGTCCGCGGAGAACCCCTCGAGTGCCTCATCACGGGCTTCGAAGCTGAAGGTGCTGAGTGGAAGAAATCAAAGAAGAGGGTTGACTTGAGGGTGGTTCGAGCACCTGATCACATCACCTGGGAAAGGGAAAAAGGCTTTAGGGTTTTTGACGATTGGGAGGTCGAGGAGACAGCCGACAAAGCGGCGCCATACCTTGCGCTGGCGACGAGGGACACCAAGACCACAGGTGCAGGTGCATGGGATGGAGAGCACCACGCGTACGAGCCCGAAGTCTGCATGGACTACGGCACGAAGCTGGTGTTTGGAGAGAAGCCGGTGTATTGGCGGGTGCACAAGATAAACATCACCGGGGAAGGAGGGGCGCCACCAGACTCTTATGATCGGTTTGCACACTACGCAGGCTCAATTGATCACCCAGGGTGGGATTTTGAGACTCAAGGGGTTACTATGAACAACGCCTGGACGTATGACGTCCTCACAGAGAAGCAGCAGAAGGGTTGTGAGCTCGGCACGAAATGCCACTTTTACACCATTGACGATCGCATCGTCGAAGGCCAAACGAACTGGGCCCCATGGGAAATCCGGCAGTACAACACGTTCATGCAGGTTGGGCACATTGATCCCTTCTTCTCACGCGCGGACGCGTCAGGGGTGAGAACGGAGTACGGTAAGCATGAGGCGATCTACATCTCCAAAGAGAATTCAGTCATGGATGGAAACAGGACGCCGCAGAAATGCGTTCTTACGGCGGAGGAGCTGCGCTTCGACGATGGTCAGGTGACGGGTTCGGATACAGTGCTCGACGGCGTGAAGAAGGAGCTGCGCCTTGGAGTCACCATCATTAATGGCAAAGACCGCATCCTGAAATTTGAGAACAGCAGTACCTATTTACATGCAGACTCTATGTGTTTGGCAGGCCCAACGCAAGGGATCAAGAACCTCAAATTTACCGTGACAGGCAAGGTGACCGCAAACAGCATGCAGAGCCAGAATGGGTCCAACATCTGGGGTGGTAAGGAGCGGTCGCACTTTGAGCTGTTTGATAATTACATCACCGATGGTAATACTGGTCAGGGGGGTGAGGCGAACGCAGCGTCGTGGACGCAAGAGGATTTGGAATTGGACGCACTGACTGGTCGGTACAGCGCATCCGCAAATTCCACGTCAGACAAAGGCAGGCAGTTGGCCTCAAATGGGTACCGAGTGGAATTTAGCACACGCGGCGTCCGTCTCAAGTACTTTGATCCGAATGCGGACGATGGCAATGGCGCGATCAAGTACCTTTGGAAGACATGGTTGCAAATTCTTGAGGGTGGCCAGACCACGCCTAATTAAAAAAAAATAATAATTTGACTTTAGGTTTCTCAATGGGCAACAAAAAGCACCTTGCATCGGCGCGCGCAAACACCGAGAATGGCACGGTCTTTGCGCCCGGCATGGAGATCAAGCTTCCAAAGGCCAAAGCCTTCAAGTTTGAGACGCCCTCCATGTGCCCCAAGGCGCACGGCGTCACCCTCGTTATTGGCAAGCGCGGTGCGGGCAAAACCGTTGCGGCGGTGAACCTCATCGAAAAGATGCAGTTTGACCGCATCTTCGCCATCTCGCCCTCCATGTCTTCAAACAAGGAGATGATGTCGCACCTTGGCATCAACGAGGAGGACGTTTTCCCAGATCCAGACGACCTTACCGTGATTTCGGCAATCAAGCTGGCCGTCGAGGAGGAGCGCGACCTCCTTGAGGCGTATTGGCAGAAGAAGCTGCGGTACGATCGCGTCATGCGCGAGTTAGAGGACGGTTCAACGGATCCTCTTACGTGGAACGAGGAGCGCCTACTAGAGTTCCTGGTGGACGGCGAGCTGAAGCCGCCATATCACAAGTGGGGAGGGCGCGAACCAATGATGTGCCTCCTCTTTGACGACATGCTTGGCAGCGGCATTTTTTCGCGGCCGCGGCAGTTGAATCAGTTGGCGATTTACCACCGCCACTTGGGGCAATTCAAGAAGGGCGGCGCGCTGGGCATTTCCTTATTTTTCTTGATCCAGTCCTATAAGACGCAGGTGGGCGGGCTGACGCGCACCATCCGCAACCAGGCCACGACGGTCATCCTGTTCCAGACCAAGTCGGAGAAGGAGCTGGAGGACGTGGCCGAAGAGGTTGGAGGGGAGGTGGATCCCCTTACTTTTTATAATGTTTACAACCGCGCCATCCGCGAGAAGCACGACTTCCTCTTCATTGACCTGCACAAGAAGGACGAGCACCCGTCCATGTTCCGGCGCAACTTTGACGAGTTCCTCCTGTACGACCGCTGCGACTCGGACGAGGTGCCCGTCACGGCGCCGCCCGCGGGGGTCATCAACAGCGGCGAGCGCAACAGGGAGTACGAAGCGCAGATCCGGTAGTTAAAAGAATACTCCAACGTGTAAAAGGTGAAAAAATGGAAGAGGAGAAGGAAGTGTCTTTTACACAAGAAGTGGAGGAGAAGCGCCCTCGCACCGAAGCGCAGCTGCGAGCTCTCGAGGCCGGGCGCAAGAAAATGGCCGAAATTCGAGCAGCAAAAAAAGCGGCCGCCGAGAAGAACGTGGAAGAGGAGAAGGAGGATTACGAAGTCGTGACTCGTAAGAAGGATCCGCAAGAGGAGCAAAGGCGTGAGGAAGAGGAAGCGAAGCGGCAGGAGCAGAAGCAGCAGTCTGCAATGCAGACAAAGCAGGTTGTGGTGCGCCGGCCAAAGAAGAAGCGCGTCATTGTGATTGAAGAGTCATCGTCGGAGGAGGAGATTGTGGTGCGCAAAAGGGAGCGCAAGGTGAAGGAGCCGGAGGAAGAGGAGGAGGAGAAGGTGTACCCATGGACTGGCAGGGAGCAGATGTGGGATGACATGTTCCGCATGCGCTAAGAAAAAACATTTTGGATATAAGAAAGTAAAAAAAATGGGCACGGTCCTAGAGTTTTACCCGAAAGAAGGCCACACTTGGGTGGATGGCGGTGATCGGTACATGTTCGCAAAGGGTGTCAACTCGCTTGCCGGCACGACGCGGCCACATAAGGCAGGTGAATTGAAGGCAATCAAAAAGTTTCACAAACACTGGAAGACCAACGTGCGCTACGCTTCGCGTCCAGAGAATCTTTCAGACGACACACCGCACTTTCATTTGCGTCCGGATAACTTTCTCAGCGGTTCGGACGCGCAGGCTTCAGAGGCATTTGCTGATGACTGGGCAAGGAAGCCGGAAACACAGCTTTTGCACAGATATCCCAACTACACGGGGCAGCGGAACCTTGGTATAAATAGAGCATTGAACGCTGCTCCCTCCAGTCCATTTGCTATGTCATATGGGGCGTCAGTAGGCTCATCCTCAGCATCCTCACTTTACTCTGCCGTAGATCCATCCCCTCTGGTGTCCAGTGCGGGATCTACGACAGAAAATTACGTCGATGGGTTCAGCGTAGGAGAAGAACCCCCTACGCCGGATTCTGAGGCCGGCGTTGGTGCCCCAGCCCCGAGTGGGGCACCGGAAATGATGACCGTTGATGGTGTAACAGCGCCCGCCAGGCATCTCCTACGTGGGGCTCTCCGTGCTGACCCTGCAAATGAAAGGCTGGAAAATGCAGTAGCAGAGGCTGAAGATCAATTTCCTTATCACATTACTCAACAATTTGTATCAAACATTATGCGTAATGTAAAGGGCCAATTTGCACCGAGCGTCACTCCTCAAAAACCGAGGAGAAGTCCTAGGTTCGACGCTTTCGCTGCACGTCGAACTCCTCCTACGGAATCTAGAGCCCAACGAGCAAGGAATGCCCCGAAACGTTTAGTCCCACTAATGGAAGGTCAAAGTCATGGATGAAGATAAATAAAAATTTGGGTTCTAAATAAAAACATGTGCCGAAATTACGTAAAAGAGACAAAGGATTATTATGGCCGTGGACCGTATAGTAGTGTGACACCGCTTCAGCAGAAACATAGACGAGAAAAGGCTGCTCGAGCCAAAGCGCGTCGGTCGATGCTAAAAGCGGGGAAAGTGAGGAAGGGTCAGGATGTGGACCATAAGGACGGTAACGCGCAGAATAATAAGGCGAGTAATTTAAGAGCAACGAGTGTGCATGCAAACCGGTCTCGAAACAAAAAATAAAATAGCTTCACAATAACAAAAAAAAACCGATGGGTTTTGGCTTGGAAATGGATCGGCGCGATTTAGCGATGCGCGGTACCTTTTCGACGGTCGTCGTCGATAGAGACACCCGCAGCATGCAGGACATCAAGAACCATTCGCAGTGGGAGCGTCCGGCGCCGACCGCAATCTTTGCAGTCGCGTCGGGTGGAAGAAGCAACGCAACAAAAAGAATACCTGTGGGTCAGCCGCATGTTGGACCAATAAAGGAGACCTTCAACAAGACGAAGGTGCATACGGGTGATACAAAGCCGCAGAACGTGGCCCCTGCAAGTCTACAGTTGGGTGCCATACCGCACGGTTACTCCATTCCTAATCCACTTTGCCCGCATCACACCGTCTATGGCGAAAACAAATAAAAATTAGACTAAAAAAAACAATGGTGCAGCAGAGCCGTAATTACTCCATACGGGATGTGGCAGTGCCATTTAGAGACAGCGTAGAGCATGCGCAGCAAAAGGGTCAATTCTCCCTGCAGGAGATGGTGTCGGCAGTGCAAGAGGCAAACCAAAAGGGGCACGAGGTCTTCAAGAATGGCCTCCTCGCGCTGAACACGATTGCAGGGGATAAAGCCGTGCGGCCCGAACCAAATCTAGCACAAGTGACCAGTCTTATAAATGCCTACCCCGACATGACGCAGGTTGTTGCGCACTTAGGCAGTGGCGGCCTCGGTATGAAGATTGGCCTTGACAAGAAGGTGCCATTTTTCGGCCTCAACCCTATCACGCCTATGAGCCTCATGAACGAAACACTCCCTGAAGGTTCACTCATCCTCAAAGTTCTGAACTTTTTGGGTGCCGAGCACAACGGGGTTCCTAGTTTGACGATACGTCCGCGCGGCGATCCGGGATTGTGGTCAATGGAGACATACATGGACCTGCTGGATCAATTTGATGATACAGGGCTATGGAATCAGATTTTGAATTTGCCCACCTATTTGGCCAATCTTAATTTGTCCAACTTTTCTTCGCAATCGCTTGCAACGATGACAACAAAAGCATTCGGAAAAACCGCTCCACAGGTGAGTGTGAATGTACGCGAAGCCGTGCAGAATGCTGAACCTTTCATCATGCAAGCAAGAAAGGCCGTGTGGATTCATAACATGCTGTACGGGATGCCAAAAGTAAATAAAGCGTCGCGTGCTTCCACCGTCACCAATGAAGTGCCTGAAATGATCTACTTTATGTCTTGGTTGCAAGATTTCCACAACATTATCGCCGGACGGGTCATTTATGCACATATGATGAAGATGATGGAGCGAAACGGCATGCAAGTTCCGTCCCTTAATCCAGAAGCATACAGGACCCCCATATACGATCCATCGACCTTTGAAATCATAGATCATCACCAAGGCTCATCAAGAAATCTTAAAAACCTAGTACCTATTGGAGACACTGAGCATGGTTCGTACCTAAAAGAACGATGGCAGGCTGAGGCTGCACTATCGCAGCAAGGTAAGAGCCCCATACCGCCGGGAATGTTTGAGCATTTTGGTGATCTTGACCCAACTCATTCGGACCAGGAGATGTTGGTGTTTAAAAATAAAAAGGGAGAAGTGTACGTCAACATCCGGGGCAATTTGGAACATAATGCAAATCACTATGGACCAGGGGGTACGATGCATTTAAGGCCGGGCAGTTTGTTTGCTGCACCTGAAGGGGTTGAGCTGGACTTGCATGGAAACCCTGTGCAAACAAACGCGGAAGTCATGAGGGATGTTTTTGGAATTGGGTCTGCCTACCGCGATTTTCAGCGCGAAACTCTGAGCCATCGATTGGTAAATATTCGAGATAATTTAAACGGTGGAAAGCCACCGATTGGACTCGGGTATTCTCAGGGCGGGATCGGGCATCGGCTTGCAAGCGAAGGGTACATATCGCACATGATATCCATTAATCCGATGGTCCGCGCTGACGACGTCAATTTTGGTAGGGGAGTGCACACCACCTACTCGCATCCAAATGACTATTTTAACGTGAATATGCGACATTTGGGCATGCACAATAATCCACTGGCCCGGCATTTTCAGGTCCCAAGCGAAGATGCGCGAGCTGGTATTGAAGCGCATCACTGGAATCACTTTTCGCGATCACCTAACATCGAGATTGTAGGTAATGAAGAACTGATTGCGCGGACAGCAGCAAGTCCTCATCCTTCTTCAACTGATTTGCGAGAGCCTATAGCTGCAAAAAAGCCCTTTACTGTAGGGGGAGCGGCGACAAGCATTCTAAAAGGAGCGCTTCGAGGCGCTAGTCGTCTAGGTATAAATCAGTCTGCGTACATGCTGACCATGGACGCGTTGGTGGCAATTGATCCCGAAGACAACATTATGGATGAGCACGAAAAAATTGTAACAGCCTCCACTAGCGGTGGCGTGGTGGAAGCAATGCTTGTGGACAAACTTTTTAAGACAGGTTTGGCTTTTGAAACCATTGCCGCGTCGTCAGTGGCAGGGTTGGGCATTGTTTTTGGTGAATCACTTGCAGACGTCGCGGACATAAGCGATGAAGGTCCTACTTATGGGCCTGATTGGGCACCGCTTCATGTATCAAAGAAAATGGGGGTCGAAGTGGGGGCTGCTGTTACCAATGTTGGCCTTTTAATGGCTGCGGGTGCCGGACTCATCGCTCCAGAGGTTGTTGCGACCTTTTTCGTGTTGGAGGCGGCCACTGAAAGTGTTCTCAAATTTATAAACGAGCGAAGAAAGGCAGAGGAGTTAGCCGCAAAATCGGGTTCGGACGGTCGACCCATCAAAAACCAAGAACGAACTCGTTTTAACGACCCAGAGCTGCAAGCGGAGTACTATGCGGCTGCAAACGCGGCACGACGGGATAAAATTGAATCGCAGGCCGGAGGTCACTACGGTGTGGGCACCACAAATCCGGAGCACACTTTCCGTCAAGCGTTGGAAGGCATGCTCTTTAGATTTCACACAATACAAGAGAAGCTCCAGACCGACGACAACGTGGACACATATTGGGAACGGGCAGAGATGCAGAACAAGCGGCTTCAACGCGAACACCAGCAAAACCTTGGTTTGATGCTCCCCAAGTATCGAACGGAACTGGCAGTTGCTGAGCACGGCGATCGGAACGCAAATTGGATAATGGGGCAGATTAAAGATGGTAAGAAAAATTGGGATGAGGAAGGACTTAAAGAACAAGCGCCGTAAAGTTTAATCAAAAGAATGGAAGAAGAGAAGGAGGAAGAGAAGGAGCCGGAGGAGATGCCGCGGCACGAGCCGCACATAGACAAGGAGCGACAGGCCTTGGTTGCATGCCTGCTGCGCGACTACCCCGAAATGGACCAACTCATGGCCGAAACAATCACCTGGGACTACTTAAAGAAAAGAGACGAGAAGAAGGATGAGGAAGACGAATGCAGCGAACCGCCGAGTGGTTCCAAAAACGACGAAACAAGCTAACCGCCTCCAATGTGGGCGCGGCACTAGGACAGGTTGCATATGTGTCTCGTAAGGCGGCATATGAGCGCGCAATCGGCACGGACTCTTTTGAAGGCAACATTGCTACCGAGTGGGGCATTGCTCATGAAGAAGAGGCGATTGCCGCCTACGCCGCCTACAAGCGATGCACAGTGCAACCAACCGGGCTTCATCAACATCCGACCATCGAGTGGCTTGCCGGCTCGCCCGACGGGCTGATTGGTGATGACGGCCTTTTAGAAGTGAAATGCCCCTACCACCAGTTATATCGGGGTCCGCACCAGACGGTGCCGTACGGCTACTACCTGCAGATGCAGCAACAACTACAATGCACAAACCGGAAGTGGTGCGACTACGTGTGTTACTGCGGTACACGCGGCATGTCCATCTTTCACATTGAGCGCGACGACGTGCTCTTCATAGACTTGTACGAAGACCTAGAAACCTTTGCGCGTTCCGTGCAGGCCCGCAAGGGCGCCCCAAGACAGAAGCGGGGCCGAAAAAAAGCCATCCGCGAACGCATTGAAAAATCCATGTCCGTACGGTGCCACCTTGTAGAGAGTTGTACTAGCACCATTGTTTAAAATTTAACCGTCTACAGTGACAAGGTACTCTACGGCTACGTTCCCTTGCACAACTTCACACCGGTTTTGGACGTACTCTTCGCGGGACAAAGGTCCGCCAAAGGCGCGAAGGCTCATGAAGGGTGGCGCGGGTTTGCATCGCGCTTTTGGTCCAGCGGTTTGTCGCACCATCTCGCTCACCATGGCGCAGCACTCCAAACCGCGAGCCCCCATCCGGTCTAAAGCGTACCGCTTTGCACACTCTGGGCTGCAAAAGGCGCCAATGCTTCGGTACGTGCTACCAATCCGTCTGATCGGAAGGCTCCACGCGACGTGCGGGTAGGCGCAGTTCCAACAGAGGCGACTCTCGCTATGCACTCTTACACGACGCGGCAGACGGCATCGCGCTTTGCTCGTTGTCTGCGTGGGGAAGGTCTGCAGCCTCGCTTTGAGGGAGGACGGTAGGCTCGACATGTGGGCGTGTGGGTCGGCGTGGTGCGGGCGCAATGTGTTGTGGCCGCAGCACGTCGCTCACCTCTGAAAAGGGCATGATGAGGCACGTAGACACGATGCGCGTGATGCTCATCTGCGAGAGGCCGACACAGATGGAGAGGAAGGAGACGGGGAGGTTCTCGTTTGTGACGACGATGGCAGTAATGGCGCGCTCTAGCAGCGGAAAGCGCTTGTTGATGCGGTCGAGCGCGTCGTACACGTCGGGCAGCTCGTCGGCCATGCCCAAGCGCGCGGCCAGGCGCCGGACGTAGTTGTACGGGTTTGGCGGATCCGGCGCTTCTAAGTACGGAGATTTGGCGATCTTACCACGGTCGGCGCGTGAGGTAGGGAATTCGTCGGCTCCGGCGTAGACCGAGTGCCGGTGCGCCACGGCCAAGATCGCGGCGTTGCGGAGGGACGTCGACACGCGCGCAAAGGGACTCAAAACGCGTTCCACTTCGCCGATGAAGAGGTCGTTGAAGCCGAGGGCGTTCATTGCAAAAAATTTGTGTATGACTACAAATGGATATAAAAAAAAATGGAGGCAATCGGTATTGCCAGGCAAGTAGTGCAACTCATTGTGTTTGCGGTCATTGAGATCGGCATGGCGCTCCAAAGTTTTAAGCGAAAGGCGAAGACGTCCGCAGAGCACGGCGTGCACAACTGTCAGTGCGCCATTGAAAAAGTTAAACGGACTGCAAAAAGTTCAGTAAGGTTACAAAGGCCGCCGTCCGAGCACGTAGACTTACACGAGGCAACGATACGATCACGTTACCGGTAGCGAAGACGCGGATCGAACCCCAAGCGCCGTTGTCGACCTCCCACTTGATGTTGACGGAGGTGTCTCGCGGGTCAAGGTGGACGCGGAAGTCGTTCGTGACGGCGAGGCTGGCAAGGCTGGTCAGGCTGATGCGGCGGCCGAGCGTCATGCGGTAGTTGGTGAGGAGGGTGTCGCCCATGAGCCAGCAGTAGGTGTGCACCGTCTTGTCATCGTAGAGCGCGTTGAGCGCTTCGCACAGCTTCTCCAAGACGAAGCAGCAGATGTCCACGCCGTAGTGGCCGGTAATGTGCAGCGTGCCGTTCCGGAACACCTTGAGTGTGACCCACCGCAGGCCGCGGGTGCACTTGAGGCGCATGCGCAAGATGCGCGAGTTGCGGAAGGCAGTGTTGCCCGTGCGCCAGTGCGCGCTCGTCGCGTCCAGCAGGAGGATGTCCTGGTCCAGGCGGCCGATGGCGCGCGAGATCAGCCTGGCTGTCGACGTCATCGTCGTGACGAGGGCATTGTGTGGGTCCGAGGAGATGAGGTGACCCTCCATTTTGTCCGCTTTCAGGGAAGCGACGAGCAGCGGTGGTTGCATTCTTTTCAAAGCAAAACAACAAATGACACAACTCCTTGATTTGCCAAGCGATATCCTTCTGAAGATTGACAGCTTCGCACGTGAGGATGGCGGTGCCGTGTCAGAGGTTTGGGCGCAGCTCACAATCTATGAGCACCGCATCAAGCACCAGCGGGTAGTGGTGCAGGCCATCATCTCGAATATGACCCTCTCCAGGATGGAGTTCCTCAACGCCTACGCCGCGTTTCGCAAGGTACCTGGCATCTCCGTGTACGCGCGCCGCGAGAACAGCGGCACCTACACCTTTCAGTTGCTCTGCGTCGGGTACGCCACCTACAATGCTCTCTTCAAAGGGTCGAACCGCTTTCTCTACTCCGTCATCGAAAGCGGGCAGTTGGTCATCGTCGACGAGCTGCACGACGCCCGAACGGGACTTGCGTTCGGCGGAAAACACCTGACGCTTGTGGCGCCCACGCAGTTCAAGCGCGGCAACCCAACGGTCCGCCTGTACGAGATGCGCGTTGGCGAGCGGACCATGCCCGGGAGCCACGCGCTCCTTGGCACCTGCCACGCCATGAAGGACTTGCTGACCCGATATTTTGTGTATTCACCCAGCTCAGACTCGAGTTAAAAAAATAAAAATTTTGAATGGGATAAATGCGCACTTGCTATGAAAAGGTGCATGAGAACGTGAGCGCGCGCCTGAGCCCATCGGAGGAGACGATGTACTGCTCGGCGCTCTTTGACTTCTTCGCGCACCCACCGGAGGACGCGCGCGAGGCGGCCATTGAGTACCTGCGCGCGGCGTCGGAGTGGCTCACCGACGACGAGCGAATGAGCCTGACGCCTGTGCCTGTGGAGTACATCACGCTGTCGTGCCCGCACTGTGGCGCGCGCGACTGGGTCTTAGACGAGGCGCGAGGCGATCGCGTCTGCGAGCGGTGCGGCCTTTCCGAGGCGAGCAGCCAAGTGCATAAGAAGTTCTTGCCCTTCGACCGGCCACCGCCGCGCGTGAGCAACATGTACCGCCGTTCGACGCATTTCGCGTTCATGCTGAACAGCCTTGTGACGCACCGACCGCCGCCCGAAATGCTCGCCCTGATTGAGGCGGAACTCGTGCGACAGCGTTGTAAGGTTGCGTACCTCACGCTCAATCGGCTTTGCCAAATTATGCGCACCGTCGGTCTGAAGAATCACTACGCCCTCAGCCCGTCCATTTTGAGCACTCTAAAAGGCGAAGCCCTGCCTCACCTGTCAATCAACGACATTGATCGGCTGTACCGATTGTTTGAGCGGGTGCAGCGCGCGTTTGATGAGGTCATCGCCTCTGTAGACGTAAACCGGCATAACTTTGTGTCTTACCCATTCCTTCTGCGGCAATGCTTGCAAATGATTGGGCGCGCCGATCTTGCGCAGCACCTCCCGCACCTTAAAACACCCGAGAAACGGCGGCAACAATGCCTCATTTGGGATGCGGTACTTAAAAAGCTAGCGTTATAAAAAAATGTTGAAAAATGAAGTTGCTATTAAGTAATGCGCGTGATTTTAAGCGGGCGGTGGACAGCCTTCGTGATCTTGTGCACGAACTGTACTTCCACGCAACGCCCGAGGCCCTGGTGGCCCACGCCGAAACCGACGGGGTCAGCATTACAGCAACCTTTAAGGGCGACTACGAAGACTCGGGCGAGTCTTTTGGCATCTCCGCCGATGCGCTGTCGCGGTTGATAAGGTCGGCGACCGCGCAGCAAAAAGTCTGCCTCACGTTGCAAGATTATGATTTGTGCGGCGAGATCTACACGGACACCTACGCCACGCGTTTTCGCCTGGCCACGCTCAACATGAGCACGCCTAAGCTCCCGAAGGTGGAAGAGCTCATCCCCTGTGGAAGGGCCACCCTGAGGACGGACCACCTGCGAACGCTGGTGCGCAACCTGCGTCACGTCGAACGCGTGCTCATTGAGCTCAAAGGCGACGCGTTGCTAATGAGCGGCGAGTCCGATCACACGTCCGGCGAGATTGTCACGACCGAGATTCAAGCGCGCGGGACCGGATCGGGCGTGTACGCGCTCAACCACATCCAGCACTTTTTGAAGTCGCAGCACGTATCACCGGAGGTGACGATTGCTTTTTGGAAGGGGCAGATCAGTTTGTGCATGGAGGGTGACATTACGCTCAAGCTCATGCAAAAGGAAAAATTATTTTGCTCTCAGTAAGGAAAAAATGGAGCGCATTACGTCACACACGCCGTTCCTGAGCCATTTTCGGTGGCCGGCGGCCGACTTTGAACGTAAAAAGCGCGTACGAGCCGAGGATGTCTTAGACCCCAACAAATACCTGTTCAAATTGCAAGGATGGACTGACGGTCAGATCACACCAAAAGATACACCGATACAATTGAGTATTGTGAGTCCAAACTATAATCCCTGGGAAGAGTCGCAGCTGCCACCAGATCCTCAGGTTTATGCGTTGCAACAACGTGATGATGCTGATGTAGAAGCAAATTACGTGAGGAACACCTTTGAGCCTCACGATACGTTGCTGGACGAGCAAGTAGATAAACTCGTTTTGTCACACATTCCTAATCCTTATGATGATAATACATTGGATGATCCTGACATTAATGTTACACCACAGGGATACAAAGTCATCTATCTACCCAACTATGAACACTACCCGGCTGGTTCTGGCGGCGTTATCAACTTGAAGTACAGGCAATTTCGGCGTAACCCCAATTTTGGAAAGATGATTGTGAACAAGGATGATCCAAAACCAAGGTGGGACTCATGGATACCAGTAACTCCAACTTTGAGCATGTCCAATGACCCAAATTCGAGCCAAAATGCGACGCTAGACTTTGCGACTGTTGAACCTTTAGACGAATTCTTTATTGAAGACAGTCGATGGGGCCGCGGCCGATATTTGGAGTGGGGTCCTCTCACAGATAATCCAGGTGCGTCCGTCAAAACCGCTTTGGAGCGTATGGTTGGAGAAACGTTTGACGAAGGCGCGCGTCCATATAGAGCAGTGCCAACCGAGTTTGGCTCACCAGACATCGAATATGTGCCGTTGTATGATCCTACGTTTTTACAAAAGGAAGTCATTGATAAAGAAGTGAATGCAACATACCTAGATTTTGTTGAAACAAACGGTGAAACGCATCCGCCAACCGTTGGGTCCCAAAGTAGGGTCGCGCGTAGAACGTACCTTCTCAACCCGTTTTACCATGGCATTCCAAGGTTGAATATTCCTGCAGCTGGCACGGATTTGTCAAAATATCCGGAAAAGGCACGCGCGGACAAGGAGACAAATTCTAAATTGTCCAATCCGCTCACCAATAATACATGGAGCAGCTACTCGAGCGTGAATAGGCTGGATTATTTTCCAACATACTTTGACCCCATATTCACAGCGGGCTTGGCTGGTGGTTGGGACGTCAACCCAGACTATCAACCCGTGCAGTTTGTGCGCATGAACAGGGTCATAGAACTCGACGACAGGTGGGCGGCAACAAACGAATCACTCATAAATACTGAGGCGCCGTCAAATCCCGAAAGTGGTAAAATTGATTGGAACCCTTTCGGTTGCATTCTAAACCCATGGTGGGAGTTTGATGACGACACGGGCAAAAACTATATGATTGAGAACATGCGCCAATCAAATAACCCCTTCTTTCAGCCATTCAAGTTTCTGCGCAATCCCAACGATTATAAATACGAATTCAGGTACCAGAGATTTGCAAATCAGCAAACTGGAATAACATTTCCTGCTAATGTGGCACAAAATGTGCCAAGTATGAGTTTAATTCAAGGGCAGAACCCGGCCTTTCACTTTGATACGCATTACGTGGACCGCACAACTTACGGATTACCCACGGATGACCCGCCTTTCAAGATTAATGTTAAGGTCAAAGACTTTGGCCCGGAATCAGCAGACCAGAATGACGACCCGGCTGGGCTGTATATTGGCAACCGCGTGCAAGGTATCAACAAGGTTCCCTTTACAGAGACGGAGTACGCTATAGGAAATTGGACGGTTCGTGGTGAAGAGCTTGATCGAACAAGGGTCGATTTGAACCTCTTTTCCAACGGTGCGGAAGATGGGGGCAGAGCGCATCCAACTTATCAGAAGTGGTACCTTGGTAAGTCGTATTCCCTCACATTGAACGTGAATCCTACGGTGAATAACACCGACTTGTCGAGTGTTCCGATCCCACAAACGTACATTAAATACAGCGCTTTTTCCCGCTTTGATCGTCTTGGTGTTGGGAACATATGGGAGGAGCTTATCTACAAGGTTACCAGCGCGGTGCAAGTTGTGAGCTTGGAATTAGAAGAGCAAGGAAAACCAAATCTCCCCTATCAGCAAATTATATGCGATGCCAAACTGTTGGTGTGGCGCGAGGTTGTTAAGAACAACGAAACAGGACCAAGTAATTTGAGGCGATTTTCTTTTAGCGCTTCGGTTCCTCAAGATTTGAGGAATACGCAATACAACCCATCGTATAACCCAAAGGAGTTCTACTCATATAGAGAGCTGAGCGGCCCGTCACTGCTCGTAAATCAAATGAACGACACATTTATTTGCGACGAATGTGTTGGCAATATTACAGGGGAGACGCTTAGCCCTCCTGTGAGCATGCACGGGTACTATCACAATAAACCCGACGACCCTGACGACCTACCTATGAATTATAGAGTATATATGGGACCAGAAGGTGTGGAACAAAGGATAGCTCTTGTTTTTGGCACAAGTCAAATTCCTGTTGTTACTGATGCTCCTAAATTCACTTTTTCGAGAGATGATATTGGCGAGACGCTTCTGATTAAGAATGTGCTATATGAATCAGGTACGTACTACGATGTTGAAGTCGAAATCGAGAATATTGTCGAAATACCCGATTTTAGCAGACCTTGGGAAACTGTCTCAGCATTTTACTCGCACATAGCAAAAGTAGGAGAATTCAGATATTTACAAAATCTTGGACTCCCGGCTGAAGAGGATGACGTGAATCTCATGACAACTGACTGGACGCTGACACGAAAGCGACTAGTATCTTATCCGTGGTACACAGACACAAACGGAGATGTGCGCCTTACGAACTTTGAAGGAGAGACGGCACCGTACGAGAGGCACTTTGATCCTGTGAAGTATAAGACATGGCACAACAAGGTTGTTTATCCCAATGGATTTCAAAAGGATGTTTCTGAGAATAATAAGCAATCTGACGCTTTCAACATTGAATATATGAACGCCACCTGGCTAAAATTGCATGATCATGACAACCCCGACCCCAGCTTCAATTCAACCCCTTATAAAACAGTGAAATTCGATGATGGAAGGCCACATAGTATGAACTGGAACGAGTTTCTGGGTAGGTTTGGAAATTATTACGGAATCACCTTCAGTGAACCGAACTTTCCCTACCACGTTTATTCAACAGATGACCGGCCAGATGATGCGGTGGCTGTCATTTTTAATGATGGCACCTTGTACAGCCATAAACCGCTGCGATTCGAAACGGTCGATAATACAGGCACGAAGAGGTTTATAGACTACAAACCGTATTGGTCAACAGGGGATGACACGGTTCCCCCTGCAGTAGACTGGTATTACCAACCGAACCCGTTTAAGTCATTCAATGTCAACGATCATATGCAGTACGAAGATGCAAACGGGGATTTCTTGGGCACATGGGCAAATTTGTTTGTAGATAGTGATGAAAAAACGCTCAAGAAAATTGCGCAGTTGGGTGGTCGTGTTGCACCGATCTTGCACAATCCACGATACAACAAGCCCGTGTCGCCATATGGTAAGGCAGATGGGACCTTTTTGTTAAAACAGGGTGATAAGACCACTGTGCACGGTGTTGTATGGGACCAGAACAAAAAAGATCCTACGGTGTGCGATCCTGTAGATGGGGACCCTCGCTACCCCAATGGTCATTATATTGATGACGATGGTTCGAACCCAATTCTGTGCGCACCAAAGAATCCGGCAGACCCTTTGCAAACCATGGTTTATTTAGGAGATGATGACGATGGAAACCACCTATTTTCTGATCAGTTTGCGGTAAATGCAGAGAAGTGGTACCGGGCCAAAACCGACGATCACTTACCAATTAAATTTGATGATAACTTTGTTGAGGAAGGTAATCAATTGCTTCGGTATAATGCACAATATCAGCCCGTCCCCTTTGCCCCTTTTCCCGATGGTGATGTGTTGACAATTCCCGGTGGCGGAAACACCGTGAGAAACCCAAACACCCCGGCAAGAATCACTGCTATGGATCCAAATGGGCAGGAAATTGAGGATTGGGTGTATCACCACGCAGTGCCGCACATCAACGATTGGATGACTGTGACGCTACCAAGCGGCGCGTGGTCGGTGCAGCCGCCAACCAAGCATCGCCTGGTTCTCCGCACCGTCCGGCTTTCACTTGACATTATGCAACACGATTGGCACGAGGTCATAGAGGTCCTGCATTATCTGAAATTATACGAACGTTTGTGGTACTTGCAGGTGCGCAACACCCAAAGCTTTTCGCAAGAAACCTCATGGGACCCCAAGCTCAAACAAGCCAATTGGGACAATGCAACGCGCGCGGGCACAGGACACACCGTGGCCGCTCTCTACCGAACGAGGTTCTTTGCAGGTGATGGAAAATCGACAGTTTCTCAGAGCGGGGACGAAATCAACAGTCCACAAGATGTACTACTTGGTCATCCGGGAAGCACTAAACTGCCGTCAAACGAGGTGCGCTCAGATGGCGATGTCATTGGGACCGCTTTCAGCCCCTACCAAGAAAATAGGAACATCTTGTGTTGGGAAACGCAATTCCCACAAGACCTGCCGCTCAAGCTTGAATTGGACGATGTTGGCCAAGTGCACTTCCGTCTCGTGGACGCGAAGGGAAGAGCCCTCAAGGACATTCTGCAGGCGTACCATAAGCGCATTGAAAATGGATTTAAGACCTACAAACCTGATGCCTCTTATCAGAACCCTATGGGTGGCGACTCGCGCAATGGTCCGCAGACGACGCCGGACTACAAAAACCAGCTCTTTGGGAAAACGTTTGAGCTAGACATGGAGTACACGTACGAACCGTACATTGTGGAGCATAACGAGCCCAAACACCCGCAAGCAGGCTTTATGGGTTATTACCGGAACACCATTACGCACAACAACTAAAAAAAAATTATGTTCGTGTGATTAAAAATATGGGATCAGAACGTTCGCAGTTTGTGCCACAGGGCCTTCGCGTCATGGCCGAGCGCCTAGCGGCATTCCACCGGAACCGCTTTCGCATCGAAAATGCGGGAGCAAACTCGGCTCAGCCAGGGCAGACCATTACCGTGACGTTGCCCTCTAATACGCTTGTAGATTTGCACTCCTTTAAGATGCATGCAAGACTGCAAACCGCAGGCACGTACTTTGCCGCCCCAGTGTTCACCACAACAGGCTCTCAAGGTGATAATTCCCTTGTAGGTAAACATGACAAAACACAACCCCCAATCTCGTACCGTGTGGTTGCACCGGAGGATCCACATCAGCTTATTGATCGCATGACCATTTCCATGAACGGCACTGCCGTGCAGCAAGGATGCCTTGATTATGCAACGGTGCACAAGGTGAAGTCGTTGTTGGACAAACCCCTCATGAAGCGAAATACCGTTGATAACAGCATTGGTCTTGCAGGAGCAGGGCCTCCAGAAAAATCAAAGTCGGAAGAGGACGAATTTGTCCGCCCCTTGGACGCCGACAATGTGAAGGTAGAAACGGCAGATTTGGGCGACCTCCTCCAAGCTGATACTACTGTTGCAAGTGAGACGGTCGAGGGCAAGTATAGCATTACAAAGGCAGGGGGCTCACAGCAGAACCCCCTGAATACGCTCATAGACAGAACGTCACCAGCGGCTGATGCTGTAGCAGCAAACACAAACACGTGCGCCGATGTAATCCTTTACGATTGGCGCGGCTTTCTGAAGGAGAGCAGCGTGCGCTACCTACCCACCGACCTCGTCGGAGCGGTGCAAATTCAGCTCACGCTTGCGCCCCTATCGCGTCTTGTAACTGTTGGTTCCGACAAAAACGGCTCCATGTGGGAAGATGAGATGAAGGCATATGAGCAGGATAAGTGGGACCAAAGGCCCAACTATTCTTTTGAGCATATCTACTGGACCATTGACACCATTTCCGTGGACCAGACTTATGGCGACATGCTGCGCGGCAAGATGGCGCAGTTTGGCTTCATCTCCCTTATCTTCAAGGAGTATTACACCTTCCAGAAGTCGGGTTGGGACGCAAACTCCACCGACAATCACCGCTTCTCCCTGTCCACTGGCTCGCTCGACAAGCTGTACACGGTCATGCGCACAGATCTTAGCCTTACTGGCATGCCACGGCCTATTTTCAGCAGTGTGCCAGGCGGCGACGCCCACGTGAACAGCATGATCACTTGGACGCCGTGGCTGCGGTTTATTGCGCCCTATATTGGTGCCAAGTGGAACTACGGCCCTATGGGTGTGAGTGTCCCGCGTCCAGGGTGGCACTTTGACAACGACTGGAGCATGCAGTACAACTACAAAATCAACTCCGTCATGCATCCGCAATATCAGGCAACGGCTCGCGACGCAATCTGGGATATGGCGTACAGCCACGACTTTGTTGACGGCCACCACGCGGGCACGCAAATTACGTCCCGTCAAGTCTGGGCCGACTCCGCAGCCATCTTCCCGTCCTGTCAAAACCTCACCGATGGTCCGCTGCAGCTCATGAGCGGTTACGACTCACGCGGCCATTCGTCGTTTATTGAGTTTAACATCTCAGGTTTGCACCCCACTAATTACTATAAAATGAAGCTCAACGCAGCAGGCACAGCTTATGACGAAGCCGAACCTGCCATTACAAACCTTACCACGACGTCAGTCCTTGAAACCTCGTCTGAGCTTCGTGTGGGTCAAGGTCTGTCGCTGGCCGTCAGCCGGTAAAAAATTTTATTAGTAATTAAAAAAAAAATGCCAAGTACAGCACCAAAACATGCGTACAGGAACTCCGCGTACGATGACGCGGCACATTTTAGGACGCGATCACTTAGTAAGAACGCACAAGCTGTAAAAATCAAGTGCCCACCGAGTTTCGGTGATTGCGACCACGGCTATGGCAATTTTATGCCCGAGACGCAAGAGCGGTCCTACGCGCTAAACTCTTCCATCATGCGCGAAGTTGGGCAGCGCGGGGTGCACAGCAACATTGATCTTCTACCTATTAGGAACATGTCCGCTGACCCGGTCTATGCAGCACGACCAGACCGTGGCACAATGTACGTGCTTGACCACCAGCTTCAGCCCGCTTACCCCATTCACCCGCTGTCAGTCATGGCCTACGAGGCAAAGCCGCGGGAGGACAGGGGCAACTTCTGCGCGCCAAAGCCCTTCTACATCGACACCTACGGCTTCCAATCGCCCGAGTACGACCGCGCCACCGGACTTATTCGGTGAACATGAGGGCAGGTTCTTCTTCTTCATCCGACTCGGGGAAGAACTTGAGCTGCGCGAGGCGCGTGGTCGCACCCCACCCGGAGGCGGTGGCCCAGAGACCCGTGATCTCGATGATGGCGATGGCCTCGCCACGCCGCGGCACGTCGTCGACCGTGGCCCGCTTGTGATCCTCGTCCACGATGATGGTGCTGCACACCAGCTCGTTGGTGTAGGGCACCTTCACTTTGAGCGAGGGCGGGTAGGCGCCCTTGGACTCGCTCACAAGCTTGAACTGCTTCTCGGCAATGAGCTCGGCCTTCTTGTTGCGCGTCTCTAAGAGGGCCGACTGGATCTTTACGGCGTGCTTCAGGTTCGCCTCGTCGATGCCCATGCAGAAGGTGTGAAACGGCGACCCTTCGACAAACTCGAGCTGCAGCTTGGAGCTCTTGAGGTCGCCACCGTAGGCCGAGATGCCGAAGGGCATGCGCATGCGCGGCGTCTGCAGCACAAACTTCACGGTGATCTCCTTCTGGATTTTGAGGTCAACGGTCTTGAGGCCGGACTTGCTGACTTTCACATCACCATAGACGAGGTCGTGCTGCAGCTCGCTCGAAGTGGTCCATGGGTACAGCGACATGTGTGTGTGTGTGTGTTGTGTTGGAAAAGTGTGTGAAAAATTATAAACTCTAAAAACAAAAATGAGCTGCAAGCGCGAAGCGAAGTGCAACCAGTGCGTCGGGCAGACAAAGGCAGGAACACAGTGCCGGCGGCCGACGTGTAAATTTGGTCCGTACTGCTTCCAACATTCCCCTGTTGAGGTCAAAGACGCAGGATCTAAAGGGGACGGACTCTTTGCGAAGCGAGACATCAAAAAGAACACGACCATCGGCGACTACAAGCAGGCAGAACCACTTACACAAGCACAATTCGATCAACGGTACCCCTCAGGCCGCGCAACACACGTTGCCAAGATTGGGGCCACCTACTACGACGGCAA
>NYZI01000079.1 GCA_002687115.1 Cyanobium sp. ARS6
ATGAGCATGAGCATGGGCATGGGCATGAGCATGAGCATGAGCATGGGCATGGGCATGAGCATGAGCATGAGCATGGGCATGAGCATGGGCATGGGGATGAGCATTGGCATGGGCATGGGCATGGGCATGGGCATGAGCATGAGCACGAGCATGAGCACGAGCATGGGCATGGAAATGAGCATGGGCATGAGCATGGGCATGGGCATAGGCATGGGCATGAGCATTGGCATGGGCATGGGCATGAGCATGGGCATGAGCATGGGCATCATGAGCATGAGCATGAGTCATAATTTTGTTCTTAATACATTCAAACACATTTGCTTAATTCAAAATTAAGTGTGCTAGATATGTTCTACTAGTGCACATTTAATTTCTAATTTAGCACATGCATCGCACTATACATTATACAATATTATTTAAAAAACACGGAACCAAATATTATGGTACCATCATATTTATTATATTTATTGATTATATGTAGCTAGCTATAGAAAATTTAAAAAAAGAAATCCTTAAAACTAGTCAATAGTCTACCTAAATACGTTAATTTTGAATTAAACAGAGAACGAAACTTCCGTTTTATTCGGTGGGTGAAGTTGTTGCACCCTTCATCCACTTTACGACTTTCCCAGACTTTGCAGCCTTGTCTCGACTGTTGATTCTGTTTACTAGATGATGCTACAGGGGTACACACAAACGCAGATATCGACATACTGCGACATACTGATGTAAACACATATCGTAACGGCGGTGTGTGTATGTACGCTAAATGACAGTCATGCTGGCGCCAAGGCGGGCAGAAGGCATGCGTGTGCGCTGTGTATGGATTTGAGAAGGTGTGTGCGTATGAGGGAGGAGGGGGATGCGCCGAGTCACAACACACAAGGTATAGAATGCGCTGATCCACAAAACATGCGTTAGAGGATTGCCAGGTCATATTTACCACAAGCGCATTGAAATAAGAACCAACCTGCTCCGGAGCCAGGTAGCCCCAGCGGTCCTCCGCCTCCTCAACGAGGGCCACGAACGGGATTGTTTTTGCTGCCTGACCCTTCGTTTTTTCGACAAACCACCGGCCCATGTCCAATGTCCACTCAAATTTTTTACGGCGTTTTTGGGCGCCATCACCCCGAGTTGGGACCGGGGCAGGAGGTCGAAGCATCACAACTCTGCCATCCACAGACTTGTTTATACAAATCCACCCAGTGGTGTCATATACTGCTGACACGGCCTTTGGGAGGCATGCCAACTCACCTGGAACACAGGGGCTAGTGGCGCCCCAATCAAATAAATCTGCCTGTTTGAATGTGATTACATTGTAGCCATCGCGCTCGAATTGGCGATTAGACTGTTGATTGCCCCGCGTGGCTAGGGTATGCAACGCGCGAGCGTGGTTACCAAAAGCCGTCACAGTCTGGCTAATGGTTTTGTTAACTGGTGCCTGCGCCTCTATCTTTCTCTTTTTAGCAGGTTCTTGTGTCTGCGCCTCTACCTTTCTCTTCTCGGCCAGCTTTTGCTTGAGTGCAGCCGTCCGCTCTTTATGAGACTGACCAAATTTAGCCCTCACGGCAGCAGGCTCAGCGGAAGTTGCCGCGGAGGTCGTCGTCGTCGTGGCCGCGTCAAACTTTTTGCACAGGAACCTGGTCAGAATCGTAACCAGCTGCCGTTTTCCCATACTGGTTGCAAAATCTACGCCCTCAGCCGCGAGCCTGGCGCGGATGGCCGCCACCCCAACCTTCGTGTGTATGGGTGCATGTGTATGTGTGTATGGGATGTGTGTATGTTTGCATGTGTGGCAGACGGCCGCCACCCCAACCTTCTTAATTCTGTCCTCAGTCGGCCGAATCAACTTGTACACAACATCGCGCAGGTTGTGCAAATGTTCTTCGCGGTCGTCGTACCGGCATAGTATTCTTGCCGAGTCACCATCGGGCACCTGATTTTTGACCACACACGGATACCACTTCTCATCCTCGTCGCAGTAGACCTCGAGACACTGTCCGGTCTTCATGGTAACAGGGTCAGCGACGCTCAAGCGATCAGTTGCCGCGGAGGTCGTCGTCGTCGTGGCCGCGTCAAACTTTTGGCACAGGAACCCGGTCAGAATCGTAACCAGCTGCCGTTTTCCCATGCTTTTTGCAAAATCTACGCCCTCAGCCGCGAGCCTGGCGCGGATGGCCTTCACCCCAACCTTCGTGTGTATGGGTGTATGTGTAGCTATGCGTATGCGTGTATGGGTTGTGTGTATGTTTGCATGTGTGGCAGACGGCCGCCACCCCAACCTTCTTAATTCTGTCCTCAGTCGGCCGAATCAACTTATACGCAAAATCGCGCAGGTTATGCCAATGTTCCTCGCGGTCGTCGTACCGGCATAGGGATACTATCGTCGAGTCAACATCATCCTCAGTAGCTGTGTCTTTGACCACACACGGATACCACTTCTCATCCTCCTCCCAGTAGACCTCGAGACACTGTCCGGTCTTGATGGTAACAGGGTCAGCGGGAGCTCCAGAACCACCTGCAACTTCACCACGGTCGCGGTGGTCACCATGCACGGTCTGCACATGTTTTCCAAGGTCAATCCCGTCCCACATCTCTTCACACTCAGCCCGTGTAAAACCAATTTCTTCTCCCATGCCATAGCATCGCCGGAAAATAATGCCACCTGCATAATCCCCGACTTGCGGGTACTCTTTGTGCAGGCACGACTTAATCTTGACCCCTCCAAATGTCGTACCCTTCGGTAAATTGATTTTCTGTTCCGGGTCATGACTTACTTGCAGATGCAGGAATCCCCGCATACGTGCCTCTAGGGTTAAGGTCAGCGTGCGGGACAGGGTAGGGTAGGGTGAGTTTAGGGTTAGCCTTGGGGTTTTAGGATAGGGTTTAGGCTATGCGCATTGTAACCTTAACCACAACGTCAATGCAGGCTAAAAGCTAACCCTACCCTTATGCTAACGCTAGAATCTACCCCTAGCAAAAACATCACGTTTGAGCGCCTTTGCAGTGCGATAAGCAGCTATGATAGACAATCCCGTGCGCTTCGTGCATCTCATACATTCTCTGATGCAGTTAGCACCAGCGGTATCGCATATGTCCGCTCCGTGGCCAGGCTCATTGTGATTATGTGAGACAACTTTGATGTTTCCATTTTTGCCGCCTGCAAGTGCATGTGGTGTGTGTGCACGTGTGTGTGTGCGTGTGCGGGCGTGTAATGTCCTGACCTGTGCCCAATTGCAGAGTCATCAACGCGACAAAAATACTGTTATAGCTTCCCGCCCCGTCTGTTTCTCGAGAGCATCGCTTGAAGCGCGTGTGCCTCCTGCTGAGGAGATCAAGCGTTGTGCGTAGATTTAGCACAGATTGGTAGCCGTCTTGTACTACAACATCACTAATAATGTTGTAAAATTCTACAATAAAGCCTCGGAAACCGCTTTCGTCTGCCTGAACATATTCGTGGCCTTCCGGGAACACACTCCAGTCCACTCCGACGGCATCCTTTGGTGGTAGCAAGTACCATGCTGAATGCGTTTCAATCGATTGCTTGGGGTTTGACTGACATAAACCTTGCTTTATTGCCTAAGTAGGGGCACAGACGGAGATGGAATTGGGCTCGTTTAGGGACCGTGTTGCATGTCAGGGTTTTGAGGTTACCGTTCCCTGAAATTTCTTCCAGTAATCGCTTTTGAGCAGGACATGATCGTACTCAGGTTTTCGTCCTTCACCAGGACAACCCTTCATTTGATCGAGCATTTCCGGCCAATACCGCTCCTGATTAACCAACCGCGCCGTATGACCAATCATCGTGTCAATTGATTCACAAACAGAACGGGCACGGCCAAGGATGTCTTCATTGTTTGCGGCGTTGGCACACTTGAGTAAGTCCAGTTTGAAGAAGTGCATCTCATTGCAAGTGGCACAGCCAGCGGGATCGTGCTTGCACGCGTCAACTTTAGGAGCACAGGACCGGCAGATAAACGACTCAGAAGGTTTTTGTGGTAAGCACTCTGCCGTGCAGAGATGTGCTTCCAGATGATCTTTGCATAAAGAGGTCACACAGTGTTTACAGTGTGCCACCGGGCGCTTTGTGCACCCAGTGCCGCAGCAGGTAGTGGAGACTGTTGGCTCGATTGATGGGAGCGAGGGTGAATCTTTGGAATTCGGATGCCCATGCTCGCAATGCTTGTTAAAGCGTGGCTCCGCAAGGCTGCCCAGGTGGAGGCGTAAGCAGTGGGCAGCAACTCCATCTTGCTCGTGAAAATGTAGTCGTAACTGAAGCCGCTACATGAGCAAACATAGGGGGGGGGTGACAAGCTGGATTCAGCATATTCTAGTGCATGTGCAACACTAACCACAAAGTCCCACAATCGCTTCAGGCGGGAAAGCAGGTTTGAACCATCTCTGCTTCCCGGTACATGTTTCTTTTGTTTCCCGTCCTTGGTGGTTACGGGCCATATGGTGAGCTTGTCCAGCATTCCAATAACTTTTTTCCCTTTTTCCCAGATGCCTTTCCACCCACTTCGGAGACAACTGTGCATGGCGCGTGTGTGCATGGCATGTGTGCTATCAAAAAGGATTCTCGTCACATGGGGAAGGGTACATAGGGTCTGATGCATGGTTCATTGTGTCTATGCTTACGTCTTGCACACGCAGTGGTCTTTTCGATATTTGGTAAATGCTTTTTGTGATAGGACCCTCCTGTATACTCGTTGAGAGACGGGGTCGACATTCGCTTTTGCTGCGCTCTCAAGATACCGTTTGAATGTTGTGCTTGCCGCCTCGCGTACTGCAAAGCAGTGACCACGCTGGGTTGCTTGTTCACTGATAGTGGGTTCAGGTCAAACACACATGAGTAAGCAGTGGTATGCTCCTTAAAAACGCACGATGCAGTATCGGCATGCACCTGGCTTTGAGCGGCTCCAAAAAGTCTGTACTAAACACGAACTCCCGCAGATGTTGGTAGGTTTCTGGACTCACAATGTGTCTTTCGGTTAGAGTCGTGGTTTGTTTTCCCAGGCCGGTTCCCCACAATCTATTGTTTTTGCGGGCGCGCCGCAGCATTCGTTCGGTGCAACGCACGCTATCTTGATGTAGACATCGGTCGGCGGGGACTGTATACGTTGCAGAAATAGTGTTGCAACTTCGTAGTACTCGGAGCACTTGGGTTTTTATCCAACCGTTGTCCCCCAGGGCAGCACCGCAGGATCGGGCCGCACACGATCGTTTGTACTCAATCAAATCCCCGGGTTTGAGCGTCGCCAGCTCTTTCCGATTATATTTGTGATGTGCTTGTGCGCTATAAGGATCACTAAGGGAATGTTTGTTCTTTTCACATCGACGTAATTCGCGACCCCACAACACCTGGGTATCATGTATATATTATACTAACTGAGTACTATACTATACTATATATAGGTGTCTTATATGTATGAGTTTGTATTCACAATTGAGAATGCACGTATTTTTGCGTGTGATTGTTCGTTTATGTATATATTGATTTCATGTGCAAGCACGCACTTGCTCTTTGCCGTCTTCTCCTCTTACCGTCACCCGCGGGCCCAGATTTTCTCGCACAGTAATTTGGATATTATCGGAGCCCACAAGGTTCACTATTCCGGTCACTTAGCGCATAGTTTATGTGATAACACACACTATAATACACACATTCTATGAATCATACAATTCGCGACTCACCCATGTTGGAATTCTCGTATCCATTCCGAAACTTTGCCTTGTCTTCTGGGCGCAGCACACGTACCGGGCACCCGATTTCAATTGAGCGCACGTCGTCAAAAAAATCAGGACCAAGCCAGTCGCTGACACGACCTAATACAAATAAGTGTGTGACAATGTGTGTGCACAGAGGGGTGGAGGAATGTTGTGCATGAAACGTGACACAAATATATAGTACCACTCTTCTTTGGAATTGCTTTCGCAACTATCTGCAGGAGTCTGTCTGCACAGTCTCTGTCGTGTTGCCGCATCGCAAGTCTCCATGACAGGGCAACTTCACGCAAAAACTCCTGGAGATCTTTTGAGACATCTGGCACGTAGTGAGAAATTTCAGTCTGTGAATATATAATGGGGGCATGCATCGCAGTGGCGAACGTTTACGCCGCAGTGGAGGACGCTTACACTGCGTAGTTATTGGAAGCTTTCGTTTCCTGCTAACTTTCAGCATTGGGCGCCTGGGATGCTTGTCTAACTTGAATACTTTGGGGTCCTTATGCATCTTTCTCAAAATCAAGTTTGCCACACCTGCTGGATCTGGCACTTTTTTGTCATTGTCAGTGAATTTCGGGATTTCACAAACGCGGCGGATAAGGGGGCCGAGTGTCTTCACTACATTTTCCAAGAAACTTGAACGTTTTCCTGTCCTTTCTGCATCCGCCACACATCCCAGTACACGCGAGTGCATGCTTCGCCGTTGCTGCCCTTTTTTCACCTGCTTCATGCTGTTTGGAGTCAATTGCATCAATTCCGCCAGGCCAACTGTCGTTTTTGCCAGGTTTTGTCTTGCAGTCTTTTGCTCCTCGTCCTTTAAAGTCAGTCGCTGTTCCAGCTCGGCAACCTTCGTTTTTTCGAGTTGAATCCTTTTCTTCGCCTCCGAGTTCTCTTGCGCCGCTTGATTGGCGCTCGCCACCGCTCTGCATATGAATGCGCACAAAAGTAGGTTACTATGAACTAAATTTAATCCCCTAAAATCCCGACACACTTTTTTTTTGTTTTACAGAGTTCTAACTGCGTCTTCTGGTGCTGAAGATTGGCCTCGCGTTGCTTTTTGCGTGCCTCACAGGCCTCGTCGCGTGCCTCGCAGGCCTCTCGTCTGATGTCTTGCACGCTCACTTGCTGTTGCCGATATCGTTGAACCTTGGCTTCCAGCTTTGCAACCTTCCTTTTCTGGCTTTGAATGATTTCCTTCGCCTCCTTGTTCGCTTGTGCCGCCAGCCGATATTGCTCGGCGTTCGCCAATGCTCTACATATGAATGTGCACAAAAGAAGTTAATTAGTATGAACTAAACTTAATCCCCTAAAATCCCGACACACTTTTTTTTTGTTTTACAGAGTTCCAACTGCGTCTTCTGGTGCTGAAGATTGGCCTCGC
>NYZI01000080.1 GCA_002687115.1 Cyanobium sp. ARS6
CAAGCAGCAGCTGCCTGGCATTTCTGTTCTCTTCGACTTCATGAACACCTTCATTGGCTGGGGTGTGATGGGATATCTGCTGCTCTGGTTCCAGCGACATGAGCAGGCCTGTGGTCAGTGGCTGGCCACAGCAGGGGTCGACAGTTTTCTCGTTTACATCACTCACCCGCTGATCATTGTTCTGGTCATCGGCTTGATGAGCTTCTTCGCGTCGCCCAATCTGTTGTCGTGGATTGTGGGTGGTGCTGTATCCGTGCTGGTCAGTTTTGGTCTGAGTCATCAGCTCAGGCGCATCCCTGCCATTTCCAGGTTGGTCTGATCCTGAGATCCACCGTGTGTGGATCCATCGCACGGTGATGTCCGGCTCAGCCCAGTTCCAGGCAGGCAAGTCCGTAGACCTGATTCAGTTGCCGGGATGGCATCACACCGCGGTACATCCGCAGCGTGCGTCCAGCTGGTCTGAAGCCAAGTGTGTTCAGCAATGGTGAGGCCAGTGCATTGCCGCCCGGGGAATCGATGATCACCAGTCCCTGCCTTGCCTTGAGCAGATCCAGGATCAACAGCTCAGCCAGTTCAGCTGAATCCGCCAGCAGGGGGCCGATCCGCCAGCCAGCCTGCGACTGGAGCAGGCAGGGCCGGATCCGGGCAAAACCATGGCAGCGTTGCGTCCCGTCGAGCAGCGCCGTCACCTCACCGGCGGGGTGGTGCAGCCAGTCCGACAGAAAGTGAGGTCTGGGGCTGAGTTCCCGGTCAGCGTCATAGAGCTGAATCGTTGCCTCCGGGATGTCATCTCCATGAATCAATCTCAGCCCCTCAGGCGGAGTCGATGCAGGGAGCCGCTCGACCAGCGAATCGATCTCGAGCTGCCAGCGTGTCGTTGTTGAGGCCGGTTGAAACCCCCAGTTGGCGTAGTCATCAACCCTGTTTTCTGCGGCTTCAAGCCCGATGCAGCTCACGTCCTGGAGGTGAGCGAGCGCTTCTCTCCAGAGCCTGACGCCGTAGCCCCGGCCCCTGTGGTCAGGGCGCACGATGTAGAGCCCGATGAAACCGTAGGCATGGTTGTAGCGAATGCCTGCGATGCACCCGATCGGCGTGTCGTCAAGACAGCCCGCCCAGATGCCCTGGCGATCCGTCTGCCGGTAGATGTTGATGTCTCCGGTGCCCGGCGCGAACCCTTCACGACGCGCCCAGTCATTGATCAGCGGAATGTCGGCCGGTCTGACAGGGCGAATCGAGAAGGCGGATTGCATGGGGTCAGGCTGAGCCAGACATTCCGGCGCTGCAAGCAGATTTCATGGCTGCTTCAGATTGTTGATGTGACCCGGCGATGCTGCCGCTGATCACCATTTCAGCTTGATCTCGCCCCCATTCGGTCCCTCAAAGGTCACGCTGCCTTGTTTGTTGCGTGGCTCGTAATAGGGACCCCAGTTCACAGGTCTGCGGCCCTCCCACCAGGGACCGTTGCGAACGCACCGCCCTTGTCCTGCGTAGTGGTAGCCGATGGCGCAGACGAAGTGGTCTTTGCGGTGCTTCGGCTTGCAATACCCGGCACCCAGCATGGGTCCGGTCTGAACCCAGTGAGCCCCAGGCCCGCAGTTCTGAGCAGCCTGGCCAGGCAACACGCCAACACTGAATGACTGTGCGAGCGCCACAAGGGCGATGGCAGGTGATCGAAGCGAAAGCATGTGCATGGCCCGGTTACTCCCACGTTGAACAGGGTGAGAGCTTTTGTCAGGTCCGCCATTGCATTGGAAACAGGCAATGGAATAATCAGGCCAAATTAAAAAAAATAGATAGATGGGAGCTGAGTATCAATCGATGAGCTGATTCTCAAATTCTGATTACTCTTGAGAAAAGCGTGTTTTTAATGCTCAGTATTCTTCCGTCCTACTACCTTGTGTTTCTTGGCCTGGGTCTTGTCTCGGTCGTTGTTGTTTTGTTCACCGCATTCAGTGAAACGTCAAAGCATGAAATGAGCCGCAGGCGCCGCTAGAAAGCTGGGGTTTTGCCTCTTCCCCGTGCCTTCGTTTCGTGGATTGAAGGCCGGGAGCGTTTGCTCAGGACGCTGCTGATTACTTTTTGGTGAATAAAAATAGTGTTTTGTTGTTGCCTGTAAAGCGCTTGACAGGAAACAACTCCGGGGCTTGTCGAAAGCTACCCAGCTGGACTGGAATTGTGGCTGAACGCCGCATTAAAAGTATCCTCAGTATCGCGCACGACTTGAATTCTGAGGTCAGCAATAAGATGGCTTGAGTTGTTAATCGTCCTGTGGAGAATCAAATTGACAGCAGCACCATGGAAGAGCTCCCTGTGGAGTCCGAGGGTGCGGTTAATCCTGCTGCCCTGATCCTTCTTGGTTTTGTTGCCGTTGCTGGTTTGTGGAGTTTTTCACTGCTTCTGGAATACCTGATGCCTGACTGATATCGGGGCTGATTCAGTTTCCACCTTCGCCGAAATTGTATGAAGGTGTCGTGTCCTGGCTCTTGATGCGCACTCCTTCAACGGTCTGATTGGGAATTGATTTCAGCTCAGCAGCTGTGAATTCAAACCCCATCGTGCTGGCGATGGAAGCGATCTCGCTTGCCGTTGCAACACTTGCAACCTTGTCGTACAAGGGCTTGTTGTCTCGAATGGTCAGTAAAAATCTCTTCACTTCCTCCATCGACATGCGTTGCTGGCGATTGGGGCGAATGTACGTGTCTTTTTGAGTGCAAGCGATCAGATGATTGCCAGGCAAACCTTCAATGGCACATTGGCTCGATCGCCGTGCCGACCAGCAATGGTCGTTCCGGATGGCGTGAGTGGAGCAGTTGATGATCAACAACATGTCCTCGGACTCTCCGGCCGGGTTTCATGACTCTGGCGCTGTCAGCCTGCAGGCCAGGCGCTGGCGGATCTGCAGTCAGGACGCTTCCGCCATGCCGGGTGTGACCGCCAGGCAGGTTCATATCTTCAAGGTTGAGCAGAGGCTTGACCGTGATCGACCTCTGTCTGATGACGGCAGGCGGGCGCTGCTTGAGCTGATTGACAATCACCGACGGCAGGTTCATGGAGAAGCGGCTGTGCTGGCCGAACGTATTCAGAGACTCAAACGTCGTGCCACACCGCATCGACTCGGGGCCATCGATGGAGCTGTCGAATCGGCTCCATCAATCACGACTTCCGATTCAGCAGTCTGCTTCCTGCTCGATGCTCTTGAAACGGTGGGGCTTCAGCGTCGCGACAGAATCGATCAGGCTCTCTGGTCTGATCTTGAAGAGCTGATCCCCTCCGGCAAGGTGTTCGATTTCACCTCCGGTGGCCCTGAAGAAGACAACCTCATCCGCCGCTGTCTGTTCTGGGGTGTCGTTCTGCGTCTGCCGACCCTTGAAGGAGACCCACCTCAGGACACCGCCGACTGTCTTGCCTGGTGCGGTTACGCCTGCCACGACCGCGGGCGGGCCCGAAGTGCCTCCCAGTGGTGGTCTGATCACGCGGACAGGATGGCCGGCAGGCCAGGTCGTGAACTGGATCGACGCTTGCTGGGTCTTCCGGCAGAGGGCAGGATCACCGTTGAGGCGGTCAAGGCTGCCTACAAAGCCGCTGCCAGAGAGGCTCATCCGGATCTGGGGGGCTCTGCCGAGCAGATGACTGCGATCATTCAGGCCAAGGAGCGTTTGATCCAGGGGCTTGGGCTGTGATCTCCACAGTCGCCTGAAGCCTTCGTGATCAGATCACGTCTGGAACCGGGAAGCTTTTGCCGATGGCCCTGGCGCCAAGATCCATCTTTCCGCGAACGATCCATTGCGCGAATGTGTTGCTGTTGGGGCCAGGCCAGTATCGGTAGGTTTCGGTGTAGGGATAGCTGGCTGGCGAGGATTCAATCCTCTCAACGATGGACAGGGCATCATCACCAAGCCATTGCTGGATCACACGTGATGGACCACTGCCGACACCCTGGCAGGGGGCCAGAAGATTCTTGTGGAGATGGCCCCAGCAGGAATGATTCCGGCGCGGGGATTGCCACACTTCCCAGCGATCGCACTCGCGTTGACTGTCGTTATCACCCTCGCGAATCACAAGCAACCAGTAGTGATCTGCAATCAGACCCGGTAAGCCTGGAATTCTGGCGGCTCGAAGTTCAACCTTCAGCATGAGTTGATTGAACAGGTGATCAGGTCTCAGAGATCGTTGAGCTGCTGCCGTTGTTTCCTGAGCTGCGCTTTCTTCAGCTTCTCCTGCACTTCATAGTTGGTGGTGCGAGTGAACGAATAAAACAGAACCACAACAATCGCAGCCAGTCCCAGGCCGAGTGCCGCCAGATAGTAAGGAGGAATCAGGCTCAGCACGATCCGATCAACAATTCAGCAGACCTTAACCGGCTTCAGTTGCTTCAACGGCTTCAGTCTTGGGCAACTCCAGAGAAAACTGAACCGCAGACTCGTCGTTGAGCAGATTCAGTCGACCATTGTCTCTGATGTAGGTATATTCCTCGGGCTCACCTGTGACCTCTTCCGATTTGAGCACCAGCTCGAGCTCTTCGAGAGACAGGTCCTTCCACTGCAGTGTTTCCGTGCTCACTGATCACCCACTGGGAGCTGCACTTTAGTGGATTGTCGTGCTTTCCCTCCCCTGATTCAGCCACAAAAAAAGCAGGGTTGACGCGCAACCCTGCCAGTAATCGATCAGGTGGTGACCGGTCTTTTCAGACAATCACTCTTCCCCTTCTTCCTCGCCACCGACGGGAATGAGTCGGATCGCTTTCTTGCCGAGCTTGATTTCGAATTCATCGCCAGGAGCAAGATCCAGCATGGCGGTGTAAGCCTTGCCGACCAGAAGGTTGCCATTGCCCTGCACTTTGGCGGTGTAGCTGAGCTTGCGACCACCCTTGCCCATTCCGGCGGAACCGCCACCAAGTTCGATGCCCTTGGCATTCAGCAATGCTTCATAGAAGGCGGTGAAGTTAACCCTGTCAGAGCCGTCTTTCTTCTTGGAGACATACCCACAGGCAGTAGCCAGATCAGTTTTTGAGACGTCTCCCAGTTCCTTGACCTTGGTCAGCAGATCGGCACCAGTGAGCATTTCAGGCAGATGAATTCGTCATTCCTATTTAAACCTTGTTGCCAAGGAATAACAAGTCTTTCGTTTGTCTGGTTCTGAACCTTTTGTGCGGCTGATCTGATCCTCACGTAGCGGATGAACTCGCAGAAGCTTTCCCACGCTTGTAAGAAATTGGTTGTGACGATCCAGGCGAGCTTCAACTCAGCGTCTGGATGACTGTTGATCCATCATCCGATCGACGACTGGAGCGGAGTCAGTCTGCCCAGAGACAGTGATCGTTCAGTGAGCGTCTCCCCAGCTCTCTGCAATATTGCATTCCGCTTCCAGCGGAATATCACCGAGGTACAGGCTCTGAAGCTTCTCTGAGGTCATCGAGGCGAGGGCGACGGCTTTCACCTCCTCCACAAGATCTCGTGGAACTTCGAGAAGAATCTCATCGTGAATCAGCCCCACGATGTGAACACCTGCGAAGCCATCCAGCGCTGGCCAGAGATCACCAAGGGCAGAGGCGAGCAGATCACGACCGGATCCCTGTACAGGAAAATTGATGCCGTTGGTTCTTCCCAGTGGCTGCATCGGTCTGATGCCATCAGATCCCACCTGGTTGCTCCGGAATGTCATCCGTCGTCCGGCAATGCTGCGCACTTCTGTCACGGTTCCGCTGGAGAATTTCTCCATTTCCAGGCTCATCTGTGGGTGCAGATCATGCCAGGCGTCGTAAACCTTACGGGCTTCCTTCTCCGAGACCTGCTCACCGCGGGCCCTCGAGAGCAATTTGCGAACCCCCGAGAGCCCGCAGCCGTAGGCCAGGGCGAAATTGGCTCGTTTGCCGATCGTTGAGCGTTCCGGATCCGCCTTCGTGATCTCGCGTCCGCAGGCCTGACTGGCGATGTAGGCATGTGGGTCGATGCCGTCCAGCAGGATGCTGCGCTGGCCATCGTCGTTGTAAAGCTCAGGGCTTGCCTGCAGCCGGATCTCAATCGATGACCAGTCGAGGTCCATCAGCACAGTGTCGGGATCACCGGTTCCCAGCGCTTTTTTGCGATCGCCGGTGATGCCCTGGAAGTTGAATCCGCACTGACCGAGCTTCACGGGCTTGGGTTCGCCCTGTCTCGGGCCTGTTTTGAATCGCTTGGTGTCGGATGGAACGTGACTGCTGCTGTCGCGGATCAGGGCACTCGTGCTCATTCGGCCTGTGCTGGCACCAATGATCCGGTAGTGAGGACGAACCCTGCCATCGGTGAGCCGGGCTTCATCCAGCAGCCAGTTCACCTCCTTCAGTTCCTGATCCAACGCCTTCAGCTGCTGCAGCGTCTCAATGACTGGATCGGGAAGAAACGTGTTCAGGGTTCTGTCCCTGGTGTTTTCAACCGGCTCGCCCAGGTGAACACTCAGGGCACTCTGCAGCTTGTCGGGGCTTCTGTAGTTCTCGATTCCGAGTGTCTCCTGCACCTGGGCCGCCAGTCGTTCCCGTTCTCTGAGGGCCCGTGCTCTGGAGTCAAGTGCTGTTTCGACATCAACCGCCAGCCCTCGCACCTGACCATCAGCGCAGGCACTGATGGTTGAGCAATCAAGCCGGTGCACCGTGGTCTGTCGCGTGGCGACAAGCTGTTGATGCAGCTCCCGTCCCAGAGGCAGCACGATTTCGGCATCCAGAGCTGCGTAGCGCAGCTGGCTGGCGGTGAGGGCATTTCCCCAGTCGCCGGTCTGTTCGCTTTTGTCGAGCGCACGCTTCAGGTAGTGCGCAGCCGCGGCGGCCAGACTGTTGCCCGGCAGGTAGTACATGACGCCGAAGCTAGAGCGATCTCAGCTGGAGCGAGATTGTTCTAAAAGCAGGTAGTAACTGGTTTTTGGGGTTTGTTGTTGCTGAGTTGTTGCCCTGCTGTTGCCGTGTTGTTGCCCAGTGTGTGCGTATCTCCTGCGTATTTTTCTGCGTATGGTGGTGTGACGTTTCAGGTAGTACATGACGACCGAGAGGTGGGTGCAGACACTCCGTGACTCCGTGGCTGATGCGGGTTTCGCTGATGGCTGGTCCGTTTTGAATCGGAACAACCGGGTCCAGGTGCAACATTCCTGGCTCGAACCAGGGGGAACACGGAAGAAAGCCACCGCCATGCTTCCGATCGCTTGGGAGCGTGGATGCGCTGCTGACGTGATTGCTGCTCTGAACGTGGTTCAGAAAGCAATGGCCAATGGCCGGACGCTCAAGGATGCGGTCAAGGTGATCGGTCAGCAGACCACTACCGCTGATGGCGGCATGGACTGGGACGCGGCTTGGGAGCAGTTCAAGCGCTCAAAAGTGGGTGGTGCGGTCTCCGATGAACACGGTTTTGACCGTTCTTATGGGGTGGTGTGGAAGGCGATGCGGCTGGCGATGGATGAGCAATCGCCCCAGAACGCATCCCAGTTCCTCCAGTACGCCACCAACAGCGCTCAAAAGGATGAGCAGGGGAAATGGATCCCGTTGCCTCAGGGATCGGTTTACAGACGGCGCAAGGTGCAGACCGTCACTCAGTTTCTGTCGTTCTGCCGGGATGAGCTGGGTTTTGAAGAGCGCTGGCACCCACCGATCAACACAAAGAAGTTCATCGGCATCGCTCCACGGGCTGCAGTCACTGGCAAGCGTCAACGCTCATCCGCC
>NYZI01000081.1 GCA_002687115.1 Cyanobium sp. ARS6
CTGACGAGGTCGATGGCCATCGCCATGACCACCGGTTACAGCGCACAGACTGAAGGCGCTCTGCTTTGCATCGAAGCCGCCTCGGACTGGGCCTTGACTTGTGTTGACCAACTGGCTGCCGCTGACAGCCATGTCCTGATCGATTACGGAGCAGCCGATGGCGGCACCGCTGTCGGTCTGTGGCACAAGGTGCTGGATCGCCTGCATGCCAACCAGCCACAGGCCCACCTGACCCTGATCGGCAACGATCTCCCCAGCAACGACAACGTTGCCCTGGCAGAGAATCTGGCACTGCAGATTCCCCGTGCTCCTAGGCCCACAGTGCTTGTGAGCGCGCGCAGCTTCTATGAGCCGTCCGTTGGCCCCGACACGGTGAGCTTCGGCTTTTCAGCCACAGCCATGCACTGGCTCAGCGAGTCGCCCGGTCCCCTGAACACCCACACGCATGTGCTGGCATCCGGCGATGCCGAGGCTCTGCAACGCTTCACGGCTCAGGCTCTCAAGGACTGGACCTACATCCTTGAACTTCGCAGCAAGGAACTGAAAGTGGGTGGCAGGCTGCTGACTGTGAATCTGTCCCGTGACAACGAAGGGCGTTATCTCGGTCACAACGGCGGCGAAACACGCAATGTGCACGATCAGCTGCACCAGATCTGGAAGGGCCTGGCCGACGAAGGTGTGATTTCCGATGAGCAGTACCGCAAGGGAACGGTGCTGAACTTCTACAAATCTCCCGATGAGTTCATGGCGCCGCTGAAGGATCAGAGTTCTGCGCCATACCGCAATGGACTGCGCCTTGTGAATGAGCGCACGGTGTACGTCAAGTGCCCCTACCGACGCCGCTGGGAGGAGAACGGTGACACAGCGGCCTTCGCATCCGGACTCATGGCCACGATCCGCAGCTGGAGCCGTCACAGCTTCGCCAGCGCTGCTGGGGATGCGGCTGCGGATGAGGTGTACAACCGCCTGGAAAAGCGCATCGCCGAAGCCCCCTCCGAGTGGAGCCTGGATTACGTGGAGCACCACCAAATGATGGAGAAAGTGGCCTGATGACTACGACAACACGACCCAGCCCGGATGTCTCGGTGCTCGCTGAACATATCTCCGATCACCTGTCGGTTTTTGTGGTGGCCGAGAACACGGATTCACGCCGACCAGCCAATGGCGGCCTGCGTCTGCTCAACTACCCGAATGATGAGGCCTGCATTGCTGACGGACAGCGACTCGCAGGGTTGATGACGCACAAGCATGACCTTTACGGAACCGGTTTCGCCGGCGGCAAGATCGTGGCGCGCGCCGCTGAACCGGAAGCAGTGAAGGATGAACTGATCAGCATCACTGCCGAGCTTCTTGAGTCGCTTGACGGAGCCATGATCACAGGCTGCGATCTCAATACGAGCCTTGAGGACATGGAGCGCCTCACAAAGCTCACTCCACACGTGCTGGCAGCCGTCGGCAGTCCTGTGGATGCCAGTGCTGCAACAGCTCATGGAACCCTCGGCGCTGTCGAAGCCGTGCTGGAGTCAACCCTTGCTGAGGCGAAACCCGGCCGTGCGCTGGTGCATGGATGTGGCGCCGTCGGCGGCACCGTGGCCCGAGCCCTGGTTCAGCACGGGTGGACGGTGTTCACTGTGGATCTCAGTCCCGAACGTGCAGGTTTCCCTGGTGCCACTCCCTTGCCCCAGGACTGTCCCTGGTGGGAGCTGAAGCTCGATCTGCTGCTGCCCTGCTCGATCTCCGGTCTGATCACCGCTGAAATCGCTTCAGCACTGAGGGTCAAATCAGTGGTCCCAGCAGCCAATGCTCCGTTCCAGAATTCACAGCTGGCCGACGACCTTCGTCGTGGCGGAACCCGTGTGCTGCCGGATCCATTGGTCAATGCCGGGGCCGTCATCGCTGACTCGATCGAGCGTTTTTCACCCGATGCCTGGAAGGGTGCAGGAGCTGAGGATGTCTATGCCTTTGTGCGCAGCGAGGTGCGCCAGCGCGCGACTGACTTCCTCAATCAGCGCGATCAGGGCCTCTCAGTGGGAGCGGCTCTTGTGGAGGTGACCGCCGAACGGGAGACCGATCCGATCGGCCTCAGCTTTGGAGATGTGGCATGAACTCGACCTCTCTTCCCTCCAGAGCCGCGGTGGTGATTGTGGGGGGCGGCATGGCCGGTCTCAGCTGTGCAGCATCCCTGGCCAGACGTGGCATCACCGATGTGATCCTGCTCGAGGCCAAAACCCTGGCGCATGCCAGGGCCAGCAGTTTCGGAGAAACCCGGATGTTCCGGGAGATGTATTCCGATCCCGTGCTCTGTCGGCTGGCTCAGGAGGCCAACAGGCTCTGGCGTGAGGAGGAGATTCACGCAGGAGAGCAGCTGCGCGAAACCCATGGGTTGCTGTTTTACGGCGAAAGCTGGGATGAGGAAACGATCGAGGGGTCGATCCCAGGGGCACGCAAGGTCATGGACGACCAGGGCATCCCCTATGAGGCACTGGATGCCGATCAGATCTCAAGCCGTTTTCCTCTGAAACCGCAGAGTGATTTCACCGGGCTGTTCGAGCCCACCGCCGGTGCGGTGCGCAGTGACAAGGTCGTTGCCCACTGGATCCGAACGGCCCGAAACGCCGGCCATCAACTGGTCGAGCACTGCCAGGTGGCGAACCTGGATGCCGACGGTGGCGGCGTCACGCTTGACAGCGGACATCACATCGACGCTGATCAGCTTGTCGTGGCCTGCGGCATCTGGAGCCAGCTGCTGCTGGCTCCATTGGGCCTTGCCCCGAAACTCGAGGTATGGCCGATGCTCTGGGCTCACTACACCGTGGACCCCGAGTTGGCGGATCGTTATCCGCAATGGTTCTGCTTCCAGCGGGAACGTGGCGATGACGGCGGCCTCTATTACGGCTTCCCGGTGCTGAGCCACACCGACGACGGCCGGCCGCGTATCAAGGCTGGAATCGACTGGGCTCCCAAGGAACTGCGCGTCGCTGAACCCAATGCCATGGTGACGGAACCACCGACACGATTGGTCGAACTGCTCGACACGTTCCTGTTCAACAAAGTCGAGGGGGTTCAGGAACGAGTGGAAACGGTGATCAGCCCCTACTCGATGGCCGGCGACGTCAATTTCGTGCTGGACCGTCTGAGCCCCAAATTGAGCCTGTTTGCAGGCGGCTCAGGCCAGGCCTTCAAATTCGCTCCCCTGATCGGCGACTCACTGGCTCGACTCGCCAGCGGTGAAGACCCTGCCGTGGATCTTTCCTGCTGGAGTCACCAACGCGAAGCCGTCAGCGCCTGAAGACCCTCTCCCCGAACATTTCCTTGCCAGAACCATCAACACCCCAGGACGGCGCGCCTGAAACCGGCCAGTGGTGGCAACGAAGACCGTTGTTGATCGGCGCTGGACCGCTGCTGGTTTTTCTTGTGGTCGCTGCCATCGATCTCAATCTGGCGAAACAATTCACCAGCTCCGGCAAAGCAATCGTCAGCAATGCTCTGGGCGGACTCTGGCAGTGGATGGTGCTGCTGCTGTTCGTGATTGCCGTGGTGCTGGCGGTGAGTCCGATCGGGAAACTGCGACTGGGAGGAGCTGATGCCAAGCCGAGCCTGAAATTTTTCGACTGGTGCGCCGTGCTGATCTGCACGCTGCTGGCCGGCGGTGGGGTGTTCTGGTCTGCCGCTGAACCCCTGTTCCACTTCCGCAGTCCAGCGCCCTACTTCGCCGGGGTGGAGGGATCAACCGCCACAGCGGTCGATCCCTCCCTGGCCGTGAGCTTCCTGCACTGGGGATTCCTGGCCTGGGCACTGGTAGCAACAACGGTGACGATCACCCTCTCGATCCAGGAGCAACGAGGTGAACCACTCAGGCCACGCACCTTGCTGGTGGGAATTCTTCCCAGCCGCTGGGTTGAGGGTCCACTGGGAGACCTTGCGGATGGTTTGTCGGTTGTGGCGGCGATCGCAGGAACGGTTGGTCCTCTTGGCTTCCTCTCACTTCAACTCAGCAATGCGGCTGGAATGCTGCCTGGTTTCTCAGACAGCGCCGGGCTTCAGTCCCTGGTGGTGGTGCTGCTCACTGCGGTGTTCGCCACCTCCACCGTGAGTGGAATCCAGCGGGGCATCAAGTGGCTCTCTGAGCTCAACGTCTGGTTGACCCTCGGGCTTGCCGCCGCGTTGCTGCTGCTGGGTCCAGGCCTCTGGCTGATTCAACACTTCATCAGTGCATTCGGGCTCTACATCACCAACCTGCCGCGGATGGCCCTTGCACCCAACAGCAGCCCAGGCAACTGGGTGAACGGCTGGACCGTGTTCTATTGGGGCTGGTTCCTCGGCTATGCACCCCTGATGGGTCTGTTCACGGCAGGGGTGAGCCGCGGCCGCACGCTGCGCGAACTGGTGCTGGCGGTGGCCATCCTCTGCCCGATCGTGACCAACATCTGGTTCACGTTGCTTGGCGGTTCCGGCATGCAGCTGGAACTGGCCAACCCTGGCTCGATTAGCGGTCCGCTGACAGCCAGCGGGGAATCGGCAGCGCTGCTGGCGATTCTTGGCCAACTCCCCCTTTCGTGGCTGTTGATTCCGGTTGGCCTGGTGTTGGTGGTGCTGTTCATGGCCACCAGTGCCGACTCAATGAGTTACGCCGCAGCCATGGTGGTGAGTGCCCAGCGCACACCCCCCACCCTGCTTCGCCTGTTCTGGGCGCTGATGATCGGCAGTCTCACCCTGGTGTTACTGCGCATCGGCACCAGCCTGGGCGACAACACCTCCATCAACGCTCTGCAGGCCTTCATTGTGATCACCGCCGTACCGGTCACTCCTCTGGTGCTGCTGAGTCTCTGGACTGCACCGCGGCTGGCCTGGAAGGAGTGGCGCCTGCGGCAACCGGCTCAGGATTGCAACTGATCCAGCCAGCCATCGCGACGCCAAACAACGCCAGCGCGCCATAGATCAGCAACACCAGTGACAGATCTCCCCGGGGAGAGGCCTGCAGGATCAACCCGGAGACGATTGTCATTAATCCGCCCATCACCGTGCCGGAGGTGTTGACGATCGACACCGTCATCGCCGTCTGCCCAGAAGGGGCCGCCGCCTCGGCGATCGGGAAGGCCAACACGGACGTGCCGATGCCGGCACCAAAGCTGAATGCCGGAAGCATGAGAACCCCGCGCGGCAGAGATGGCGTGATCAACAACAACAACGACAACAGCGTGATGACGGCTCCCGCCAGCAGCAGACCACCACGCTGCTGAGGGCGGCCGCCGAGTACTCCGCTGCCAATCATCCCCACCACCAGTCCGATCGACATGGTCAGGGTGAGACCTTCCATCAATGGACTGGACCAGCCCCTCAGGCTGGAGAGCAGGCCGTACTGGGCCATCCCGAATACAAATCCAAGCCCCCACGCGTAAAGCAGGCAGCACTGAATCAGGCGGTTCACACCAGCCCTGGTCCAGCGCTGGACACGAACGTCGTGCTCTACAGCTGCGAGCACGGCCTGCTCACGTCGGCCAGCCCCGAGCAGAAGCATGGGCAACGCCACCATCAGAGCCAGTGACAGACCCTGAAGCAACACCAGATCACGCCAGCCGGAGCGCCCCAGAAGCAGGGGCACCGCAGCCGCCAGCGCGGCACCGATTCCCAGCAGACCATCAGTGAATCCCATGGCCAGGGCGAAGCGATCGGCTGGGAGGCTGCGGCGTGCCAGCAACGCGGATGCGGGAAATGCCACTGCACAGGCCATTCCGGTGCCGATGCGAGACAACAGCAGGCCCTGCAGGCTGTCACTGCTGGCGAACACCAAACTGCAGCATGCCGCTGCCAGGGCAGCCAGCAGCAGCCAGATCTCAACCCTGCCCCTGTCAATCATGCGCCCGACAGGGATCTGGACCAGGCCGTATGGCAACAGAAAACTGCCAGCCACCAACGCCACCCCAGCCGGATGCAGACGCAGATCCGATCCCAGATCACGTTCAAAGTACTGAAAACTGGTCTCCACCCACACCAGCCAGATCACGAACAGAAGGCTCGTGACCCAGAGCAGTCGATCGCTGCGTCTCCCCTGCATGACTCTCAGCCAGCCGCTGAAGTCAGTGTGGGGGACTGCCTCAGTTGAGGCAGTAATCCAGCGAAAGACTAAGGCTGGCCGTTGGCAGCGGCGCTTCCTCCGGCCTGAACCGCGCTGCCGTGCTGGCCGCCATCGGAGCCTGCCGTCGATGGGAATGGCTGCGCTGGTCGATGCGCAGCAAGGCCGTGCGGGTCAATCCCAGGGCGGCCGCAGTCCGCTCGGCCTGCCTGCGACCTCGCTCAAGGGCTCGTTCAAGCATTCGGTCCTGCAGACGGTCCTGCCCCTCTGGTGACGGCAGGGAGGTCATCCCCTGCAGACGCACACCAGGAACACGGCCTGCACGCTCGATCAGGATGTCGTAGTTGCTGCGGCCAACGATGCCGGCAATGGTTGTTGAAGCTCGATAGCCCTTGGGTTGCGAAGACTTGGCCATGGCATGGGTCGTTGGAGCAGGACTCACAAGTCGTCCGATGACCAGGGGTTCCAACGCTTCGCGCAGCCTGCCCTGACGGCTGCTGAGTTGTTCCAAGGCAGCTGAGGTTGTCGCCGCTTCCGCCTCGAGCCTCAGGTTGAAACGGAAACGATCCGTGCGACTTTCAGCGCTCTCGCGCAGATTCAGCTGCAGAAGAGTGCCTCGACACACAGGGCCCTGAATCTCAGCTTTAACCGCGCGAGGGACCAAAGCAGCCGACTGCAACAGCACCAATGCTGCGAACAACGACATGCCTGGTGGTTTCAGTGCAGCAATGATCACAAACCTGAGAGCAGACAGACCTTGAGTCGCTGTCTAAGTCAGGCGCCGCCTCAGAGCCTTTCAGAACCATGACCAGCACCACTTCAGACACCACCAAATCCGACTGGTTCAGCGGGCATCAACCCAGCAGCCGTGCAGGCCATGGGGAATGGCCAAGGGCAGCTCGAACACCGCCAGCTCGCGAAGATCAGCCGCGTCAAGGATCACAAGATCGGACCCTTCCCGATCACCGTTCCACACCAGTTCCAGCACCCAGCCATCATCTTCCGCGCTTGCGCCGGGCCTGGGAACCATCAGGGGCTCACTCACAAAACCATGAGGCACGGCGCTCCAGATCCGACGTTCACCACTGACCAGGTCGAGCTTCTTGACCACCTGAAGCGGATCATTGCCCTGCTCACGCGCTGCAGCCGCCATCCAGGCGAAACGACAGGGCAGACCTTCCTTGTCGGGGTTCACCATCGCGAATTCACAGCAGCGCTCACTAAGCCGCGTGGTCTGCACGTTGGCGCTCTCCAGGTTGATGCGGCACTGCTCGAGCAATCCCTCTGGAATCAGATCGAAATCGACGGCAGCGAAATCAACATCAGGGCCGATCGAGGGGAAATCGCTGTAGTAGATGCTCTCAACTACCACATCACCCTCCTGCTCCCAGGCGTTGAGGTGGTGAAACACAAAGCCCTCGGGGGCGTCAACAATCCGCGGGGGCTCACCTGCATGGGCACCACTGTCGCGTGGGATCAGCCAGAATTTGGCCTTACCATCCTGCTTGGACTGCAGGCACTGGGCCGCCCCTTTCCTTCCGAGCACAAAAGGCAGAGGGTTGAAGTCGATCGCGTTCTGAAGGAACACCGCCCAGTTGGGTGTGATGGCGAAATCGTGCAGGAAGGCGAAGCCGTTGAAGCTGTCACGCCGATCGCTCAGAAGATCTCCCGCCTTGATCCCAGCGGCGGGATCATCAACAGTGGCGAATTCCATCAAGCGGATCGTGCTGCGCGGGCCGGTGTTGACTCCGAAGGTGACCATGCGCGGCCGATCGTGATGACCGGGATCGAAGCGGGGGTGAGCACTGAAGGCCTCACCTTTCTTCAAAACACCACCCAAAAGACTGATGCCATGGGTCTCAAGGGTTCGAGGATCGAGCGCATGGGGTTCAGCCGCTTCCCAGAGCGCCAGCAGCTGGTCACCAAGCTGCACAACACCGGTGTTGGCAATGTTTTTCAACCTCAGATCAAAGGCATTGGCCAGCGGACCTCCTGGTTTCTGGCTTCCGAACACACCGCGATACAGCACCTTGCCCGCTGCCTCCTCCGCTTGCCAGCCAGCGGTACGCACAAAACGGTTGGTGAGCGAAACCCCCTCGGCATTGAACTCGATCGCCGTGATCATGCCGTCACCATCAAAGGGATGATGAACGCGCTGGCCGTCACGCTCCAGCAGCCCGGGGCCGTTGCGATAAAGGGTTCCCAACAGTTCGCGCGGCACAGTTCCCCTCGCCGGCTCAAGCGCAACATCAGTGAGCTCCTGCTCCACATTGCGGAATGCGCTGGCCCATTCCGACCGGTTGAAGCGTTCAGTGGCGGGAGCGACGGTCACGGAGAACAACTGCGGCGATCTCCATCTTCTCGTAACGGACTGTGAAGCGTGTGACGTGCGGCAGGAGCTCAGTTCGCCCCTGCCTGCTCCAGCACACCCTTGCTGCTGGGAACCGCACCGGCCCGCCGCGGGTCGATCTCCGTCGCCATACGCAACGCTCTGGCGAAGGCCTTGAAACAGGCTTCAACGATGTGATGGGAATTGGTGCCGTCCAGCTGACGGATGTGGAGGGTGAGTCCGCTGTTGTTGACCACCGCCACGAAGAATTCCTTGACCAGCTCGGTGTCGTAACGACCGATCTTCTCGTTCGGAATGCTGAGGCTGTATGAGAGATGAGGCCGGCCGGAACAATCCAGCACAACCTGAACCAGCGCTTCATCCAGAGGTGCGACGAAGTGACCGAAACGCACAATCCCCCTGCGATCACCTAAGGCCTGTGCCAGGGCCTGCCCGACGGCGATACCAACATCCTCATTGGAGTGGTGGTCATCGATGTGGGTATCACCCACCGCATCGATCTCCAGGTCGATCAGGCCATGGCTGCTGATCTGATGAAGCATGTGATCCAGAAAGGGCACGCCGGTGCTGGCCTGACACTTGCCACTTCCGTCCAGATCCAGGTACACCTTCACATCGGTTTCACCGGTGACTCGATGGATCTCACCCGTACGCATGCTTTTTGCTCCGGAGGCGGCGGCTCGCTGTTCCGATCATGCCGAAACAGGCGGCGCTGACCAAGGGCCTTCAGCGCAGAGTCACATGCCGTTGATGCAGTAACCGGCATCCACGTAGATAGTTTGGCCGGAAATTCCACTGGACAGGTCACTGAGCAGGAATGCAGCGGTGTTACCCACTTCCGTCTGGGTGACGGTGCGACGCAGCGGCGCTTTCTCCTCCACGTTGTGGATCATGTCGAGGATGCCACCGATCGCCGAGCTGGCCAGTGTGCGGATCGGCCCTGCACTGATGGCATTCACACGAACCTGCTTGTCTGGTCCAAGCTCTGCGGAGAGGTAACGAACGGACGCCTCCAGAGCGGCCTTGGCCACACCCATCACGTTGTAATTGGGGATGGCTCGTTCAGCGCCCAGGTAAGTCAACGTGACCACCCCGGCTTTCTCACTGAACAAGGGCTTGGCGTGTCTGCAGAGAGGTGCCAGCGAATAGGCGCTGATCTCCAGAGCACGGGCAAAACCCTCCGAGCTGGTAGCGCTGTAATCACCGATCAGCTCTTCCTTGCCTGCAAAAGCTAGACAATGCACCAACCCATCGAGCACTCCCCACTTCTGCTTGATCTCGGCGAAGACCGTTTCCATCTGAACGGGATCCTGAACATTCAGGGGCAGAAACAAAGAGGGCTCCAGCGGAGCGGTGAGCTCACGGACCTTGGTTTCGAAGCGCCCTTTTTCATCAGGGAGATAGGTGATGCCGAGCTCTGCTCCAGCGGCTCTGAGCTGCTGGGCGATGCCCCAGGCAATCGATCGATTGTTGGCGATGCCGGTGACGAGAATCTTCTTACCCGTGAGATCGAGAAGCATCGGACCGGTGTTTGCTGAACTGTTGGGGGATTCTCCACCATCCCCGCCCCGAAGACCTTTGGGAGGTCGCGTTTGAGCCGATGGATCGACAGGATGGCTTCCCAAAGCCGATCATCCGGTGCCTCCGCGTCCCAGCTCCACCTCAATATCCTGGCCTGAGAAGCCTGGCGATCTGCCGAGAGATCTCTCAGACCGATCAGAACTCGACCGTCTGCTGGCAGAACAGTTTCCTGAAGCCGGCGGGAGGCTCAGTCCACTGCGCGGAGGCCGGGACGCTGCGGAGAAAACACTGAGCCTTATCGATCCTCGTCGTTACACCAAAAGCCGCAATCACCTCAAAGGCGCAGTCACCGGATTGTCGCCATACATCCGTCACGGGGTCTTGAGCCTCGCCGAAGTGCGTGATGCAGTGTTCCAGCGCATTCGCAGCAGGGACGAGGGAAGCAAGCTGATCAATGAGCTGGGCTGGCGCGATTTCTGGCAGAGGATGTGGCGAGACCTCGGAGACGGCATTTACGACAGCAGGGAAGAGCTCAAGACAGGGCACGATCCCTCCTCCTATGCACGTGAACTCCCGGAGGACATCCGCTCAGGGAGAACAGGCCTGGCCTGCATGGACGGATTTCAAAGTGAGCTCACGACCCGTGGCTGGCTGCACAACCACGCCCGCATGTGGATGGCGGCTTACGTGGTGCATTGGCGGAAGGTGCACTGGAAAGCAGGAGCAGACTGGTTTCTGGAGCATCTTCTCGATGGAGACCCCTCCAGCAACCATCTGAGTTGGCAGTGGGTGGCCAGCAGTTTCAGCCACAAGCCCTATTTCTTTAACAAAGGCAATCTGGAGCGGTTCAGCGACGGACAGTTCTGCAGGACCTGCAGCAGCAACGACTGCTGTCCATTCGAGGGCAGTTATGAGCAGCTCGAAGATCAGTTGTTTGCCAACCAGGGCGCCATTCGCGATGTTCCGGCGAGACGCCACCGCAACCCCCAGCAACGCTCAGGAGGACGACAGAATCCGAAGCGAAGCGGTCAAGCGGCCATGGCCCGACCGAAGCGCTGAACCATGACTCTGCAACGACCAATCATCTGGGTGCATGAGGAAGCTCTCGGTTCCCGCAATCCGGCGCTGCTTGAACAGCCGGATCGTCCGGCCATCTTTGTCTTTGACACCCGGTGGATCCGGGAAGCCTGCATCAGTCGTAAACGTCTCGGATTCCTCTACGAAAGCGCCCTGGATCTGCCCGTCACCCTGCGCAAGGGTGATGTCGCCAGGGAAGTGATCGCCTTCGTTGAGCGTCATCAAGCCGATGGAGTGGTGAGCAGCCTGCCCGTCGATCCACGCCTGGAACGCATCGCTGAGTCCATCGAACAGCACTGCCAGCTGGACTTGCTTGCACCCGAACAGTTTGTTGACATGCCGCGCCCCCCTCGGCTCGGGCGCTTCAGTCGCTACTGGCGAGACGCTGAACCCGTGGTCTGGGAAGGCTTCTGATCGTCTCCGAGGAGGTTCTTCTCACGTTGCTTTTCCTCTTTGGGGTCGATCAGCAGATCCCGCTCCTCATAGGCCGGTAGCCGGACAGGCGTCAGCTCTGATGCTTCGGTGGGAGGGGGAGTCCACTGCCAGCGGGCCTCAGGAGCACGCTGCTGGCAGAGAGCCTTCAACTCCTTTTGCAGCGCCCGTCGCACATCGCCCCTGCGCACGGCAGCGAAGAATTCCTCACGTGGTGCAAGCCCTGCACTGAAAGGTGCTGTGCCGTTGCCGTTGAAAAGACGGGCAGCGTCGGGAAACCAGCGTGGTGTGCAGACCGCTGGGTCGTCGGAATTGGTTTCGAGAAAGAGGTGAAGACCGAAGCCATCGGGCTGACTCACAACCGCAAGGCCGTCATGGGGCGTCCGCCGCTGAAGTGGGAACACCTTCCAACTGGCGCGCTGCTGGGCACCCAAGCAGGACGCAAGAGCCAGAACAACAGTGATGCAGGAGATCCGAGCTGCCTTGGCAAGCCTGAGCACACATTCTCTGCGCCAGGAACCGAGTCTGAACCAGGATGAAGAGCGATGCACCATCTGTTGCTCGTTCGCCATGGCTGTCACTCCCTCGACCATGCTGCCCCTTGGCGAAGCGCTGCCCGCGTTCCGGTTGCCCGTGGTGAGCGGAGGCTTGAGGAATGGCGTTGCCGCAGCAACACTCAGCGACAGCGAGCTGCCTCCACAACCGCTGCTGCTGATGCTGATCTGTGCACACTGCCCATTTGTGAAGCATGTGGAGCCCGAGCTGAGCAGGCTTGCTGAGCACTACAGCCCAGAAGTGACCCTGCTGGCCATCTCCAGCAACAGCCTCATCACCCATCCGCAAGATGGCCCGGAAGGGCTGCGCCATCAGGCAGAGCAGCGGCAATGGCGTTTTCCCTATCTCCTCGATGAACAGCAAAGCCTGGCCAAAGCTCTGAAAGGTGCCTGCACACCTGAGTTCTACCTGTTCAGCCCCAATGAAGCGGGCCTCCAGAGCCTGCGTTATCGCGGTCAGCTCGACGGCAGCCGCCCAGGGAACGATCAGCCACTGGATGGTCGCGATCTGCGCATGGCACTGGATGCGGTCCTAAACGGGCAGCCTGTCAGCGGGGAACAGAGACCATCTGTCGGCTGCAACATCAAGTGGCATCCCGGACAAGAGCCACCGTGGTTCGGGGCACCGGCTTAAGGTGCCACCCATGCAGGTGCCTCCCTTCAGTCTCAGTCAGCAGCTCGCCGACCTGGGGCCTGAACTTGATGAAGCCGCGCTGCGTGTGCTGCGCAGCGGGCAGTACATCGGTGGCACCGAAATCAAAACGTTTGAAACAGCCTTCGCTGCAAAGGTCGGCACGGCGCATGCGGTTGGCTGCAACAGCGGCACGGATGCCCTGATCCTGGCGTTGAGAGCCCTGGGCATAGGGGTTGGTGATGAAGTGATCACAGCCTCCTTCAGCTTCTTTGCCACGGCCGAAGCGATCAGTGCCGTGGGAGCGACGCCTGTGTTTGTGGATGTGGATCCACTCACTTACCTGATCGATCTCAATCAGATCGCGTCAGCGATTACGCCTGCAACAAAAGCCCTGATCCCAGTGCATCTGTTCGGGCGGCCCGTTGACATGACGCGGTTAATGGCGATCGCCGCAGAACACAACCTTCGCGTGATCGAAGACTGCGCTCAGGCCACAGGCGCCAGCTGGAACGGCAAACCCGTCGGCAGCTGGGGCGATACGGGCTGCTTCAGCTTTTTTCCCACCAAAAATCTCGGAGCGGCTGGTGATGCAGGCGCCGTGACCTGCCACGACGATTCTCTTGCTCAACGCATGCGCGAGCTGGCCGTGCATGGCATGCCCCGCCGCTACCTGCACACGGATCTGGGATACAACAGCAGGCTCGATGCGATCCAGGCCGCAGTACTGAATGTGAAACTGCCGCGGCTCAACCAATGGGTCGAGCGCCGCCGGGAGATCGCCCGGCGTTATCGCGAAGCTTTAAGGGATGTGCCAGGCCTGCTGCTTCCCGACGCATCGTCGGGTCATGACCATGGCTGGAATCAGTTTGTTGTGCGTGTCACGGTCTGCCCGGCTCCAATCTCCTCCAGTGCCGGTGATCATCCCGGCGAGTTCGGGCTGCCCAGCAGTCATTGCCGTGACTGGCTGAAACAGAGCCTGCAGGAACGCGGGGTCAGCACGATCATCTATTACCCCATTCCCATTCATTGCCAGCCGGCTTACGCGGATCAGCATCGAGACACCCGTCTGCCGATCACCGAGCAGCTCTGCAGCGAAGTGCTGAGTCTGCCGATCTTCCCGGAGCTCTCCAGCGAGCAGCAGGAACAGGTGATCTCCGTTCTGCGCTCACTGCTCTGCCAGGAAGCACCGCTGGATTCGCAGACCTGCAGCGTGGCGGCCTGAGCTCAGGATCGGATCCGGGCGTACAGCGCCTTGAAATGGGCCTGCTGCTTCTTGTGATCGATCAGAGGTTCTGGATAACCTCGTCGCTCAAGAGCACCGATGTCACCGCTGAGCAGGTCCTTGGTGTTCACATGGCGCAGCTCCGGCAACCAGTGACGGATGTAGTCGGCGTCGGCGTCGAACTTTGATGCCTGCGTTGAGGGATTGAAGATTCTCAGTGGCTTGGGATCCATGCCGCTGCTGGCACTCCATTGCCAGCCACCGTTGTTGGCTGCGAGATCACCATCCACCTCCAGCTCCATGAAGGCCCGCTCACCCCAACGCCAGTCGCAGATGAGGTCTTTGACCAGGAAAGACGCCACAATCATGCGGCAGCGGTTGTGCATCCAAGCGCTCTGATTGAGCTGACGCATCGCCGCATCGATGATCGGCATTCCCGTCTTGCCCTCTCTCCAGGACTCAAACCACGCTTCGTTGTTCTCCCAGGGGAAGCGTCGCCATTGCTCGCGGTAAGGGCCATCCGCCAGTTCCGGGAAATGGAACAAGGCCTGCTGGTAAAACTCACGCCAGCCCAGCTCCTGCTCCCACACCGTGATCGCATGCTGCTGTTCATCACTGCGCACGATCTGCTTGGCGCTCTGGGCAGAACACCAGGCCTGCCTCGGACTGACCGTGCCGACACTGAGAGCCGCACTCAGCGATGAGGTCCCCTGCTGCCCAGGGAAATTGCGATCAGGCTCATAGCCCAGCAGGGGACCGTCAGCGAACCTCGCCAATTGATCCGCAGCAGCGGTTTCTCCGGGGCGGCAGGGGCACAACTCCGTGCCGGCGAATCCATGGCTGCTACGCAAACGCTCAAGCTCGGACTGTCCCTGTGAACAGAGCCGACCAAGATCGCCTTCAGCAGAACTGATCTGCTGGAGCTGAGACCCGGTCAGATCCTGCAGACCCTCCGGAGCTTCCGTGATGCGGGGGGCAAGCCGTTCCACCTGACCACGCCAGTTGCGCAGGAAAGGTCCATACACCCGATATGGGTCCCCTCCTCCGGTTCTGAGTGACTCCGGCGCCACCAGCAGCTGGTCCCAGTCGACCAGCAGCTTGCGACCATCGTTCTGCAGAGCCTTGGCCACCTGACGATCACGCTCACGGGCATAGGGCTCCACATCACGACTCCACACCACGGTGGGTGCATCAAGAAGAGCCGCAAGCCGGGGTAACAGCAGCACCGGATCACCGGCCAGCAGCAGCAGGCGACTCCCGGCCTGACGCCAGCGCTGCTGCAGTTCGACCAGGCTCTCCACCAGGAACCACAACCGAGCGGGCGCCATCGGCGGCAGCTGGGGCGGAGGTGTGATCAGAGCCGGATCGAACACATAAACACCGGTCACAGCAGGAACCAGTGCCGCGGCAGCCTGAAGACCGGAGTTGTCCGACAGGCGCAGATCGCGGCGGTGCCAGAACAGCGTGCGTGGGGTACTCATGTGTCGTTATGAATTCAGAAACCGAGCAACTGCTTGGCCCGATACCAGGCGGTGACACTCTTGCCATCGAGCCACTCCTCACCGGAACCGAGACGAGCATCGAGTTCGGCAACACTCATGTGCAGAACCTCCAGATCTTCATCGTCGTCACCGGCAGGGGGGTTCTCAAGCGCTGTGAGCTCCCTGGCCAGGAAACAGTGGATCACCTCATCGGAGTAACCCGGGCAGGGCAGCATCGGACCGAGAGCATCCCAGCGTGCAGCGCTGTAGCCGGCCTCCTCACCAAGTTCCCGCTTCATCGACTCCAGAGGATCTTCCCCCTCCTCAAGCGTGCCGGCCGGAAACTCCAGCAACCTGGCCTGAACGGCGAAGCGATACTGCCGCAGCACCACCACCTGGCCTCCGTCGGTGATCGGGACCGCCAGTGATGCCCCGGGATGACGAATGATCCCGAAGCTGCCCTCCACTCCCATGGGCAACCGGATGCGGTTGCGCTCGAAACGGACCTTGCGCGCATCCAGGGCTTCGATGGTCTCCAGCAGCTCGTAGGGCTCCGGAGCCGGCAGCGGGGCCATGGCTTGTCAGGACAGCGGGCACCAGCATGGCGGTTGAGCTGCAGGATCGACGGGTGCCCGAGACCGCTGGCTTGCCTGAGCCCGGCACAGCAATGGGATCAGGCAAGCCAGTTCTCTGAACGCTGCATGGCTGCCAGCAGGGGTTCAAGAACAAACGCGCGCAGGTGCAGGCGAGGGTGAGGCAACACCAGGCGCGGATGGTCCAGACGCCATTCACCCCAGAAGAGGAGATCCAAATCAAGGCTGCGCGGACCCCATGGCAGCTCCTGACGCCGATCACGCCCGAAACATCGCTCAAGCTGATGCAGCTTCGTGAGCAACTCCAAGGCCGCAGTCTCGGAAGCAGGACGCTGCAGAGCGTTGAACACCACCACGGCATTGCAGTACAGGGGCTGCCTTGGAGGCCCGCCCACCGGAATCGTCTCCAGCAGTGGCGACCAGGAGCAGCGGATCTCTCCCGCCCCAGTCCCGGCCCAGGTCGTTACAAGTTGCTCCAGCAGAGGACGCACCGCGATCAAGGTCTGGCGGGGCACACCTGTACTGCTGGGCAGATTCGCCCCAAGAGCGATGGCGAGAGGATGAGCCTGATCAGCGAGACTGGCGCTCACGCGCAGGGCCGGCAAACATTCATGGTTTCAGGTGGAGGGGTCGGCAGCGGACTGGCCAGCACAGCTGCTCAGGAACAGGCGAGTCGCGCCTTCCCACTGGCAGCCATCACAGGCCATGGAACGCTGAAACTTTCGCTGATGCTGGCAGCGGTGGACCCCAGCCTCGGCGGGGTGATCATCGCCGGAGGCAGAGGCACCGGCAAATCGGTTCTGGCCCGGGGCCTGCACGCCCTGCTGCCACCAATCGAGGTGCTGGATCAGGAGAGCACCGATGTGCCTGCAGGTCCCGGACTCAACCTCGATCCGACCAGACCAGAGGAATTGGATGGGAGCTGGCGCGAGCAGCTGAGCGGCGAACCACCCTCCAAGGTGATTCCCGCTCCTTTCGTGCAGGTGCCCCTCGGCATCACTGAGGACCGACTGGTGGGTGCCGTGGACGTGGCCGCATCACTGGCCAGCGGCAGCCCCGTGTTCCAGCCGGGGTTGCTCGCCGAAGCACATCGCGGGGTGCTCTACGTCGATGAGCTCAACCTGCTCGATGACGGCATCATCAATCTGCTGCTGGCAGCGGTGGGCTCTGGCCAAAACCAGGTGGAACGGGAAGGCCTCAGCCTCAGCCACCCCTGCAGACCGCTGCTGATCGCCACCTACAACCCCGAAGAGGGCAATGTGCGCGACCACCTGCTCGACCGCTTTGCGATCGCCCTCTCAGCCAATCAGCTGGTGAGCACGGAAGAACGCGTGGAAATCACCAATGCGGTGCTGAGCCACGGCCAGTGCAGCCGCAGCTTTTCCGAGCAATGGAAGGAGGAAACCGATGCTCTGGCGACCCAGCTGCTGCTGGCCCGGCAGTGGTTGCCGGACGTGCGCATCAGCCATGAGCAGATCGAATACCTGGTGACCGAAGCGATCCGCGGAGGCGTGGAGGGGCACCGATCCGAGCTCTATGCCGTGCGTGTTGCCAGGGCCCATGCAGCCCTCAGCGGCCGTGAACAGGTCGAAGCGGACGACCTGCAGGTGGCTGTGGCCCTGGTGATCGCACCGCGCGCGTCGCAACTGCCGCCGCCGGATCAGCAGATGGAGCCACCGCCACCGCCGGAACCCCCTCAGGACCAGAACCCGCCGCCACCGGACGCGGGCGAGCAGAACCCGGAGAATCAGCCACCGCCGCCTGAAGGGTCTGATCAGGATCAGAACGAGCCTCCCGAGGAGGACTCCAGCGACAGCGGTGAAGACGAGAACAACGACAATGGGGATGAAGAGCTTGACCAGGACGAGGCACCGCCCTCGGTCCCCGAAGAGTTCATGCTGGATCCCGAGGCGGTGTCCATTGATCCCGACCTGCTGCTGTTCAACGCTGCAAAGAGCAAGAGCGGCAGCAGCGGCAGTCGTTCGGTGGTGCTCAGCGACAGCCGCGGCCGTTATGTCAAACCGATGCTGCCCAGGGGGCCTGTGCGCCGCATCGCCGTGGACGCCACGCTGCGTGCGGCGGCGCCCTATCAGAAAGCAAGGCGAGAACGCCAGCCTGGACGCAGCGTGATCGTTGAAGAAGCCGATCTGCGCGCCAAGCTGTTGCAGCGCCAGGCCGGAGCCCTGGTGATCTTCCTGGTGGATGCCAGCGGCTCCATGGCCCTGAACCGCATGCAAAGCGCCAAAGGTGCCGTGATCAGGCTGCTCACCGAGGCCTACGAAAACCGCGACGAGGTGGCGCTGATCCCCTTCCGCGGCGATCAGGCCGAGGTGCTGCTGCCTCCCACACGCTCAATCACCGCAGCGCGCCGGCGCCTGGAATCGATGCCCTGCGGCGGCGGATCACCGCTGGCCCACGGATTGACCCAGGCAGCCCGCGTTGGCGCCAATGCACTGGCCACAGGCGACCTGGGCCAGGTGGTGGTGGTGGCGATCACCGATGGTCGTGGCAACGTGCCACTGAGTACATCCCTCGGCCAGCCTGAGCTGGAAGGCGAAGAAAAGCCCGACCTCAAACAGGAAGTGCTGGATGTCGCGGCGCGCTACCGGATGCTGGGCATCAAGCTGCTGGTGATCGACACCGAACGCAAATTCATCGGCAGTGGCATGGGCAAAGATCTGGCCGAAGCTGCCGGGGGCAAATACGTGCAGCTGCCCAAGGCCAGTGATCAGGCGATCGCATCGATCGCCATGGAGGCGATCAATGCAGTGACCTGACACCTCAACTTCACTGTGAAGAGTTGGTCTGAGCGGGATAAACCTCCTCGAACAAGGTGCCGAGCCCGATCATCACGCTGCGCAACCCTTGCATGAAACGGGGATCATCGGTGAGCTGTTCGATGTCGCCCCCCACCTGATCGATGCGAGCTGTGAGTTCACGGGCATTGGTCACCGTCTGCTTGAGATCACTGACCGTTTCAGGGTTGTCGATGGCCCCAGCCAGGTTGTTGATGTGTGCCGCAGCCTGAGCCGCTTCAGCAGTGGCCCTGTTCAGATTTTGGATCGTGGGTTTGGCTCTGGCCACCTCGGCACGCAGCTGGCTGACCAGCGTGTCGACGTTCTCCGCAGCCACATCGGCTGTGTCGAGAAACTTGGAGGCGTCCTGACTGGTGATCCCGAACTGCTTGGTGGACTCCACCAACGTGGGGATCAGATTCGACTTCTTGGCTTCATCAAGCAGCTGCTCGAGGGAAGCCGTCACGGTGGTGAGACTGGCAGCCGACTCGCCTGGCAACGTGGCTCCGTTGCAAAGGATGCCGCTCTTTGGGCAACGGCCTGAATTCGGCTTTGGTGCATCCTTGGGCAGCGGCGCACCGGTTGTGACCAGTTCGACCTGTGAATCACCCCCCAGCAGGGAGGAGGACGAAACAGAGGCCGTCACAGGCAAGGGAAGTTTCAGATCATCGGCACTGATCTCCAGGGTTGCCTTCACCGCCATTGGTGTGACTTCAATGGATTGCACCGTGCCAACCATGATTCCCCGGAACGTGACCGGTGAACGGGCCGCCAGTCCTCCGGCATTGGCGAAATCCGCAGTCACCGTCCAGGTCTCCGAACCGAGACGCACCCCTCGGAGCCAAAGCATGGTGCCTGCAAATCCTGCGATCGCTCCGACGATCGAAAACCCAACAAGGGCTTCACGGACACTACGGCGCATGGCTCATTGGTCAGAGGGCTGCATTGGTCCGCGAAGGTTACCTGTCCTGAACTGAACGACGTAGGGGTTATCGGTCGCTCGATACTCATCCACCGTTCCGTCCCATTGGAAACGCCCCCCGTAGAGCATCACGATCCGTTCCGCCGAACGCTCGATGGTGCTGTGCACATGGCTCACCACAACGGAACAGCCACGGGCCACGGTGGTGGTCTTCACGATCAGATCCTCAATCCGGGTTGAGGCCACCGGATCCAGCCCCGCCGTCGGCTCGTCGTAGAGCAACAGGGGCATCGCCCCTTCTTCACGATCGGGATCATCAATCAGTGCCCTGGCGAAACTCACACGTTTCTGCATGCCGCCGCTGAGCTGGCCTGGGTATTTATCGGCCACATCATTGAGCCCGACTGCCTCAAGACACTGCTGAACGCGCTCTTTGATCTGGGCAGGCTTCAAGCGCCCAAGACGCATCAACAGAAAGCCAACGTTTTCCTCAACCGTGAGCGAGGCCAGCAAGGCAGGATTCTGAAACACCAGACGCACGTCGGGCGGACGACGCTGATCGAGGCGAAGGTAGTCCTGCAGTTCCCCAAACAGGCGCAGCTCACCGTCTGTGGGCACCTGCAGCCCTGCCAGCAGGCGCAGGACCGTGGATTTGCCCGCGCCTGAAGGCCCAACCACGGCAATGCGCTCTCCCGGTTGCATGGAGAGTGACACGTTGTCGAGCACAGGCTTGGCCCCCCACTGCATCGTGAGGTCACGCATCTCCACCACAGGAACCTGGGTTGCTGGAGATGTCGGGTCCAGCCGGGTCTGCACAGAGCTGTTGTGCGTTGCGCGCCCATCTTGCCTCGTTTGCACTGAAGGGATGGCCATCAGGAACAACTTCCGTACAGTTCCCTCATCGCAAGGGAAACGACAACCCTGGCCCCGGATACCACTTGAGCAGCCCCACTCACCGCGGACGCCGTCAACGCATCCGAGCCATACAAGCTGCACGGCAGCGTGATCTGATGTTGCGCTCACGCCGAGCGGTGAGTTGGCTTCAGCCAGGTCTGGTGGTGAAGCGCTGGTTGCTCACCTCCGGGATCGGACTGATGCTGGCCCTGCTCGGCGCTGCCGTCTGGGCCGACCTGCAGCCGATCTACTGGATGCTCTGGGCCATCCAGGAATCCCTGAGCTGGATCACCCGGGTGTTGCCGAGGGGAATCACCGGACCATTGGTGCTGCTTGTGGGAGTGGGCCTGCTGCTCTGGGGGCAGAGCCGCAGCTTCGGATCCATCCAGCAGGCGCTGGCACCTGAAAAAGACACCGTGCTGGTGGATGCGCTTCGCGCCAAAAGTCGGCTGAATCGTGGGCCAAACATCGTGGCCATCGGAGGTGGAACCGGACTGTCCACGTTGTTAAGCGGCCTCAAGCGCTACAGCAGCCACATCACGGCCATCGTCACCGTGGCGGATGACGGCGGCAGCAGCGGAGTGCTGCGCAGGGAACTGGGGGTGCAGCCTCCGGGCGACATCCGCAACTGTCTGGCCGCACTCTCCACCGAGGAACCCCTGCTGACACGTCTTTTCCAATACCGGTTCTCAGCCGGAGGCGGACTGGAAGGTCACAGCTTCGGCAATCTGTTCCTGTCGGCGCTCACCGCCATCACCGGCAGCCTGGAAACCGCGATCACGGCCTCCAGCCGCGTGCTGGCGGTTCAGGGACAGGTGGTGCCGGCAACCAATGTGGATGTGCGGCTGTGGGCGGAACTGGAAGACGGCCGGCGCATTGAAGGGGAATCGGCGATCGGAAAGGCCCCGAGCCCGATTGTTCGCCTGGGCTGTCTGCCGGAACGCCCCCCCGCGCTGCCGAGGGCTCTTGAAGCCATTGCCCAAGCCGATCTGATCCTGCTTGGACCTGGCAGCCTCTACACCTCGCTGCTTCCGAATCTGCTGGTGCCTGAACTGGTGAGTGCGATCCAGCGCAGCCGCGCACCAAGGCTCTACATCTGCAATCTGATGACGCAGCCTGGTGAAACCGATGGGTTGGATGTGAGCGGACATCTGAGGGCCATCGAAGCGCAGCTGGCCTCTCTGGGAATCAACAATCGGTTGTTTGATGCCGTGCTGGCACAGGAGCCAATCCACGAATCACCACTGATCAACCACTACCGCTCACGCGGTGCCGAGCCGGTGATCTGCAATCGTCGCGAGCTGGAGAGCGAGGGATACGACGTGATGGAAGCTCCCCTTCAGGGGACGCGGCCCACAGCAACTATGAGGCACGATCCCCGAAGCCTGGCTCTGGGAGTGATGCGCTTTTACAGGAAGCACAAGACCGACAAACCCTTAATGGCGAGCTGACTCAGTAAGCGTCCTGCATTTCGTAGAAATCTGGCTGCACATAGTCCTTGCGCAACGGCCAGCCGGTCCAGTCTTCGGGCATCAGCAAACGTTTGGGATGGGGATGGCCTTCGAAACTGATCCCGAACATGTCAAATGTTTCTCGCTCCTGCCAGTCAGCTCCTCGAAACAGGCCATAGAGACTGGGAATAGTTGGTTCTCCCTCTCTGGACAGAAACACTTTCAGACGCACTTCGCGCAGCTGATCCACGAGCCCGTCGGCAACTTCCCCTAATGCAATGAAGTGATAGAAGCTGACCAGCTGCTGCCCGGGGCCCTCGTCGTAGCCGCCCTGGCACTGCAAATGATCAAAGCCATGGCTTTTCAGAGCTGCCGCAATCACAGGCAGAAACAGTGCCTCAACGCCGATCTGTTCAACTCCAACATGGTCGGGATCCAGCACTGCATGCTCAAAGCCCTGCTCACTCAGCCATTGACTGACCGGCCCGGGCTCGGGGCCTGTAGTTACTGGAACGTCAGCTTTGGTTTGCTTCTCAGGGGTGGCGCTCATGATTCCTCAGGGATCGTGACGGGCTCAGCTGTCTCCAGTGCCGGCATCGGCAGTCCGGCGCCTGGCTGGAGAGCGGCAACCTGCGTTTCAGCGCGCAGATAGGCGCCGGTGACGATGGGTTCAACGGGGGTCATCGCATGCTCGACCGTGCAGTAACGATGGGTTTGCATCAGCAAACGACGATCGGCCACAGACTCGTTGGCCACTTTTTTGCGGAGCTTGATCACCGCATCAAAAATCGCTTCAGGCCTCGGCGGGCAGCCCGGGAGATACAGGTCAACGGGAATCAGCTTGTCGACCCCGCGAACAGCCGTGGTTGAGTCCGAACTGAACATGCCGCCGGTGATGGTGCAGGCGCCCATCGCAATCACATATTTGGGTTCGGGCATCTGCTCATACAGACGCACCAATGCGGGGGCCATCTTCATCGTGACCGTGCCGGCAACGAGCAGAAGATCTGCCTGGCGAGGTGAGCTGCGTGGCACAAGACCGAAACGATCGAAATCAAAACGGGAACCCAGCAAGGCAGCGAATTCAATGAAGCAACAGGCCGTTCCATAGAGAAGTGGCCAGAGACTGCTCAAGCGAGCCCAATTGTGCAGATCATCAAGACTGGTGAGGATGATGTTTTCACTGAGGTCCTGGGTGACCGTTGGCACGCCATCGGCAGCGCCTGCCACTGGACCACAGCTGGATTCCCTCAGATCTCGGACGGCCTGAATCGAGGGGGCTTCGTCTGTTGTTGCAGCTCGTTCGATCGATGAGGTCATGGGATCAGCTCCACTCCAGGGCGCCCTTGCGCCAGGCATAGGCCAAAGCCACCACGAGGATGGCAATGAAGACCAGTGCTTCTATGAAAGCCAAAATACCTAGTCGGTGGAATGCAACGGCCCAGGGATAGAGGAAAACCGTCTCCACATCAAAGATCACGAAGACGAGCGCGAACATGTAATAGCGGATGTTGAACTGAATCCAGGCTCCGCCGATCGGCTCCATGCCGGATTCGTAGGTGAGCTCTCGCTCACCAACCTGGCTGCGCGGTGCCACCAGCTTGTTGGTCACCAAGGCCAGCACAGGCACAGCTCCCGCTATCAGCAAGAAGCCGAGGAAGGCGTCATAACCCTGGAGCACAAACATCTGTGCGGATCCAATCTGCGGCTCAGTCTGGCATTTGCAACCTCTGCCTGACGCTTCTTCAGTTGACGTCGATAGAGTGGTTTCCCATGTCTGTCAGCGGTGAGCGACGAACAACAAGCGCCGCAGGATCCTGCGGGTCAAATCACCGCTGATTCAGATCTGCAACAGGGGTCTGAATCGGGGGCTTCCCCAGATGAAGCGGTTGAGGCGAAGGTCCGCGCCCCGGAAAAAACTCTGGCTGAGCAGGCGAGCGATCCACTCACACACCGTTTCGAGTGCAGGAGCTGCGGATTCGTCTATGACCCCGAAGAAGGTGTCAAGAAGTTGCGGATCGAATCGGGAACTGCTTTTCAACAGCTAGACGCATTCACATTTCGCTGTCCGGTCTGCCGCAGCAGAGTTGGCGCGTTCCGAGATATCGGACCACGATCGAAAGCCAGCGGTTTCGAAGAGAATCTCGATTTCGGTCTGGGCGTCAATCGACTGACTCCTGGCCAGAAGAATGTGCTGATCTTTGGCAGCCTGGCTTTGGGATTCGCATTTTTCCTTTCGCTGTATTCACTGCGCTAAGTCTTGACGCACTGAAATCTTGCGCATTTCTCCAAGCCTGCCTCTATCTCGATCCGGCATGAATTCTCTGATTAAATCCCTTGCACAGCTGGCACTCGTGGTCTGCATCGGCTTCGGGCTCGCTGGTTGCGTGACCACCAAAGTTCCGACCGCGACCACCAGCCCCTGGCAGGTGATCAATCTCAACACCCAGGCCAATCCGCTGGATATCGCATTTACCAGTGCTGACCATGGCTTCCTGGTGGGCAGTAACCGCCTGATTCTGGAGACCAACGATGGTGGCGCAAGCTGGAACGAGCGCAGCCTGGATCTGCCGGAGGAAGAGAACTTCCGCCTGATCAGCATTGCTTTTGATGCTGATGACGGCTGGATCGCCGGACAGCCTGGCCTGCTGATGCACACCACTGACGGGGGCCAGAACTGGACGCGGTTGTTCTTGGACACCAAGTTGCCAGGCGAGCCCTACCTGATCACTGCCCTCGGGCCGAACAATGCGGAGCTGGCCACCAATGTGGGAGCTGTTTACCGAACCAGTGATGGTGGTGGCAGCTGGGACGCCGAAGTGAGTGATGCAGCAGGTGCAACCCGTGACCTGCGCCGCAGTCCTGATGGTGCCTACGTCAGCGTGAGCAGCCTGGGCAACTTCTACGCCACCTGGGATCCAGGACAGCCGGTCTGGCAGGTTCACCAGCGTGTGAGCAGTCAAAGGCTGCAGAGCATTGGCTACCAGCCCAATGGAAGACTGTGGATGGTGGCTCGAGGAGCTCAGATTCGCTTCAACGAGGATGCTGCCGACAACGAAAGCTGGAGCAAACCGATCATCCCCATCACCAACGGCTACGGCTATCTGGACATGGCTTGGTCTGACGACGGAGCGATCTGGGCCAGCGGCGGCAACGGAACCCTGCTGGTTAGCCGCGATGAGGGCAACAGCTGGGAACGTGATCCTGAAAGCATTCAGGCTCCAACTAATTTCACTCGCTTTGTTTTCGACGACACTGATCGCCAACAGCACGCGTTTCTGTTGGGTGAGCGGGGTCTGATGCTGCGCTGGTCAGCGCTGACTTGACAGCTATTGAGAACTCGTAGCGAACAACGCTCTGTAACCAACTAGCTGGGTTGAGGCGCAGTAACCGGACTCATGCCATTAGGATATTTAAGCTCTTACACCCGAAGTCATGGCCGGCGGCTCAACGGGCGAACGCCCGTTTTTCGAGATCATCACCAGCATCCGCTACTGGGTGATTCACGCAATCACCCTGCCTTCGATCTTCCTGGCCGGGTTTTTGTTTGTGTCTACAGGCCTTGCCTATGACGCCTTCGGAACTCCTCGCCCTGACTCGTATTACCAAGCCAGCGAGAGTAAAGCTCCCGTTGTTGATCAGCGCTTCGAGGGTAAGTCGAGCCTCGACTCACGGCTGAAATAAGAATTTTTCATGACTCAAACACCCACCTCTTCCAAGCCACGCGTTTATCCGATCTTCACCGTGCGCTGGCTCGCGTTGCACACCCTGGGAGTCCCCGCGGTGTTTTTTATCGGCGCTTTGGCCGCCATGCAATTCATTCGCCGCTGATTCCCCACCAGTTCTGAGACATCATGGAGCGCAACAAAAATCCCAATACCCTGCCGGTTGAACTCAACCGAACCAGTCTTTATCTGGGTCTTCTGTTTGTGTTCGTCACAGGCATTCTGTTTTCCAGCTATTTCTTTAACTGAGGATTCAAACCATGAGCGGTAAGAAATCCGGTCTCCCTGACGGCCGTATACCTGATCGACTTCCTGACGGCACTCCTGCGGTCAAGTGGCGCTCACGCTGGACAGAAGGAACATTGCCTCTTTGGCTTGTCGCCACTGCAGGCGGTATGGCTGCAATCTTTGTTGTCGGATTGTTCTTTTATGGTTCCTACACCGGTGTTGGCTCGGCCTAAATAGTTTCGTCGTTTCATTTAAAAATTCCGGGTACATACCCGGTTTTTTTGTAGGGTTTTTCCAGCCTATACAAGCGTTTCATAATTGATCGACCGTATCAGCTTTGATCGCAGAAGAAATGCAATTCATGATGCAATTTCTGCATCGTCGCCGGCATACGATTGGTGAGCTAGTGAGTCTCTGATGGTTCTTTTTGTCCAGAAGCAAGCCGACTCAAAGGTGTCAAGTTCAACCAAACGCAATCGCCGCCCCAGGAAGCGGCAACTCTTTTGTCCCGCGCACCCTGAGCAACTCATCGAAGGCAATGGCAGGAAGTATTACCTGCATCTCTTGCAGCCAGGTCAATTGCAAGAGCGAGGCATTCCAGCTAAACGCGCCCAGCTGATAATCAACGCCTATCCGGTTCTGGTGCTCAGCAATGAGTGGTTGGAGGAGTTGTATTGCCCCAAATGCGGGAGCTTGCACTGGTGCCATGTGATCAAGCACGACCAAGTGAATCACACCGTGCGCTGGGCTCCAAGAGACTTATGGGGACAGGTTGCGCATGTTGACCCTGTCGTGGCCAACCCCACAGCAAGCGAGTATTCGCGCAGAGAAGCCGGGCGACACCGCCAGAAACGGGAGGATGGTAAGCGCTATTACGACCGCTGCTGAATCCACAACTTCCTGGACAAGAGCACCGATTACTTCAAGAGGACTCTGGTTGGATGAGCTGTAAAACCGCCGTCCCTCCGCGAACCGATCGAGGTCTCAGTCGTTGATCAAAGCTGATCAGCACTCCTTCGTGATGAACCGCCAGAGCAAGCAGATAGGTGTCCGTGATTTGACCATGATGCAGGAGCTCATCTGACAAAAAACAGATCAGCCTCATTCCAGGAGAGCGAATCAGGCCAAAACACATGGGCCGGATGGGCCAGCAGTTCTTGGAGTAGCGGCATCAAAACCGCTGGACTGCCTGGACTGTTGGGGTAGCGAGGGTTGCCAAGGGTTCTCCAACCAGCGCCAGAGTGCCTAGCTCACCAACCCCAGCGAACAAATCCAGAGCAATACAACAGCCTTGATCACTTGCCAGCGCCAGCGACCGATCAAGCCCACAGACAGCATGACCAGACTCAGGTCAAGAGGCAACACAAAAAGAGGCAGGATTTTGCTCAGCCAATAGGCCATAGAAAACCTTCAGCCCAGTGGTCATGCCACTCAGACGCCGTAAAAATCGCAGTACCAACTTGCAAAGCGCTCGACACCGTCTTCGATGGGGGTTCTGGGGCGAAAACCCACCCACTCCTCAAGAGCCTGGGTATCCGCAGCAGTCGCCACCACATCACCAGGCTGCATCGGCTGAAAATCCTTGATCGCTTCTTTGCCCAGCGCCTGCTCTAACACCTCAATGAAGCGCAGCAGTTCTATGGGTTGGCTATTACCGATGTTGAACAGGCGATGCGGCACAGCAGCCGTTGCCGGATCGGGCTGAAGCGGATCGAATTCGGGATTGGCGGTTGCTGGTTTGTCGCAGCAGCGCAGTACGCCTTCGACGATGTCGTTGATGTAGGTGAAATCACGCTGCATCTTGCCGTGGTTGAACACCTTGATCGGCTCACCAGCCAGAATCGCCTTAGCAAAAAGCATCGGTGCCATATCCGGCCGGCCCCAGGGGCCATAAACCGTAAAAAAGCGCAGACCGGTTGCCGAGAGGCCATAGAGATGGCTGTAGGTGTGGGCCATCAGCTCGTTGGCTTTCTTGCTGGCGGCGTACAGACTCACCGGATGATTCACCGGCTGACGCTCATGGAACGGCAGGTTGCGATTACCGCCATAAACAGAACTGCTTGAGGCGTAAACCAGGTTGTCCACATCGTGATGACGACAGCCTTCAAGGATGTGGCCAAAACCCACCAGATTGCTCTGGATGTAGGCCGCTGGGTTCTCCAACGAGTAGCGAACGCCCGCTTGCGCTGCCAGGTTGACCACCACCCGTGGTTGCTCTGCAGCAAACAGAGCCATCAACGCTTCACAATCCTCCAGCGCTAGCTCTTCAAACCGCCAGGCATCCGCAGTAGCTGCCTGCTCAATTCGTGCAAGGCGGGCGCGTTTGAGCTTGGGGTCGTAGTAGTTGTTCAGGTTATCGATACCAACGACCCGTTCGCCGCGTTCCAGCAACCGCAGGCTGAGGGCTGCGCCGATAAAACCGGCAGCACCTGTCACCAAAACCGGGCGGGTCATGGCTGGCCTTCACCCACACGCCAGAGATTCAAACCAGCGGCCTGCACCTCAGCCGGTGTGACCACCGATCGGGCATCAAACACCCAGGCGGGCTGACGCATCAATGAAGCCAATGCTGTCCAATCGAGCTCTTGGTATTGACTCCACTCCGTGAGGATGAGCACGGCATCAGCTCCCTTCAACGCCGAGGCGATGTCGCCAGTGGGCCACCAGGTGCCCTCACCGCTGAGTGCAGCTCGCGTAGGGCCGGACTCGGAATCCGGTGCGGTGCTGGCGGGCAAGTTCAGATCGCGAGCGATTTGATCGGGATCCACCTTGGGATCATGGATGGCGAGCTGAGCACCCTCTTCCAGAAGGTCTTTGGCAATGCGGATGGCCGGGGCTTCACGGGTGTCGTTGGTGTCTGCCTTGAAGGAGAAACCAAAAATGGCCAGGCGTTTGCCTGTGACGGTACCAAACAGCTTCTGCACCACCGTGCGAGCAATGCGGTGCTGCTGCCAACTGTTCAGTTGCACCACCGATTCCCAGTAGTTGGCCACCTCAGGAAGCCCAAAATGCCTACAGAGATACACAAGATTGAGGATGTCTTTCTGAAAGCA
>NYZI01000082.1 GCA_002687115.1 Cyanobium sp. ARS6
CGAACCCCCGAATAGCGGCGCCACAAGCCGCTGCCTTAACCACTTGGCGACGCCCGCCGCGTCAGTAAGAATCTATCAATTCGCCCTGCAGTCACACCCGCATGTCTTCGCCTCGATGGCGCTGGCCTTCAGCAACAGTGGCAGCAGCTGTGCTGGTCGTGGCAGGAAGTGGTGCTGCATTGTTCCTAACCAATCCCACAAGGGCGGATTACAGGGTTTTTGCCGGGGAAACACTGGTGAAGCTGGCCACCAAGGAGATCTGCGAGCGTCAGACCCTGCCGATGGTGCTTCAGCTCTGGATCAGTGACTGTCCTCGCTTGATCGCTGACCAGGAGCAGACGCTGGCCTTGCTGGCCGACCAGTTCACCCGTCGCTGGAATCTTGGGCTGGCCAGTGTTTATGTCACGACTGTCGGTGGTCAGAACCTCTTGCCTGCCCTGAGGCTGCCGCGCTACTCAGTGACCTGCCTTGGGCTTGCAGGGCAGTTCGTTGTGCTCAAAACCGGCTCGGAGGCCGGCAAACTCGAATGAGCCCAGCACGGTTGCGTTGTCATCAGGTGAACTGAGAGCCCGCTGTCCCCGCTCACTGCTCGATCTGGGTTCCGAGCCGTCTGCCACAGCTGGTGAGGATGGGCTGATTCCCGTTGAGCTCACCTGGTCCGGCAGCAGGATCCAGTCTGTGAAGGTGATGTCTGAGGCCACGGGTCTGGTGCTGCCCAGACTGGTGGAACCCCATGCCCATCTGGACAAGGCCTTCTCCTGGAATGACTACCCCAATCCGGCGGGAACGTATTCAGGAGCACTGGCGGCCAACTTCAGGGAGCACGAGACCCGAACGGCGGCAAAGGTTGAGCAGCGTGGAGAGCGCTGTTTGCAACTGGCCTGGCAACACGGTTTACGAGCCGTGCGCAGTCACATCGACAGCCTCGGACCCGGCGCGCACTACAGCTGGGAGGTGCTCTCCGATCTGCGCACTCACTGGCGTGAACGCATTGAGCTGCAGCTGGTCGCTCTGGTGCCGATTGAGCACTGGTCAACGGCCGAGGGGGAGCACCTGGCTGCTGCTGTGGCCAAGGTGGACGGACTGATCGGCGGTGTTCTGGTACCCCCCTGCAGAGGACGGGCCACGCGCCGTGCTCTGCGTCGTCTGCTGGAGCTTGCGGATCGACACGGATGCCCGGTGGATCTGCACATTGATGAAGCAGCCTCCCAACCTGCGGAGGGCGTCCGCCAGTTGTTGCGAGTGCTTGAAAGCATGACTGTTTCGGTGCCTGTCACCTGCAGCCATGCCAGCAGCCTGTCGCTGCTGTCAGCGGGTGCACTACGGCGGCTGGGAACGCGCATGGCGCGCCAGAACCTGCAGGTGGTGGCACTGCCGCTCACCAATGGCTGGTTACTCGGTCATCGCGACAATGAAACTCCGCTGTGCAGGCCGCTGGCGCCGATCCGTCAGCTGCAACGCGCCGGAATTCCTGTGGCTGTTGGAGGTGACAACGTTCAGGATCCCTGGTATCCAGGCGGGCAGCTTGATCCCCTGGCACTGATGGCCATGAGCCTGCCGCTGGCTCAGCTCGCACCCTGGGATGACCATGGCCTGAAGCCCTTCGGAACCGATGCGACGGGTCTGATGGGTCTGGATTGGGACGGACGATTGCGCGCCGGAGCACCGGCGGACCTGATTCATCTGCCAGAGGCTGGCTGGCCGGAGTTGCTTGCGATGGCTTGCCGACGCCGGGTTCTTGCCGGTGGAGATTGGGTGCAGGATGAGGCGTAGCGCCTTCAAGACCAACTGATGCTTCCCGATGCCCTGCGAACTGAGCTGTCGGCACTCCCCGGCCTCAGGTTGTTGACGCAGCCGGAGGAACTGGAACGGTTTTCCCGCGATGCCTATGACTACTCGCCTGTGCTTCAGCAGCGTTTGGCCCATTGCCGGGCGGAGCTGGTCGTCCGGCCGGACACCGTTGAGGCGGTGGTTGGTGTGGCATCGGCCTGCCGGAGGCATCGCGTTCCTCTGACCCTGCGTGGATCGGGCACGGGCAATTACGGCCAATCCGTGCCTCTCGAGTCCGGTGTGGTGATGGTGATGACCCAGCTTCGGGCGGTACGTTCCATTGATCCGCTCAGCGGTGTCGCCGTGGCTGAGTGTGGATGTCTGCTGAAGGACCTCAACCGGGAGCTGGCTGGTTTTGACCGTCAGTTGCGTCTGATGCCGAGCACCTGGCGCAGCGCCACAATCGGTGGGTTCATTGCCGGCGGTTCGGGAGGCATCGGCTCCGTGCGCTGGGGGTTTCTTCGCGATCCCGGGCACCTGCTTGGGCTGGAGGTGGTGACCATGGAGCCAGAGCCGCGCGTTCTGCAGCTTGAGGCAAGTGATGCCGAGGCGTTGAATCATGCCTACGGCACCAACGGCATCATCACGGCACTGCGGCTGGCCACGGCACCCCGTGTTGACTGGCAGGAAGTGGTCGTGGACTGTCCGGATTGGACGACGGCCGTTGAACTGGCAAAACGCTGCAGTACAGCGGCCATCGATCTGCATCTCTGCTGCGTTCTTGAAGCAGCCGTGGTGGAGTTGCTGCCCACGTGGGATCTGCCCCCGCGCCCTTCTGATCGCCTGTTGCTGTTGGTTGCTCCCGATGCCGTCAGCACGGTTCAGCGGCTGGCGACGGGGGTGGGGGCTGTTCTGACCCATCTCGGGGCCGAGGCCGATCGCCAAGGCAATGGTCTGCGGGAGCTGAGCTGGAACCACACGACGCTGCACCTGCGTCAGCGCGAGCCCGACTGGACCTATCTGCAGATGCTCCTTCCCCAACCGGAGATCGATTGTCTGGACACGCTCAAGCAGAACTGGGGAGAGGATCTGCTCTGGCACCTTGAAGCTGTCAGGCAGCAGGGAGTTCAGCGGCTCGCATCACTGCCTCTGGTGCGCTGGCGTGGCCCTGAAGCACTGGAGCAATTGATGCAGCAGTGCCGAGATCTCGGCGCGCTGATCTTCAATCCGCATGTGCTCACCGTGGAAGGTGGCGGTCTCGGCGTGGTGGATGGGGATCAGGTGGCCACCAAGCACCGTTACGACCCCGCGGGACTGCTCAATCCGGGAAAACTTGGGGGGTTCAGCAGTTGAGGCTGTCGCGGGTGGAGACACCCGTGCTGGGATTCACGCCTTCCGCGACCTGGCAGAGCCGGCGCTGATCGTCCCGGTCCAGCAGAGCGTCGCTGAAGTCAGCGCCTTCCACATCGGCTCCTGCAAAGCTGCTGCCCGCGGCGATCACTCCGATCAGGAGAGCATCGCGCAGATCAGTGCGCGTGAAGTCGGCCCGGTCCATCAGCGAATCGCTGAGGTCAGCTCCATGAAAATCAGCCTCGGCGAAAGCTCCCTGCGTGAAGATCGCTCCATGCAGGTTGGCGCCGCTGAAATCAGCACCGCGCCCAACCGCTCCGGCAAAGGAGGTGTTGGTCAACTGCTGGTCATGAAAGTCAGCGTCGCTTTGATTGGTGAGGGTGTAATCCACCCGGTCCTGAAACAGTGCCCTGTCCTGGAGGCCCACTCCCGCAGAGGTATCAAGGGCTGACGCAGCAAGCGGTGTCAGCCAGGACACCACCAAGGCGAGTGCAGCAATCAGCTTGAGCAGCGATCTCATGATTCCAGCGAGGAGCTTGACGATCACTCTGCCTCCACTATGCCGTTTTCCATCAGATGGCCGATCAGATACAACGATCCTGCGATCACCGGGGCGGATTCGGGCCAGCCCTGGTCAAGCAGGTCATCGAGCGCCTGGAGAGCACTGTTCGCTGATTTCAGTTGATGAGCCTTCACTGGCAGTGCTTGCCGCAGTTGCTCCAGGCTCCAGCTGCGATGGCCTGGCACCGGCACAATCCAGGCTTCATCTTCAGATCCGAGCAGCTGTTGCAGCATCTCAGGAGCCTGTTTCTGTGCCTGGATCGCCAGGATCCAGATCTGCCGCCTGCCTCCGGCTGACCAGAGGCAGCGTTCCCTCGCCAGCACGATGGCGGCAGCTGGATTGTGTGCTCCGTCCACGCGCAGCCTGCGGCCCCGCCAGCGCATCCATTGCAGGCGACCGGGCCAGCGTGCAGCGGCGAAGCCTGAACGGATGGCTTGGTTTGAGATCGGCTCACTGCGTGTGCTCATCCACTGCAGTGCGGCTTCAGCCACAGCGCCGTTGCGTTTCTGAAAAGCCCCTGACAGGCCCAGGGTCCAGCTTTCATCCAGGGCATCGACCCACTGCAGGGTGCCGTTCATCTTCTGCACCTGTTGTTCGAGCACCATAGACACCTCCGGTTTCTGGGTTGCACTGATCACGTGAGCACCCTCACCGATGGCCGCGGCTTTCTCTGCAGCAATGGCCTGGAGGTTGGGGCCCAGATGCTCGCGGTGGTCCATGCCGATCGATGCCACCGCAATCAGGGGTCGCAAGCTGTGGGCAGTGGTGGCATCCAGCCGGCCTCCCAGCCCTGCTTCGAGAACCAGCCAGTCGGGTTTCCGGGATTCAAAGTGAAGCAGTGCAGTGCAGATCAGCTGCTCAAACGGTGTTAGGCGGCATTGGTCCGTCACCGGTCGCAGCTGCTCGAGCCTCTGTCGCAGGTCTGTAATTGCGATCAACTGGTCGTTGATGCGGATGCGTTCACACCAGCTCACCAGGTGGGGTGATGTGGTCAGGCCTGAGCGCAGTCCGGCCTCCATCAACCCATGGTGGATCAGGCAGGCGATGGATCCCTTGCCGTTGGTGCCCACGACCTGAACGGCAGGAATTGATTGCGCAGGTCGCTGCAGCTGTTCCAGAGCATTCATCATCCTGTCCAGCGACAGATCCATGCCACGCACGTCAAAGCGAGGCAGCAGATCACTCAGTTCGTGAGCTGGATGGCCAGGCCGAGCCACTCAGCTGATGCGGCTCAGGGCTCGTTCAAGCCGCGTCAGCAGCGCCTGGATCTCTCGGGCGTTGATCACCAGAGCGGGCACCATGCGCACCACCTGAGCGCCTGCGGGCACCACAAGCAGCTGTTCCTCCAGAGCTGCCTTGACAACGTCCAGAGCGGTGATTCCACAGTCCTGTCTCAGGACCAGGCCCTGAATCAGCCCCCAGCCACGCGAGCCCTCCAAAGCATCAGGGAAATGTGCCACGAGCCTGTCGAGGCCTGCATGAAGCTGGGCGCCCCGTTCGCGCACATTGCGCAGCAGATTGCGCTTTTCAATTTCGCTCGCCACCGTCAGACCGGCCTGACAGGCGAAAGGATTGCCGCCGAAGGTGCTTGCGTGGTCGCCGGGTTCGAAGACATCGGCGTGTTGTTGCACCAACAGTGCTCCCACGGCATGCCCTCCGCCCAGTCCTTTGGCCAGGGTGAGTGCATCAGGGCGAACGCCAAGCTGTTCATAACCCCAGAGCGAGCCGGTTCGGCCCATTCCCACCTGCACTTCATCGAAGATCAGCAGGATGTTGCGTTGATCGCAGTGCTTGCGAATGGCCTTCATGACCTCGGGATCACCAGGATTCACGCCTCCTTCCCCCTGAAGGGGTTCGATCAGCACTGCTGCCACGCGAGGACCATGCTGTTCGAGGCGCTCGAGCAGCTGCTCGAAATCAGCGAGATCGTTGTACCGGAAGAATTCGAAACCCTCCACCATCGGTTCAAATCCTTGGTGGTACCTGGGTTGTCCAGTGGCGCTAACGGCTGCGAGGGTGCGTCCATGAAAGCTTGCAGCAGCCGTGATGATCACGGGGCGTTCAATGCCTCGATCCAGATGGCCGTGTTTCCGAGCCAGCTTGATCGCTGCTTCATTGGCTTCAGCGCCTGAATTGCAGAAGAAGACGCTGTCTGCGCAGCTGTTGCTGACCAACCACTTCGCCAGTGCTTCCTGTTCAGGAATTTGGTAGAGATTGGAGACGTGCTGCAGCTTACGCAGCTGTCCGCTGAGAGCCTTGCGCATGGCTCTGTTGCTGTGCCCCAGCGTGCAGGTGGCGATGCCAGCCACGGCATCGAGATGGCGACGGCTTTTTTCATCCCAGACCCAACAGCCTTTTCCGCGCTGGATGGAGAGTGCGAAGCGGTTGTAGGTCCCCATCACCGCCTCGGACGGGCGCGCTGGCTCCACCATGGGTTGTTCAGGGCTGTTCCCTGGAGGCGTCAAGGACATTGTCATTGTCTCTCAAGGCACTGCCCACTTGGTCATTGTGAGCTCAATCCTGTTAGGGACCTTGAAGATCAATAGGAGCGGTCGGACTTGAACCGACAAACCCGAAGGCGGCGCATTTTGAGTGCGCTGCGTCTACCAATTCCGCCACGCTCCCGCATTTTGAGTTTAGTGGATGCAGTTCCGGGAAGCGTTTCAGGAAGAGTGCCGTTCCAGTGACGCTCCGCTGGCCGTGAGTTTCGCCTCAATGCCGGCGTAGCCGCGGTCGAGATGGTTCAGCCCACTCACCTGCGTTCTGCCCTTGGCCACCAGGCCTGCAAGCACCATGGCGGCAGAAGCGCGCAGATCGGTGCCGTTCACAGGCGCTCCACTGAGGCAGGGCACACCCTCAACCACAGCTGCGTTGCCCTGGACACGGATGGCTGCACCCATGCGCTGCAGCTCTGCAACATGCTGCATGCGGTTCTCATAAATCTTTTCGGTGATCACGCTTGTGCCCTCGGCTGTAGCCAGCAGGGACATGAACGGTGCCTGAAGATCGGTCGGGAATCCTGGGAAAGGTTGTGTGGTGATGTCAGTCCCTTTGATGAGGCCGGGTGTGATGACGATGCCATCACCATCGATCTCGAGATCGCAGCCGCAGTCGCGCAGTTTCTGAAGAACGGAGCTGAGGTGATCAGGAATCAGGGGGGCGACGCGTAATGTCGAGCGAGTGATTGCTGCAGCCAGCAAAAAGGTACCGGCTTCAATCCTGTCCGGAATCACCGTCCAGTCGCAACCGTGCAGCCGCTCTACACCTTCAACGGTGATGGATGGACCACCTGCACCACTGATGCGGGCCCCCATGGCATTCAGCAGGTTGGCCAGGTCCTGAACTTCAGGCTCCTGAGCAGCGTTTTCAATCACACTGGTCCCTTCCGCCAGGCTTGCGGCCATCAGAATTGTTTCAGTGGCGCCGACGCTGGGGCAGTCGAGAACGATCGAGGCACTGGTGAGGCGATTGCGTCCTCCTGCGACTGAGGCTGACACCACGCCATGGTCAACGCTGACCACAGCGCCGAGAGCTTTTAAGCCGCGGATGTGTTCCACAACAGGACGCGCGCCGATCCGACATCCTCCGGGCAGGGGGACCCTGGCATGACCCATGCGAGCGAGGATCGAGCCGATCGCGAAAAAGCTTGCTCTGAGACCGTTGACCAGTTCGTAGGGAGGTTCAGCGCTGGTGAGCTTGGAGGCCTGAAGCTGGACTGTCTCACCACTGCGCCGAACTTTCACGCCCATCGAGACCAGGATGCTCTCCATGCCATCGATGTCGGTCAGAGGAGGGACATTGTTGAGAGTGAGTGTGTCCTCCGTCAGCAGAGACGCGGTCATCAGAACAAGGGCGGAATTCTTGGCGCCGCTGACGCGCAATTCTCCATGCAGCTTGTTTCCGCCCTGGATCTCAAGATGAGGTTTGAGAACGTCTTGAGACGCGGGCGCCGCGGCTGCCATCCCTGTTATTTCTTGCCGAATGCTTATCTTGACGAGTATGCCTGAGACCGTCTAGACGGCCGGCCCCCAAACTGTCTTGGCGAATCTCACGTTGTCCGAGTGCCGATGTCGTATGTTTCACGGGTCGCTTTGCGACGCACGCCAGCGGATGTGGCGGAATTGGTAGACGCGCTAGTTTCAGGTACTAGTGGCAGCA
>NYZI01000083.1 GCA_002687115.1 Cyanobium sp. ARS6
CATCCCAGAGCGGAATTCCCAGCTGATTGGCCGCATCCGTGAGCCGCTGGATGGTGGTCTTGCCGATGCCTCGCTTGGGCACGTTGATCACACGCAGCAGGCTGACGGTGTCAGCCGGATTGATCATCAGACGCAGATAGCCGAGCACATCCTTGATCTCGCGACGGTCGTAGAAGCGCAGACCACCGACCACCACGTAAGGGATACGCCAACGCACGAGCGATTCCTCCAGCGCCCGTGACTGGGCGTTGGTGCGGTACAGACAGGCCATATCCCCCCAGCTCAGTTCGGGGTTGGCGGCCTCCATCGTGCGCAGCCGATGCACCACAGCTTCGGCCTCGGCGATTTCGTCATCGCAGCGGGTGAGCGAAATCAGCTCCCCTTCACCGCGGGTGGGGCGCAGCACCTTGTCGATACGCTCACTGTTGTTGGAGATGAGGGCGTTAGCTGCCTCCAGAATCGTTGCGGTGGAGCGATAGTTCTCCTCAAGCTTCACCATCGTGCGCGTGGCTTCATCCGGCGCCTGATCACCGAAGTCGTCCTGAAAGCCCATCAGAATCGTGAAGTCAGCAGCGCGAAAGCTGTAGATGCTCTGGTCGGCATCTCCCACCACGAAAACGGAACGCCCCGACCAGTTGTCGTAAACCTGGGGCTCCTTGCCATCGGTCACCAGCAGCTTGATCAGGTCGTACTGCGTGCGGTTGGTGTCCTGATATTCATCAACCAGCACGTGAGCGAAGCGGCGATGCCAGTAACTGCGCACCTGCTCGTTCTGCTGCAGCAACTGCACCGGCAGCAGCAACAGATCATCAAAGTCGAGAGCGTTGTTGGCCGCCAAGGCCTTGCGGTAGCGGCGGTACACATCCGCTGCGAGCTTGCCCCGCTGACCCTCGGAATTGGCCTCCATCTGATCCGGCAGCCAGCCCTGGTTCTTGGCATTGCTGATCGCCCAGCGCACCTTCTTGGGCTCAAAACGCTTGGGATCGAGCTGCAGCTCCTGGGTGACGATCTCCTTGACGAGACTCTGGGCATCGGCCTCGTCATAAATGGAGAACTGCTTCGTCCAGGTCAGTCCCTCTTTGTCCTTGAATTTGTCGATGTCATAGCGCAGCATGCGCGCGAACAGGGCGTGGAACGTGCCGATCCACAGTTCCTTGGTCACCTCGCGATAGATGCGTGAGCGCAGCTGCCGCTGTTCCACAGGAGGCAACGTGCTCCAGGGCTGTCCGAACTGACTCTGCGCCAGACGCTGAGCCAGCAACAGCTCAAGACGCTCCTTCATCTCGCGAGCCGCCTTGTTGGTGAAGGTCACGGCAAGGATCTGGGATGGATCAGCGCCGTGTTCACCAATCAGGTGAGCAATGCGATGGGTGAGAGCCCTTGTCTTACCGCTGCCTGCTCCTGCGACCACCAGCAGCGGGCCTTCATGGTGATCCACCGCCCGGCGCTGGGCGTCGTTGAGGCCGGCGAGAAAACTCATGGGCTGATGGTACGGGAGTTCTCCTGTGATGGCGCCGAGGAAACCTGTGGAACCGCACAGGCAATGGCCAGCAGGTAACCACTGACCACCTGCTGCAGGGACGTTTTCAGCAGCGTGGACTCCACCAGAGAGGCAGACAGGATGAACAGCGCGCAGGCCAGGCCTGTCAGGCAGAGCGGTGCGGCATCACCGGAAAGCCCGATGAACAGCCGTTGAAAGATCAGAGCCAGAGCGATCGCCATCAGCACCAAGGTGACCAGGCCCTGGTCCGCCAACGCCTGCACGAAGACGTTGTGGGCATGGGGAATTCCAGTGGTTTTTTCGGGAAGAAACACCCTGCTGGCGCAGTGATCAGAGACCCGGTCATACCCCTGGCCCGATACCAGGTCGGGGAATGAGCGCAGGGCCTGACTCACAAAACAGCGAGCCACCTCTGCGCGTCCAACATCGCTTGGATCAGCTGCAGCAACAGGGCTGGAGGGCCAATACAGCGTCAGGTTGAACAGCAAAGAAAGCAGCAGCAGGGAAGCCGCCAGGAACCGAGCTCTGCGTGCCACCCACTGACGATGACGCCAGCACACCTCCACGACAACGACTGCTGCAAGCGGGAAAAACAGTGCCGCCCGGGATCCCGAGCCGCAGACCAGCACGTAGCTCAGGCAGCCGAGGACTGCGGCAAGAATGGATCTCCAGGGACGTTGCTCAGTACGCCAGAGCCCGTAGCCCACCAGTGAGAACAGGCCATAGAGATAGGCCGAACGATTAATGGTGATCTTCTGAATCCGAACCGCTCCCTGGGGCAAGGCATCTCGGAGGGCCGTCCAGGGAATCGCATCCAGGTTGCCGTTGAAGCGGGAGAACTCCACAAATGGCAACGAGACGATCACCGTTGCCAGCACCACCCAAAGCGCAATCCGCCATTGATCCCTGGTTTGCTGAAGACCGGCCGCGAACGCCAGCAACACCAGCAGCAGATCTGTGGGCGCGGATCCGCTGACGGGATGAAGCACCGCACTGAGGATGACGGCGAGCACGCCGATCAACACCCCATAGACCGGTTGGGAGGGCAGCCATCGCAGAAACTTGAGGCCAAGCCAGACCGCCAGAATCCAGACCATCCCAGCTGGATTACCGCTGCGCTCCCAGAGCAGGCCCGAGAGCGAGAGCGGCAGCAGCAGATCCAGCCAGGGAGACTTCAGGTAGGTGAGCAACCCTGCCAAAAAACAACTTTGAAATGCTCCCCAGCCTGCCAGAACCAGACGGGATGAACATTTGGCATGAACGAGAATTCCACTAGTTGCGATTCCTCCAGCGTGTCTGCACTCACTCGCTGCCTGCAGGAGGAAGCGGCCGCCATTGCAACGGCAGCGGAAAGACTTCGCAGCGATCAGGTGGAGGGAGCCCTCAGCCTGCTTGCACGCTGTGCAGATAGAAAAGCCAAGCTCGTGATCACGGGAGTGGGCAAAAGCGGCATCGTGGCACGCAAGATTGCCGCCACCTTCTCGTCCATCGGGCTGATGGCCCTGTTCCTGAACCCGCTGGATGCTCTGCATGGAGACCTCGGGGTTGTGGCCCCCGATGACGTGTGCCTGCTTCTCTCCAACAGCGGCGAAACCAGCGAACTGTTGGCCATCCTTCCCCACCTGACACGCCGCGGTACAGCGCGTATCGCGCTGGTTGGCCGCGCCGATTCCTCGCTCGCTCTCGGCAGCGACGTGGTGCTCGAAGCCTCCGTTGACAGGGAAGTGTGCCCCCTCAACCTGGCGCCCACAGCCAGCACCGCCGTGGCCATGGCCATTGGTGATGCGCTGGCAGCCGTCTGGATGGAACGGCGGGGCATCTCGCCTGCCGATTTCGCCCTGAACCACCCCGCCGGCTCACTCGGCAAGCAGCTGACGATGACCGTGGCTGATCTGATGATCCCGTCAGCCAACCTGAAACCAATCCAGCCGCACACACCCCTGCCGGAGGTGATCAGCACACTCACCCAGGGCGCCATTGGCAGCAGCTGGGTGGAAAACCCTGCCATTCCAGGTCACCTCATCGGTCTGATCACCGACGGCGACCTGCGCCGGGCACTGCGCGATCACGGTTCCGAACGCTGGCCGACACTGACCGCTGAAGAGTTGATGACGCCTGACCCGATCACCATCGATGCGGATCTGCTGGCGGTCGAAGCGATCCAACGCATGGAGCACAACCGGCGCAAGCCGATCTCCGTGCTGCCGGTGGTGGATGCCAGCGGGCAACTGAGTGGTCTGCTGCGCCTGCATGACCTGGTCCAGGCCGGACTGGCCTGAACGAAGAACCTTTCAGGAAAGGACCCATCAGGATGCAACGACTACTGCGTGAATGGCACTGGCAACGGTTGAAGAGACCACTTGCGGAACTGCGGCTGCTGGTACTGGATGTGGATGGTGTGCTGACAGATGGGGGGCTCTGGTTTGATCCGGAAGGCCGACTGCAGAAGCGCTTCGATGTTCGCGATGGTCTCGGCCTGAGGCTGTTGCAGCAGGCGGGGATCCAGCTTGCTTTTCTCAGCGGTGGACGTGGCGGTGCCACTGAAGTGCGGGCACACCAGCTGGGTATCGAGCACTGCCTGGTGGGCATCAAAGACAAACCACCTGCCCTGACAGACCTGCAGGAGCAACTGGGAGTCACGGCACAGCACACCTGTTACCTGGGCGATGACCTCAATGATCTGGCTGTGCGCAGCAGCGTTGGACTGCTGCTCGCACCGCTTGACGCCTGTCGACCACTGCGCCGGCAAGCGGATGCCGTACTGAATCATCAAGGTGGCCATGGCGCCGTGCGCGAACTGGCCGAGCGGATCCTGAAGGCCCGCGGGGACTGGAGAGAACTCGAGCAGAAGGGCTGGCGGGACCGCAACGACTGAGCCCCTCCCAGCTTCAGCGCATCTGCTGGAGTTGCTGTTCCCGCAGTCTTCGAAGCGTGTCGCCAAGCTCGGGGCCTGGGCGCATGCCCTGAGCCATGAGCTCTTTGGCACAAACCGGTGACGACACATACCGCCAGCGCCCCCACCAGCGCAACAGCGGTCGCCGGAAGGGGGCGTTGTCAAGCACTGCGAGAGCCACGACCTCAGGAGACCAGCGCTTCTCCTCCAGTTGCTGCGTCCATTCCAAAGCTCCCCAACAACTCCAGTCCTGCTGTTTGAGCTCGAGCAGCAGCCACCGACGCAGGTCGATCAACCCCTCAAGCCAGATCTGCTGCTGTCTGGGAATCTGCAATCGCGCAGCCAATGGCAACGGATCCATCGCTGCAGCCACCAAAACCAGCAGGGCTGGTAATCCCAGACGTGCGCCCTGACCCAGCCGCCGAGCGAGGCGAGGTTCCCTTTGCAGCCCTTCATCCAGCAAAGGCAAGGCTGACCATTGCTGCAGAAGCTGCAGCGCGTCATGCCATGGCTCTCGATCCAGCAGAAGCTCCAGCTCCATGCGCAGCCGGGTTCCCAGGGCCGGAGGGACCGCATCCAGCGGATCTCCCGGCCGCCACAACCAGGGCCAGACAATCAGTGTTGCCTGAATCTGCGCGAGAGCATCAGGCGCCAGAACAAAACCCAGTCGTGCGCAGTAGCGGGCACCGCGAACAATGCGTGTGGGGTCATCCGCCACGCTGTTCTCATGCAGGAAGACCAGTTGACGCTTTGCCAGATGGTCCTGACCACCGTAGGGATCACACAGCTGATGGGATCCGTCTGCCCCAAGCAGCAAAGCCATGGCATTCACCGTGAAGTCACGGCGAGCGAGATCCTGCTCCAAGCAGCCGGGCTGAACCAACGGGTTCTCACCAGGTGCGGGGTAGATCTCCGTGCGGGCACGGGCCACATCGAGCAGCACTCCATCAAGCACCAGGTCCGCAGTGCCGAACTGCTCATGAAGATGCACCTCCAAGACACGCTCACTGCCGTAATGCTCCTGAACACACTCAACAAAAGCGGCACAGGAGCCTTCCAGTAGAAAATCGAGATCCGGGAGATCACGCCAGGGATCACGATGCAGCTGATGAAGCATGGCGTCGCGAACAGCACCACCCACCAGTGCCAGCCGACTGCTGCCCGCACTTTTTGCCTGCTTCACCAATGCAGCGATGAACGACGCGGGAACTCCAGGGAGGGAGATGCGGAGATCGTCCTTCATGCCGCCCCGGCCTCAATCGCCGCAATGCACCTCAGAATGATCACGCAAAATCAGCATGCGGCACAACCGGGGCCGCAGCGATCGAGTTTGCCAACGCAAGCAACACTGGCCACTGACAACGAGGGCAGGCAGAAAGATCTTGAAAAGATGAAAGGATCATCAATTAGGGTGTGATCGAGAAAAGAGAAGCAATGAAGACATCAATAATTATTCCCTGCTACAACGAAAAACACGCCATTCGCGACACAATTGAATGGATTTTGTCGGTGATTCGTGATTCAAAACTGAAGAATGTGGAGATCATTGCCGTGAACGATGGATCCACAGATGGATGCGAACAAGTTCTCAACGCTCTCACCAAAGAACACCACTCGGACGATTTACTGGTGGTCCATCACAAGCGCAACCAGGGATACGGAGCTGCTCTGAAAACTGGAATACGACGAAGCCAGAGCGATTACATCTGCATCACTGACGCTGACGGGACCTACCCGAATGACCGCATTCCTGATCTGATTGAGCAGATCAGCAGCAAGGACCTCGACATGGTGGTTGGAGCTCGAATCGGACCCAAAGTTGAATACTCCAAGATCCGCTCCATCCCCAAGATGATCCTGGTGCCCTGGGTGTCGTTTCTCTGCGGCACAGAAGTCCCTGATATGAATTCGGGTCTGCGGATCTTCAGACGCGATCGATCACTCGATTTTCTCAAACTGCTTCCCGATGGTTTCAGCTTTACGACCACCATCACCATCTGCCTGCTGCGCAATCGCTACGCCGTTGAATTCACACCGATCAGCTACGCCAGACGAATCGGCAAAAGCCACATCAAACCAATCCAAGACACGCTGCGCTTCACTCAGCTGATTCTGCGCACCGGCATGTATTTCGCGCCGCTGCGCCTCCTGTCTCCGCTGATCGTTGCCCTGGCAACACTCTTCAGCATCAGCAGCCTCTACGACTTGACGATCCTCAACAACCTCACCGACAAGACCGTGCTTCTGGGATTCGCAAGCCTGAATGTGTTCATGTTTGCGCTGCTGGCCGACATGATCGATAAACGATCCCGTTAACGCTGCTCTCAAACAACAGAGCTCTCAGATCAACCTGACAGGAGGCATTGCGGCGGAGGGAAGTCGGCTGAAAAGTCTTGCGCCGAGATCGACCGCAACCATGGTTAAACAAACGATTGCAGCTGGGATCAAAGGCATTGAATATCGCGGCAGGAAATGACTGAATAGGCTGTAAAAAGCAAAGAACGAGAGCGGCACAATCGAGACAAAGAGCCAGGAGAGTCTTCGCTCAAGCAATGCCAGAGCAGGGGCCAGAAGCAGAGACCCGTAAGCCGCAATATTCAACACAATGCTCGGCCATTTTTTCGCTCGAAATCCCCAGATCCCCCTCCAACCAAGAGGAACACTTGTGACCAGAGCATTCAACGGCCGCTCTTGAAAACGTCTTAGAGCCATGGATTTTTTCTGATCACCATCAAGAGACAACGACCACGGTATGGCCCTCTTTCCGCGTTGATAAAAAGAAAGAACATCAGCGAACCTGCCCTCCTCGAGGGCCAGTCGATCACAGTCGAGTTTTCGATTGAACACTGCAAGCCTGCCTTCACAAGAAAAATCATCACTGGAAAGCTTCATCCAAGGGCCCAGAAGATCACGGCGTACAGCGATCGGGGCATAGACATAAAAAGCGTCGACAAACTGGCTGCCGGTCATTTCATTGAACACCGATCGAATCATCAACACATCGCCTCCACCCTCAGCAATCACAGGCTTGGAAAAATGGATCTGATTCCGAACCAACCAAGGCATGACAGCCAGTGCGAATCCAAATGACACAGCAAGCAGCGATATCCAGAACTTTCGACTGATTCCAGAGAGTGCCAGAGCAATGAGCGGAAGCAGGGCCAGTGCCACATAGGCTCCCGTCGCCTTCGTGAGAGCCAGCAGTCCAAACACCACTCCCGACACCAGCAACCAGAGCCACGACCGCGTACGGGCAGCCAGCAGCAGCATGGCGCTGAGCCAGACCAGAATCATGCCGGCAATCAACTCGGTGTTCATGACATCGATCGTCTTCAATACGAAAAAGTGATTGACGATCAAGATCTGAAGTCCAGCCAACCCATGCGCAGCCAGCAAGGGTGAAAAAACCAGCGCTGCTATCAGCCACAAGCCAAAAAACAGTGCAGCAGCCCAGACAAGGTTGATCTGCTTGACAACGAGAAGGAAGGCATCGCTGAATGGCTCATTGGCCTGATCCAGGAGACCAGGGGAGAGCACATTCGCAACCCTCAGGTACAAGGCCAGCAGAACGTTCGGGACAGGCTCACGCCGAAAACCCGGCACCACGTCCGGCGAAATCGGCAAGCTGCTGTAAGTCCCGTATCGAGCAAAGTTGATGCTTGAACGAACATTCTGAGTTGCATCATCACCAAGACCATCAGGACTGATCACATCAAAATCCTGGACCAACAACCAGACAATCAAAAGCCCTACAGCCGCTGCTGTGATGGTGGTCAGACGTCGGATGAAGGTTGCTGACATGCCGCTCTAGACGGAACAGCCAGCAAGTCGCCGTGCCTGTTCCAGCTGCTCGGGCGTATCCACCGACAGAGACGTTCCTTCCACAATAAAGGTGGCAACTGTATGGCCCGCCTCAATCAACCGCAACTGCTCCAGCCGTTCCAGATCCTCCAGCGGTGAAGCAGGCAACTGATCCCAGCCCGCGAGCACATCTCCGCGAAAGCCATACATGCCCACATGGCCCCAGAAAGACGCGTGCTGATGCCAGTCCGCCGGATCGACATCGCGCACATGGGGCACAGCTGAGCGCGAAAAATAAAGGGCCCGACCGTCATGGGCCAGCAGCGTCTTCACCACCGCCGGATTGTGAATTGTGGACGCGGCGAGTCGATACACAGGTGTCACGACAGCCGGCACCGGATCACGCTTGCCGAACTCCTGCACCATCTGCGTCACCACAGCGGAATCGAGGAACGGCTGATCTCCCTGCACATTGATCACTGCAGTGCTCGACAGCCGTTGCTGACGCTGAGCCGAATCCCATTCAGAAGCCTGTTCCCCCCAGGCCAAAGCCACCAGTTGATCCGACACGGAGGCGATGCGCTCACTGCCGGAACTGCAGGTCTCTGCCGTCATCAACACGGGAAAGCCCCAGGCCGACGCCAGATCATGCAATCGCTGACTGTCGGTACACAGCACCACAGAGGAGGGACCTTGCGCCTGCGCACAACGGTCCAGCACACGCTGGATCATCGGCTGTCCGCCGATGTCAGCCAGAACCTTGTCGGGCAGGCGCGATGAAGCCAATCGAGCTGGCACTGCCACAACTGAACGCTGAATGGTTGAAGGCCGCATCACTGGATCAGTCCCAGAACTTCATGGCGTCATCACGCGCACCAAACCACTCAGCAGCAAGAACGCCACCCATGGTGCGCTGCTCGCGAAACCAGGGTCCTCCCAGAGTCCAGTGCAGCAGACGCGGTCCGCCATCACCGACGGCATCAGGGGGCGCCTCCTGCACATCAACGAGATGGTTCCATCCGGAATCAAGAGCTCCGATCTCATGATCTCCCTCAAGCCAGTGGAAGCGATGCAGCTCCAGCCCGGTGGCCGTGTTGACGTAATCAACCGTGAGTTGCAGGCAACGACTGCAGTTCAGCAACATCAGTGAGCTCCAGTTCTTCTTCGGATAGGCGCTTTGCACTTCGCCGAGGAACTTGACCGTCTCACCGGGCACGTGCTCATGCTGTACGCACATGGCACCAAAGCGGTCATCACGCAACTCCCAGAGTGACTTGATGTCGCCTCTGCAGAGCATGTCGCAGTCCATGAAAAGTGCCCAGCCCTCGTAGCCCATCAAATAAGGCACCAGGAAGCGCGTGAACGAGAAAGCGGTGCTCTGCTTCGGATCGCGTTCGCGCCAGAACAGCCCTTGAGCTTCCAGCTGTGGTGTGACCAGCGGTGTGATCGCCAAAGGCACCGAGCTGTGCTGATAAAGACTGTCGATCAACACGTTGGTGGCAGCCCGCTCACGCGGGTCGTAACCGATGAAAATCGGGATCGGACTCACCGTCACCACTGATTGCACTCTCTGCGGCGCAGGTTACGGCCAACAAAGGCACGAGACGTAAGCTTTCGCCCGCAGCTCAGACAACATGACCGCGCGGCAGGTCACCCTTGGATCGATCAGCTTCGCCAACAACGCCCCCTTTGTGCTGATCGGCGGCGTCAATGTGCTGGAGTCCAGAGACTTTGCTCTTGAAGTCGCGGGGCATTACAAGCAGATCTGCCGGAAGCTCAACATCCCGTTGGTCTTCAAGGCCTCCTATGACAAAGCCAATCGATCATCGATTCATTCCTACCGCGGCCCGGGGCTGCTGGAAGGGCTGGAGATTCTGAGCGAGGTCAAGGAAAGACACGGAATTCCTGTGATCAGCGACGTTCACAGTCCTGAGCAGGCCAAACCTGCAGCCGCGGTCTGCGACATCATCCAGCTGCCTGCCTTTCTGGCCCGGCAGACCGATCTGGTGGAAGCGATGGCACGCACTGGATCAGTGATCAACATCAAAAAACCACAATTTCTAAGCCCATCACAGATGGGAAATCTCGTTGAAAAATTCAGAGAGTGTGGCAACGACCAGCTGCTGATCTGTGAGCGAGGAAGCAACTTCGGTTACGACAACCTCATCGTGGACATGCTCGGCTTCGGGGTGATGAAGCAGTGCTGTGATGATCTGCCTCTGATCTTCGATGTCACCCACGCACTTCAGTGCCGTGATCCGGGTGGTGTTGCCTCAGGTGGGCGCCGCAGCCAGATTGCTGATCTGGCAAGAGCAGGAATGGCAGTGGGGTTGGCTGGCCTCTTCCTTGAAGCCCATCCAGATCCAGATCATGCCCGTTGTGACGGCCCAAGCGCACTGCCACTGGACCTGTTGGAACCTTTCCTGCAGCAAGTGAAAGCGATCGATGATCTGGTGAAAACACTGCCCAACCTGACCATTCACTGAATCGATGCAAGGCAAGGGGTCACAGTTCGCACAACGCTGGAGCATCTGGCTCTCTGGTGCCTCTGGGATCACATTGATCATTGGTGCAGTGTTGGCACTGTGGATCCAATCCGGCCAGAGCGGCATCGGCATCCTCGAGAAAGAAGCCAGAGATTCTTTCCTAAGGCAGTACAACGACATCGCCCATGCAGGACTGATCATCATTTTGATCCTGCTCACTGGGATCCTGATTCGCGCCATCAACAACGCTCCAGAAGAGCAAGCCAGCGGTTCAAATCAATCTGGCTGGCTGGCAGGAATCCTTGATTTCATCAAGAGGCATCCAGCCGTCACCATTGTTTTCACGGCCTATACGGTCGTGATGGTGAATGAAAGCAGCTGGTTTTACAAAGAGATTCTCACCTGGTATGACGATATCTACACCGATCAGCTGCTGAACAACTTCAGCCTCAGACAAAGTTTCATCCGAGAAACCATGGGTAGAAACGACTTCCGTTTCTACCCTCTCTCCCATCAGGATCTACATATTCTCAGCTGGTTTACGCCTTACACCAAAATCTGGTCTCTAATCAGCGCAGTTGAATTAATTACAACAATTATTCTGGGCTGCAGAATCGTCCAAATCATCAATCAAAAAAAGACCGGCTCCACGCTGTTCCTCATGGGAAGCTTGCTGTTTTTATTTACAAGCGCGACAGCATTCAACTATTTTCAATTTATTTACAGCGAAAGAATACTGACATTTTCTTTGGCCTTATACATCTACCACTATGCAATTTATCAATTTTCCGGACGAGAGAAGAATGGCCTTTATGCTCTGCTGTTTGCACTGCTCATTCCATTTTTCAAGGACACCGCAATCCTGCTTGCTGTCATCCCCGCAGCCAGCACGATACTTCTGGGCAGCCTTGGCAAGATGCAGAACTACCCAAGCTGGGACTCAATAAAACCCGCCGAATGGATTAAAGCCTATGCCTTAGAAATCGCGCTCTGCAGCCTGGCTCCATTCTTTTTGGCGTCTTTCATGATCCTGAGCGCCCTCCCAAGCCTCGCTGCTGAAGTTCAGCGTTATGACGCTCACTTGGGCTTCTCGGTGTTTGCACTGGATATTCGCCTGATCTTCTTCATTGGCTTCATCGCGACACGCCTTTGGCTCATCCAGCGCAACCGCACAGACGCAACAACGCTGGATGTTCTCAACGTTGCCGCTCTTGCCTACGGATTCGCCCTCTACGCACTGGTTGGGCTAGATGGCAGCAACTACATGACACTGCCAATTCAGTTCGTCGCAGTTCTGGACATTCTGCTGATCTGGGAGACACTTGCCGCTCCGAGACTGAACCAGCGCCTCAACAAACGCCAGGCCCAGACCATTGCAATTGGAGCCACGCTTCTACTCCTTACCATTGAAGATCGGCAAGCCAACACATTTCAAGAGCGAGCAAGCTTCATCAGCTGGAAGCAAAGATCTTGGCAAAAAACTTACAACCAGGCAAAGAAGATTGCCAGCGAAGCAAGAGAGCGCGGTGAAACGGTTAATCTCATTTATTCAAAAGGCTGGTTCAAACACTCCGATCAGATGAGACAGCTACCTTATGACCGACTCGTGTTTTACGACCTCGACACCAAGCAATACACAATCAAAGACGGCATCAACAAAGGCATGAATTACACACCCGCAAAAGGGGACTATTTTATTGATATTGACACTGGCTACAAATTAACTCAATTTGGAATTAACCTCTCAAACTATGAAGTGCTTTACCAGGAAAACAAAGATTTTGAATACGCAAGAATTTTTCGCCATCTCTGAGAACCACTTCAGCAAATAACGCCTGTCTTTAATCGCTGTTTGATCCGTTGTAGCTGTTCTCCGAATAAACCAATTTGCGATTCATTCGTGCCACCCAGGGCAGCGATAACGCCAATTGTGCGAGCCCGGATGGCTGCTGCAACCAGGCTCCGTCGTAGTGAATGGACTGACCACGACTCGCATCAAAGCGCATCCGGTTTCCAGAGAGAATGTGACTGTTGGAATGCTGTGCTGGCGCCAGCATCCGCGCATCAAAGTCAATGTCCAGCCACTGACACAGCCTCCTCAGGCTTGCTTCTGGATCGAGAGCAAGCTGCTCATAACCCAGCCGGAACACAGGCCACCCCGAGGAGTCAAGTCTCGAGGCCTGACGCGCATTGACGCGGCACCAACGCAGCAACGGCTTCAAACCAGGCAACCATTGCCGGCGGCGCCGACCATCACGGGAGCGGGAATGCACCCAGCTGCGAAGGTCCCGAGTGAGATGAACAATGCGAATCTCCAGGTCGGGTTCCTTCAAAAAAGGAAGAACCATGTCGTCCTGGAAGGAGTCGACCACCCAGTGGGCCTCGGGGTGGTGCTTCTTCACGCCATCCAGCAGTCGCATTGTTTTTTCAGAAAGTGAGCATCCGTCATGGGCAGGCAGCCACTCCAACATCGGGCCCCAGACCGGGCATGCCGCGGCCACTGCACCACAGGTGCAGCTGCGCTTGAAGCGCAGTTCACGGCGGAGCTGGGCAGGCCCACGTCGCTCATCCCCTGGCGCAGGTCGTTCAAGGATTCGTGCAGCTTCCCCGAGGCCGACCAGCTGAGGATGCGCTCCAAGGGAAAGATCCAGGATCGTTGTACCGCTGTGCCCAAGACCGCGGATCAACAGCAACCTGCGCCTTGGCAGCGAATTGGCTGTCATGGCAGCGGCTCCGACCGGTGTTGCATGACCTGATGCAACAGCTGCGAAACCTGCTGAAGGTGGTGCTCAATGGTGAAGTGCTCCTGAACACGCCGTCGCCCGAAATCTCCCAGACGTGCTGCAAGAACTGGATCTTGCACCACCTGGGCCATCGCCTGGGCCATCGCGGTCTCATCACCTTCTTCCACAAGCAGACCGCTCTGCCGGTCGATGACCACTTCAGGAATCCCAGCGTGGCGGGTCGCTACCACAGGCAGTCCACTGAGCTGGGCCTCCATCACCGCAACAGGATTGCCTTCACTGTCTCCATCGGGCGCCACCATCGAATGCTGAACAAAAGCCCGCACCTGGCGCATCAGATCAGCCACCTGCTCCTGTGAGCGCATCCCAAGAAAATGAACGCGGTTTTGCAGTCCCAGATTGCGCACCAGCGAGCGCGCCTGCTTGAGCAGAGGTCCTTCCCCAACCATCCAGAGGGATGGCTCTGGATCTGCAGACTCGAGCGTCCGGCACAGCTGTGAGAAAGCCCGGATCGTCTGAAGCGGACCTTTCTTGGCAACAAAGCGCCCCACCGCGAGCAACTTCGCAGGAGCCTGCGCCGGTGAACTGCCATAAAACAGTTCAGGGTTCGCACCGGATGGGCTGATCAACAAGCGATCAGCACTGGCGCCGAGCGCCATCAAGGTGTCCGCCATCGGCCTGGATTTAACAATCACACCAGCGGCTATCGCCAACAGGCGTCGGTAGCGCCCGCGCAACAAACCCAATCGACCCTGCGCTGAAGCATCGGAGCCGCGGAAATGCACGACCAACGGCACACCGCTCCAGGCACAGGCCTCCATCACCCGCACCGCCTCAAAGCCGAACTCCACCATCACCACATCGGGCTGATGGCGCCGGATCAACGCGCTGGCCACCAGTGCCGCAGGCCAGCCAGCCAGTCGCAACCGATGCAATCGGGTCAACAGCTTGCTCAGCAGAATTGCACTGCCATAGGCCAGCCGCCAGGGCGCATTGAGGGGCAGCTCATCACCGAAATAGGCGATCAACGCAAACGGCAAACCGCGCAGATTGGCGCGAATGAAGGTCTCGCTGGCTGCCCGAGCGGATGGTGCCAACACCAGTACACGCTTCTGCTTCCCCTGGCGACAATGGGTTGAGCCGGTCATGGCTGTGCCGGCAGGGCCAGCACCGAACGCCAGTGCGGCTCGACCACCTCCCAGTCCAGTGACCGCAGTGTCTGCTGAGCTGAGTCACCGCAGCGCCGACGCAAGTCCGGATCCTGGATTAAACGCTGCAACGCGGCAGCAAAGGCGACGACATCATCGGTGCGAACCACAAGACCCTGATGGCCATCACGCACCATCTCCAGCGGACCGGGCGAGGCGTCACTGACCACTGAAGGAAGACCTGTGGCCATCGCCTCCAGCAAAGCGTTGGGCATGCCCTCGAACCGGGATGGCAGAGCAAAGATCGATGCCCGCTGCATGAACAACCCTGGATCGGAACGAAACCCCTCGAAGCTGACCGCGGAGCGCAGCCCAGAGCGGTCCACCAATCCCTCCAGAGCAGCACGTTCAGGCCCATCACCCACAAGGGTCAGCCTCCAGCCCGAACGGATCGGTTCAGGAAGCAATGCGAAGGCACCGATCAAGACATCGAGCCCCTTCTGAGGCACCAGGCGTGCCACAGCCAGCACCTCATGCTGCCGCTGGGAAGACAGCCCAACCCCACGGTGCTGACTCAGACCAGCGGGAAGTGGATTAGGCAACAGATCCAGGCGCTGCCAATGCCCCATCTCCCGCATGGCCTGCAACACTCCTTCTGTATTGGCCGTGACGACATCGGCTCGTCGGTAATAAACGCAGCGCAACCGGCTCCACAGACGATCAATACGCTGCAACCGGGGGTCGTTGCGTTCCGACACCACCACATGCAGAGGCAAATCCCACGCAGCTGCACAACAGAGAATGTTGGTTTTGGTCAGCAGAGCCAGGATGCGTCTCGGACGCTGCTCCACAATCAGCTGGCGAAGACGCGCATAGCGGAAGCCGGCCAGACGGGGCATCCCACGCTGCAACAATCGCGTCGCCCAGGTGCTGCGCTCAGGATGCATCTGCCGCTCGATCAACGGCCAACAAAGTGCGATGGCGATTCGCAGCAACAGACGTTGCAACTTGATCAATTGAGCCAAGCTGAAGCGACGTGAACGGGCCAGCAACGAACGGTTGGCGACATCACTGAGCCAAGGGTGCAACGCGGCCTCATCCGGACCTAAGTCGAACACGTCTACCTCGGCGGGAAGCGCATGCTTGATCGGGTGGCCATGCCGGAGGGACAGCACCCTTACGCGCAAACCCTGAGACGCAAAATGCTCAGCGGCAAGCAGACCGACTTTTTGTGCGCCACCAGCCCCGAGATGGGGCAGCACGACCCAGAGATCATCCATCGCTCAGTGGTCGCAGTGCCTCAAGAAAATCATGGCGGAGGCGCTCAGGTGCAAATCGCTGACGCACCTCCATCGCCTCATGGGCCAAGCGACGTCGGCGCTCAGGCTCAAGCAGAAGCTGTTCAATCGCCAGCACCCAGTCTTCACTGGAGGCATCCTCCGGCATCAGGACACCATTGACGTCGTGCTCAATCAACTCGGCAGGACCGGTCAGGCAGTCGCTGGCAATGCAGGCACAGCCTGCGGCCATCGCCTCAAGCAACACATTGGGAAAACCTTCGTAGCGGGAAGGCAGCACAAACACCGCTGCCCGTGCATACCAGGAGGCCATGGAACCCACCATCCCTGGCAACAAAAATCGCTGCTGCAGATCAGCGTCGTTTCCCAGGGTGGCTCGCAACCAAGCCTGCTGATCCAGTCCCTGATAGGGGGTCTGAGGCAGACCCACAAGGGCCAGATGTAAATCGGCATATCTGGCACCGAGAGCGGAAAACACCGGCATCAGACGGTCAAAACCTTTCTGTTGTGCCTTGGTTCCAGCCCCAAGGAGCAAGGGCACATTCTCAGGTAGCCAGTCGTTCGGGTCCACCAAAGGCTCACGATCGATCAAAGGCCAGGTCACCGGATTGGGTAACAGCAGCTGACGACGCGCGCCGCAATGGCGACGCAGCCAATTGCCGGTGATCTGTGTTTGCACCAGATGCAAATCAGCCCAGGGATAAGTGATGCGCCGCAGACAACGCCAGGGAAGGAGCGGAGGTTTGGCAGGCGGGTAATTGCGCTCCGAGACAACGCAGCGGATCGGCAAACGGAAACAAGCCAGCAACAACTTGATCGCAGGAAGCGTGGTGACACCCACCACCAAACAGCAACGTTGCTGATGCAGGAGCTGGCGCAATTTCCAGACCCTCAGGGGAAAGGCAAACCAGCCCAATCGTTCCCAAGGCCATGGCAGTGAGGACTCCTGGCAGCGCCTGACCCCTGGAGGCAAGGGATAAACATCACGCTGAGCAGACTGGCGCGTAATCACGACCACCTCCCAACCGGCCTGCTGACACCAGCTGGCCCAACGCAACAGCACGCGCTCGGCCCCACCCAACTTGAGGGAATCGATGCTGAAGGCGATCCGCACCGAACGCATCAGCTCTCTGCTGTTGGATCCAACGACTGCAGAAAGCTTCGAGCCTTTTCAGCACGCTGACGGCGCAAATCGGGGAAATACACCAGCAGCACAGGATCGACAAGCTGCTCAAGCCCCGGGCGTTGTTCCGGGGCATCCTTTGGCCAGCGCGCGTCACTGAGAAAGGTCAGCAGTGCATCAGCGAAAGCCCGGTGATCTTCCTGCGTGCTGTGAATGATCGGTTCAAATCGCTTGTGAAAACAAGCATCCCGCAAACGAGACACCTCACTGATCACCCGGTCATAGCGCTCTGCATCCTTGGCATGCCAAGCCATCACTGCCGCCACCGTGAGACTGCGCATAATGTTGCGGGTCATCCGCAAAGCCGTCTTGCGATCGATCGCAAAGGGGTCATAGCGCTGCGTGCTGTCGATCAAATCCAACGAAGCTTTGTCAAGGCCTCGGGTGTCATTCAGAGCCATGAGGGCCCGCAGTCGTGTGAGTTGCGCAGAAATGAGCAACTTGGCCCTGTTTTCGCGATTGGGCTTGAGACAGCGATAGGTGTCAGGGTCCTGCTGGAGTTGGCACAAAAGGTCAGATAGACCCTCAACACCTTGCCGTAAGGCGACCTCATCCTTCGCATCAATGGCCCGATAGGTCCGCACCACTCGGCAGTATCCGGTGTAGCGAAACGGCAGAACCGCACTGGCAGCCAACGCATCGAACAATGTCAGCTGATCGATCCTGCTGCCAGGCCGCGAACCGCGTCGAAACAACAGCTGATGCAACAGTTCCGCCTCTCCATCCTCGAGCCAGATCCGTTCGATCAGGCGACACCCCTCGACGTAGTCACCCGCCTGTAGACGCCGCTGCGTCAAACCACCGAGTAGGACGATATTGCTGGGATGCGCCCTCAAGACCCGTCGCAGCCAACCCTCGGCCGAACCTGTCGCTCCAACCCGTTCGAAGCTGCGCACGATGAAAAGCGTCCACTGCCCCCACAACCACGACCATCGACACTGCGCCCTCAACTGGTGGTAAGGGGGCGCCTGAGGGGGGAGTGGCTCATCAGGCAGTAGTCCGTGCCGCCCAAGCAACTCAAGCATCGCCTGAGTGCGCCTGCGATAGGTGTGGCAAGAAGCTCGCTCCAGACGTCTGGACTGCAGAGGGGAATCACCAGACAGCACGCGCTCAATCGCCGATTCGAAAGCGTCGATCTCAGGAGGGCATAACAAGGCCACATCGGCTTGATCACGAAGGGATGGAATATCTGTGGCCACCACGGAACAACCAGCCGCGAGGTACTCGAAGAATTTCATCGGGTACATGTTGCGCGTGTAGTCATTGAGCTGAAGCGGCAACAAAGCCACATCCGCTTGAGAGAGGTAGGCAGGCAAGTCTTGATAAGGCCTCGGACCCAGCAAATGCACATTGCTCAACCGTGCCAATGCAGAAACATCAGTTGTGGGATCTGCCTCTCCAACCGGACCAATCAAACAAAAGGTCCAACGAGGATGGCGCTTTGCCAACACTTCCAAGAGGTGTAAGTGAAGCTTGTAAGCATCGATTGCACCGATGAACATCAACAACGGTCGATCACACAATCTCTTTGGACAATCCGAAGGCGTTGCAAGACTCGGATTGAGTGCTTGTGCAAAATGCTCGGCATCGGCAACGTTGCCGAAATAGTGAGTGCCGGCATTGCGAGGAGACAATGAACGCTGCAACTCCGGCGAGGTGGTGAAGATTGCATTGACGGCACCACACAAATCAACCTCGGCCGTTTCGATTGCAGTCACTGGCATTCCTGGCTGTGCCTGGATGCGATCAACACAGTGATAAATCGTGGAATGAAATTTCTTCAGCTTCAAGTAACACCGGGTCTGAGGATTAAACGTCCACAGCAATGGTCTTCGAAAATCCAATAACCAATCAGAAATCAGAAGTGAAAGAGCCAAACTACGGCGATTGACCAATCCCCAGAACCCTCGGGTCTGGCCAGGAATGACCAATGGCGACACCACCCAAAGGTTGGCAGAAACCTGTCGAGGCCCTCTCAGTCCTCGACGAAGACGGCGCCAAATCCGACGCGAATCAGAACGATCCGGCCTGGGAGCACGCACACCCAATGAATCGACATAGAGAACGCGATGGCCCAGACCTGCTAGTGATAACGCCTGGTGCTGCTTATTAGTCCAGAGGGGATGATCCCAGTCCGCTGTGGACAGCAGCACGACATCAGCCATTCGTGATGTCAAGCAATGTCATCGCGCGAAAACTTTCAGACCTCTCACAAAGCTCGGAAAAGCTGCCACTTGCCACAATCCGGCCATCAAGAATTTCGTAGATTCGATCACACTTTTTGACCGTCGAGAGACGGTGGGCGATCACAATTGTGGTGCAGCGACGACCGACGATGTCGAGTGCCTGCATCACATCGTGCTCAGTCTTGTTGTCGAGAGCACTCGTGGCCTCGTCAAGCACCAGCACTTTGGCTTCGCGGTAGAAGGCTCGCGCCAGGGCAAGTCTCTGACGCTGCCCCCCGGAAAGCTTGGCACCATCATGTCCAACCATGGTGTAAAGCCCGTAAGGCATTCCAGCTACGGCATCGTCAAACTGAGCAGCCTCTAGAGACGTCCAGACCCGGGCATCATCAATGGAATCAGAATGCTGACCGAACGCAACATTGTCGCGAACACTCCCACTGGTCAACCTCACGTTCTGAGGAACAAATGAACAATTTGCCTGCCACGCCGGCAGCTCCTGTGCGGTAACAGGAATCCCATCAATACAAAGAGTGCCTTCAGTGGGTTGATACAGGCCGAGGATCAGATGGGCCAGCGTTGTTTTTCCGCTTCCGGTTTTACCGACAAAAGCAATTCTTGAACCACTGGGAATCGTCAGATCTACATTGTGAATGATGTCGACTTCTGATTGCTGAAAAGAGAAACTGACGTTTTTAAGCTGGATGAATCTCTGCGGCATCAGCCCACTGGGAGAAGGAACCCCCTCAGAACTGATAAGCAGACGATCTGGACTCAACTCCAGCAGATCCAGGGCTTCCTGCATCTGTGGCAGTCCACCGCGGAGTTTGTTGACACTGCGAAACAGAGATTGCAGTGGTCCTGAGATCCTGAGCAAGGCAATCAGAATTGCTGAAATTTCAGGCAACGTCTGCCGAAAGGAATCGAGGTCGCCCGTAACCAAGGAGGGGCCGACAAAGACAGCAAACAAAATCGTGATCCCCGCTGGTTCAATCACCAATCGAGGAATATCCGGCAAAAGGCGACTGATCCGGTCGTAACGCTTGGCAATTCCTCCATCTCTTGCAAATCGCGACGAAAAAAATGCCTCTGCTCCATAGAGCTGAACTTCCCTCATCGATCCAATGGATTCGTTCAGGATCATTGAAATTCGCTTGCGGTAGCGTATTTTTTGTTTTGTCGCCAAACGAAGATAAGGAGTAATCAATTTCGAAGCGACCACATAGGAAAACACCATCAGCGAAAAGACGATGAATGCCTTGACGCCTAAAACAAGAACGATTCCTACAATCAACGACAAAATTGACACCAAATTCCCAGAGCTGGTGATCAAAGGAGCAATCACCCCAGTGGAGACATTGTTGAAAATCCGATTGAATTGCAAGGCAATTCCTTTGGAGCGATTGCCAACAAAATATTCATACTCCTGACGCATCAGCGTGAGGTAAACACTGTTGACGAGGTCATTCCAGATCTCGGCACTGAGAAGGCTCTGCATCAGCGAGACGCCGAATCGAACAGCTGATGCCAACCAGAAGGTGAGGATCAACAGCCCTACGATCCAGCCCGCCTGATCGAGCAGAGCACCACCAAAAACCCTGATGCCAGGAATTTTGTCCTGCAGATTGTTACCTGCAAGCAATCCAACCAAGCGGGCAAGCAGGGCAACCAGAAAAACATCCATCACCCCCTGAAAGAAGGCGGCCACCATGACAATCAGCAGCTGCTGATTCCGCCGTCGAGGCAGATAAGCCAGCAGCTTGCGCAGATTGGTCAAGGTCTGGCTTTGAAACGGCATCGAAGCCCTCAGCTTTCAACCTTGAGCGCTCAAGGCACAGTCCACAGATTTGAACCTTAATTCGCAGCCGAGAATCAGCCTGGGCTCCAAGGCCAGACGGACAACCGATTGACCATCTTGCCGCGCAAGCGATCCCAGCGTTGTGCCCAACGCAGCTGGCGAGTGGATGGGGATCGCAACACCAGTGGCGACGCAAGACCCAGAGCACCGTGAGCGCCCAGGTCATCCAGCTGTGACAACACCTTCCCCCAGCGCTCACACCAGCGGGCTTCACTGCTTTCTTCCAGCAAAGACTCAATCATCAGAGGATCTGGACGCCATTGATGCAGACTCGCGACCGCCGCAGAGACACGCGCCAGGTCGTTCTCCAGGGTTCCCTGGCCGATCTGATGAGCCGTGACACCAGGCGACAGGCTGTCGGCAAGGGCGTGGTTGAAGCTGCTGAACAGCACACAGCCACAGGCCAGGGATTCCAGCGGTGGCAACCCAAAGCCCTCACTCACTCCCCGGCCTCGCCAATACTCCGCCGAGTCGTAGAGGTAGACCTTGGAGCGGTTGAACAGGTCAACCAGATCCTCCACCCAGCCGTTCTGCACCTCCACAGTCAGTCCCTGGGCTTTCAGCGCTGGCACCAGCTGCTTGAGAACGTAGGGACTGCTCTTACGCCTTTGCACCAACACATCGATCGGACGCTCTGCGGAGCCTCCCTGGCTTGATGCCAAGTGGCGAGCACCCCGTTCAAGCCACTGAGACTCCAGTGCATTGGGCACCAGGAAGAGAGGATTGCGAGGAGCGCGGTCGCCCCAGTAGCCGAGGGTGTTGCGGCTGACCGCCACCACCGGCACGCCCGGTGGCAGATCAAAGCCATAACCACTGCTGTGGGCCTGATACACGGAGGGGCGTCCACGCAGGCGCTCCAGAGAGCGAGGCACATCAAAGCCCCAGCTCACAATCCAGAGAGCATGTCCCGGAGCCTGCTCATCCCTCAGCAGATCCTCCAGATAGGGATGGTGATCACTGCGTTCGCGGTAGGTGACCACCTCTGTGGGAAGAAGGGTTGAGAGCAGCCGCGCTGTCTGCAGAGCAACGCTCAAACCGCCACAACGAAAACGGGTTCCGGTGCCAGGCACCAGAACCCGAATGGAGTTGAACCCCCCAGGCGAAGGCTCAGCCGATGTCATCAAGCAGCTGCTGTTTCAGTGCTGCCGCTGCGCTGACGACGGGTCAGGAAACCGAACAGGACCTTGCCGATGGCTGCCACCAGATTGCCCTCCAGCTCCTTGAACATGTGCATGTTCATGTGAAAAGCATTGTTCGCCTCTTCAACAATGCGATCAGCGGTGTCCTGATCGATCGGCAACTCATCCATGGTGGCGCGATAAGTGGTTTTGAAGGCCTTCTCATCGGCGATTTCGTCAAACACGTAGAAGCGCAGGCCGTCATCTCCGTCCATGTTCATCGCTTTCTGCGCGATGTTCTTGAGAATCTGACCACCCGAAAGGTCACCCATGTAGCGGGTGTAGTGATGACCGACAAGCAGTTCAGGGGAGTCCTTCGCCACTTCATGAATCCGCTCGACGTAAGCGACTGCGGAAGGAGAGGGCTGGATTTCATCCTTCCAGTTCTCGCCGAAGTAATAGACGAGATCCTTCTCAAGCGATTCACGTCGGTTGAGCTGTTCCATACCAACCGGTCCCACCACAGGATGATCCTTGAGTTGATCCACCTCTTCCTCCATGGCGGAGTAAACGAAGTAGAGGTCAGCAACAAGCTTTCGATAGCTGGATTTATCGACGACTCCCTTGAGGAAACAGCTCACAAAACCAGTGTTCTCGGCCATCGTGTGAGCTTTCTTGGTGCCTTCACGGAGCTGAGCAGCCAGAGCTACGGACATGGGATGGACACTTGATCGGTGTAGGCAACCATAAAATCGATTTTCGCCTAAAAGAACGAAGGGTTGCGAAGGGTTACGCCGCTGTGCCCGTCGCTGCCGGATTAGCGAACAAATCAAACAAGTCTCGACAGATTCCACGCAACTGCTGAACCTGCTCGGGCTGAGGCAAATGAGAACCCTCAGGCTGCCAATCGCCCACGGTCACCAAACGCCACCGCTCACCGTCGTAGGTCATACCGCGCATCAACACCCCCAGCAGATCCGGGGCGGCGGGAGATTCAGCCGCATCAGCCTTCTGCAGCCGTAACTGCAACAACAGACTGCGGCACTCCAAACGAGGACTCCAACCGGGAAAGTAAAAAGCCAGATCCAGGGTCTGATCCTCTTGCCAGCGGCGCGTCTGGGGATCATCACGCCAGGGATTGAGATTGACGCTGGCGGCCGGGAAGCGATCTCTCACCAGGGTCACCGCCGAAGCCAAAGCCTGAGCGAGCTGCACGCTGTCAACCGCTTCTCCTGCGTTCACCAGTTCATCGTCGATGACCACAGGTTGAAGGCTGGCGACCCGAAGCGCCAGTGGCCGTTACGGTTGCGACCATGATTCCGAGCACTCTCAGCTCCCGACTCAGCCTCTACGGACTAGTGGGCGTGGTGGCCGCAGCCGTGCATGCCCTGGTGTTGTTGGGGCTGGGCCTGTTCATGCCCCTGTGGCTGGCGAATCCCCTGGCCTTTCTTGCCGCATCACTTGCCGGCTATCTGGGACACGCACGATTCACCTTCCGCCCGGAAACCGGTGGCCAAAGCTTTGCCCGACGCTGGCTGGTCATTCAATACGTGGTCAATCTCACGGTGAGCGGCGTCTTGCCTCTCGCCCTGCCCAACGCGCTAGGCGAGCCAGTGCGTGTCGCCATCCTGGTGTTCACCCCCACAGCACTGAATGCCCTGATCTGGTCCCGGGCTGCACGGTTCAGCCAACGGCGGAGGGATTGCCGCGTCACCCCACGACGCCATGCCGATGATCTCGGACTCAGCCCTGCCACCAACCAGGCCATTCTCGAACTCGCCAGCCAAGGAAGGCTGGACAGCAGCAGCCTGCTGGTGAATGGCCCTGTGGCAGCCGACGGCTTTCACGCTTGGCAAAAGCTGACGCAAACCCATCCTCAGCTGCAGATCTGTCTGCACCTCTGTCTCACCGAAGGACCGTCGAGCGCTGACCCCGCTTTGCTGCCTGACCTTGTGAATTCACACGGCTATCTGAAGCGATCGTTCGGACAGTGGTTGTTGCTGTCGCTGCTACCGCGCCGACATCCCACCCGCCGTCGAATCGAAGACCAACTGGGCCTGGAATTAGACGCCCAGATCAAACGCTTCCGCAACTTCTGCGGGGATGAACCCATTCATCTGGATGGCCATCAACACATTCACTTGGTGCCGATTGTGCTGAGGGCTGCTCTGGAGAGAGCTGGCGACAACGGCATCACCTGGATGCGCCTGACCGAGGAACCGCTGCCCACTGGTCTGCCCTTGCGCTATTGGAAGGTAGCCATCCGTCACTTAGGACTATTGAAGTGGCTGGTGCTGCAACTGCTCAGCCGCAGAGCTCGGCCCGCCATCCGGCGCTGCGGACTTGCCAGCAATCAGAGCTTCGCCGGCGTGCTGTTCACCGGCCAGATGGCAGGAGCTCCAATCCTCGCTGCCTGGAGGGAGCTCAGCAGTGTGCAACCACAACCTGGAGCCACCCCACCGCTGCTGCTGGCCCACCCAGGTGCGCCACTCAAGCTCGATCTGGTGAAAGCAGGATTTCCTGTTTCGCAAGCGTTTGCTGCCTCAAGCTGGCGACAGCGTGAATGGCGCGCTCTTCAGGACTTGTGAATGCGTCGGATGAAGTAGTGAGGGCGTGACTTCGCCTCCACA
>NYZI01000084.1 GCA_002687115.1 Cyanobium sp. ARS6
AATCCCCGGAAGTCGCTCGAACTGGTCGATCAGACGAGCTAGGGGTCGGGTGAATCCGCTCAGAACACTGAGGCAAGTGGCGAAAATCTAAGCAGGGGACGGTGCGGGCAGAATGGCGCGCATTCGGTCAACTTCAATCCAAGTTCCTCAATGGGCTCATTGCTGCGTCAACCGCTCCGGTCACTGCTCGTTCTGCTCTGTGTGCTGATGCTCAGCGCCTGCGGCGGTGCCAGCGCCGGTCTCAACTCCTTCAAGAGTCCAGACGGTCGCTACGCCTTCCTTTACCCGACCGGCTGGACGCGGGTCGCCGTCACCGGCGGGCCCGCTGTGGTGTTTCACGACCTGATCCACAGTGATGAAACGGTGAGTCTGGTTGTCTCAGAGGTTGACGCCGATGATGACCTGGAGACTCTCGGCAGTGCAGTTGCGGTCGGCGAGCGGCTCCGGCGTGAGGTGATCGCTCCCGACGGCAGTGGCCGCAATGCTGAACTGATTGAAGCTCGTGAGCGGGATTCCGATGGGCATGTCTTCTATGACCTGGAATATGCAGTGCATCTGGAGGACCGCGATCGGCACGAGCTGGCCACAGTGGTGGTCGACCGTGGTCGGCTCTACACCCTGGCAACCAGCACCAATGAAGATCGCTGGTCGAAGGTGCAGGGACTGTTCGAATCGGTGATCAGTTCGTTCACCCTGTTGATCTGAGGCTTCGGACGTGGATCGGAACTGTCCTCTCAGCAGCGACAGCGTCTCTTCATCGCCAGCAAGATGGCGATCATGACCACGTCTTCCCGAGTTGAGCGTCTTCGTGGCCGATGGAATGGCCTCTCAGACCATCAGCAGGTCGGCGTCTCACTGGCAGGCGTTGGGGCCATCTTTGGTGTATGGCTTCTGTTCTGGCCCGTGCCGACCGAGGTGGAGGGACGCGGTGTTCTGATCTATCCCGGCAACGCCGGAATCCTCAATGCCAGGGCGGCGGGTCAGGTCTTGAGCATCAACACTGAAGTCGGACAACGCGTTCGCAAGGGTCAGGTGCTGATGACCCTGTATCTGCCTGTTCTCGAGCGGAAGCTCGATCAGCAGAAGGGGAATCTGCGTCAGCTGGTGCGTCAGAACGAGGAACTCGATGCACGCGATGCGCTGCGTATCCGCACAGCCAAACTCGCCCTCGATACTGCGCTCGCCAAGCTCGACGACGACGAAAAGCGTCTGGCCAGACTTCAGGCGACTTACAACAGCAAGGTTGACAACCTCAACTGGTTGGCGAGGCGAGAGGTCGTGGCCCCTCTGGCACAGGAGGTCGTGGCTGCGGAGCAGGGCCTCACCACCACCAGTGTTCAGCTGGATGACATCAAGATCCAGCGCAGGGACAAGACCACCGATTTCCAGCAGATCAAGCTCAACATCGAGTCTGAGCAGCTCGACCGACGTTTTCAAATCGATGACCTCAAGCGGGCGATCAAGGTGATGGAGGCCAGGATCTCCTTCGACGGCAATGTCACCGCGGTACGCAGTGGCACGGTGCTTGATCTTCAGGTGATTCAGGGCCAAACAGTCAAGCTTGGCGATCGTCTCGGCACCATCGGCCGCAATACCCGACCTCCCAAAGGCGACAACAAAACCGGCGGTGATCTGATCGCCGTGTCTTATTTCTCGCCAGCGGATGCCCGTCGACTTCCCATAGGTCTTCCCGTGGAGGTTGTGCCTCTCTGGAATCAACGTGGTCGTTTCGGTGGAATCGTCGGCAAGGTGCGCAGTGTGCTCACTCTCCCCGCCACTCAGGAAGACATCTCCACCACGATCGGCAACAGTCAGCTCGCTGAGGCTCTTGTCAAACATGGCCCGGTGATGCGCGCTGAAATCGAACTGGATCGTCACTCCCGCACCGACGACGGCTATCGATGGACGCTGTCGCAGGGCAGTGGTGTCTTTCCGATCCGTGAGGGTCTCACTGTTGACACGTTTGCCTACGTGGAGTGGCGCTCACCTGTGACTTATGTCGTTCCAGGGTTGCGTTCGCTCACCGGTGGCTTCCGCACGTTCCGCATCGATCGCATCTGGGATCTGCCGTTCCTGCGGCAACCCGGAACCCCTCCGTGATGCTCTGACTTCTATGGCACTCCGCCCTCTTCTGCGTCAGGAGCTCCCCTGGCTGGTTTCGGAACTTGTTCTGCTGATTGTTCTGCTCAACGCCAATCCGCCTGAACTGTGGTTCTGGCTTGTGGTGTTTCTGGTGATTTTCGGTTATCGCATCGAGCGCTGGTGGTCATCCAGACCAGCTGACAAATAAGGCGGGACTTTTTTCTCTGTTCAGAACCCCTTTCGACTACCAATCGTCGTGATCTGGTCAGGGTTGATCCAGTTCACGAGGCGAGAAGCCTTGCAGAGTCAGTTTCGTCGGCACGGTCGAGTCGGGATCCCGTGGCATGGGCAGCAGCTCGCGCAGCAACTGGGCATAGGTCACATTCACGTCAACCGTTGCGATCAGGCGATTCACCAGTGAGTTCACAAGCTGCGTCTGTGTCACCGAAAGATCCACTTCGTTGGTGAGTCCAGTCCTGTAACGAAGTGTGCTGTCGCGGAAAGCTTCCTTGCTGGCTCCGACCGCACGCCGCGCGGAAACAAGCTTGGCGAGACTCGCTTCATGGTGCAGAAATGCCCGTTCGAGGCGGAGTCGAATGCTGTTGCGAGTGGCGGCATAGGACTGACTGGCGGCCTTCTCCTGCAGTGAAAGAGCTTTGACAGCATTGGTCGTTGCACCAGCATTGAAGATCATCCAATTGAAGGCGAGTCCCACCGACCAGTCGTATCCTGCGACCTGCTCAAGGGGCAGAAAGGTGCTGCCGCAGCATCCGTCGCCTATCAGGGAGACGTTGAAGGTGCGCTCCACTGAAGCCATGCCTCCCACGGACGCGAACAGGCTCAGCTTGGGCAGGAGTTGAGCTGCCGCTTCATCCTGCTGCAGAGCCAAGGCCCTGCGTGTCGCGAGGATCGCATCGAGCTCTGGATTGCTGTTGTAGGCGGCCAGCAAGGACTGTTCAAGACTCAGCGGCCAGGCCGGTGCCAGCGTGATCGAGTCGCCTGCACTTGGCACCACATCAGCAGGAAGATTCAACAGAGTCCATAACGCTCTTCTTGCGACAGCGCGATCGGCCAGGGCTTGGATTAGTGCCTCCTGATCCGTGGCGAGGGTCGCACTGCGGCGCAGCAGATCGACTCGCGGCACTAGCCCGGCCTGTTTGAGATTGAGTGTGTCTTGCAACACAATCAGGTCGGTGCGGACAACCGCATCGCGGATGCGCACCAACTGCTCACTGAGCTGAAGCTGGTAGTAAGCCTCACTGACCTCGAGTTGCAGTGCTCTGAGTTGGTTGGCGTACTGCTGTTCGAACTGCTGCAGCTTGGCACTGGCTGTGCGAACACGAGGTGTGCGGGCGAAGTCAACTAGGGCGTAGTTGAGTTGCAAACCCGCCATGGAGTCGAATCCGTTTGAGTCGGCATACAACCCTCCACCGGCGGGCACATAGAAGGGGCCGTCTTCACTGCCGCTGACCTTCTTTCCGTTGTTCGTCAGCGCGAAGTTGGGTGTCTCCCCTTGTTTCGCGAACAGAGCACCAAAGCCGAAGTTGTTGTTGCCGTAGGGCGAGAACGTCGTGCTGCCGCTCTGAAAGCCCTCCACATCAGCAAACACGCTGATCGTGGGCCAGTAAGCACCTGAAAGCGAAGCGACAGTGGCGCCTTGTGCGGCAATCTGCTCCCGCTGTATCTGAAGCTCGGGATTGTTGCGAAAAGCGATCGCTATGGCCTGTCGCAGGCTCACGGATTTCACATCGGTGTTCCGGTCAGTCAGTTCGGGCAGGCTGAGCGGCGGCTCAGGCGTGCTGTCTTCCTGGCTGAGTGTTTCATCAGCCGGGCGGTTGGCGTCCAAGAGGTTGGACGGGAGTTCCGGAGCCTCCAGCACATCCGAGGCACCAAGATCTGGAGCCGGTCCAAGCAGTGTGTCCAGGCTGTCGAGTTGTTGGTTCAGTTCGCTCCAGCTGCGCTCCAGCTGATGTGTGTTGCCGCCGTAATTCAGGCTTGATGGGAAGACATCAACCTGATTGGCTCTGGAGGCTGTGGGCAGCAGCAGGCCGATGATCGAAATCAGAGGAGAACACTTGATGAGCGACCTGATCAAGGGATGAGCTTGCTGTCCTTGAGGAACCTGATCCTGAAACTGCTTCATTGTCTCAGCGAATTGCAGTGACAGGCTTCGATCTGGCCACACCTGGAAAACAATCGTGCAGCACTGAAGCTCCATGCTCGATCAGCGAAGTCCTCAGCACGATCTGCCGCATTCGTTCTGGGGAGATGTCTGCATCGTGTCCGGCACGATCTGCGTGCTCCTCAAGAGTTGCTGTGAGCTGTTGGGCTGCTGTCTGCAGATCTCTGCTCAGTTCGCTCAGGCTCTCCAGATCGAGACACTGTTTCTCCACGAGATCAGGCTTGCGCAGGTCCGAAGCAAGGCCTGCCAGGAGTTTGATGTGATGCTTGAGCACGTTCGCCTCTTGCAGATGAAGCTCTTTGATAAGAGGTGGTGACTGAACCGGAGAGGGTAGTCCTCGCAAGCCATCCAGGACTGAAAGCAGCTGTGAGATCAGTAGATCAAGTTCTGTCCAGAGCTGATGCAGCGGATGGTTCTCGGGATTCAGCCCCAGTTCCAACTGGGCCACGTCCCGTTGCTGTCTGAGGGCGTTGATCTGCTGGAGGATCTCTGTCCGCCTGACTCTGCGTTGTGTTGTCGACATTCGGTTGGGGGCTTCGGCTTCCAGCTGTATTGATTCCAGCCGAAAGTCGTTGATCAGTTCGTCGATAAAGCTTGCGAATCTCCGGTGGAGCGACGGAATCGTGCCACTGGGCCACACGTAGCGGGTTGCCCATAACGACAGCGCAATTCCGAAGGCTGTCCAGAACAGGCGTGACATTCCCCAGATGCTCTCCTCTGCGCTGTGGACCAGCCAGCCCATGATCACGATGTTTCCCGCGACCTTGTAACCCACCTGCAATCCAAGAGCGCCTCCGAACAGACGAACGCTGGCGAGGGCGAGACCGAGTCCGAGAGGAAGAGGGAGCTGAAGACCGCGAGAGAAGAGCAACACGATCAAGACACCCATCACCGAACCGAGAATGCGTTGAATGCTCAGCTTCATCGAGTTGCCGTAGCTTCCCGACAGCACTGCGGCGGTGCATAGAGGCACGTAGTAGCCGAAAGGAATCGAGTTCAGTAATCCGAACCCCGCCCCAAGGCCCGTCACCACAGCGAGTCGAATGTCGGATCTCAGGATCCAGGGATTGTTGTTTTGCCTGGGACCAGTCATCTGGAATGCTCGGCATTGAGCAGTTGCTGGCAGGTCAGCACGCGACGGAAGCGCGTCACCTGTTCTTCAAGAGCGATCCGTTGAGATAATGACAACCTCGTACCGCAGTTGTTCAGGTTCAGTCGACTTCGCGGGGCTGGCTGCTGAGCCAGGTATTTTCCCAGCGCAGGGAGATATTCGGCGCCTTCGTCACGATGAAGTCGCTCGATCAGCCGTTCCACGAGCAGCCAACGCACCTGTTGACAGCGCCAAAGACTGAGGCGCTGGCGCCAATGATCACGATCCAGTCGCTGCACATGTCGAGGCCCGAGGCTCAGCTCCACGTTGATCAGCCGCTGCAGCTCAAGAAGCTGTTTCGTGATCACAGCTGGTTGGATCTCAGGAGGCGGTGATCCCCTGCCCTGCAAGGCAAGACTGTGGGCCTGGATCCTTGTCTCAAGCAGGTCAGTGAGCTGTTCGTGCAGGCTCTGCATCCTGGCCAGTCGATTCTTCGGCCAGAGCAATCGACCCATCACCAGCGCCACAATGATCCCGACCAGCGTGTCGATGCTGCGGTTGAACACGTAGTCCCAGCTGAGTGTGGCGTATTCGTGAATGCCCAGAAACATCACCGTGACGGTCACGGCTGTCGACAGGCCACTTGTCCAGCCAAGCCGCCGCAGCAGCGGAATCGAGATCAAAAGGCTTACCAGGATGCCGATCCAGCCGGCCATGATCGAATGCACAAGAAATGTGATCAGCCCGCCGGTCACGGTTCCTAGAAGGCGTCCCCGGGCAGCTCGAAGACTGTTTTCATCCTGATCGTCAACAACAAGATTGACGGCCAGAAGCGGGTACCAGAGATAGGTGATGCGTTGGAAGTGCTGCGCAATGGCGCATGTGATCAGGATGCTCAACCCGAGCCTGAGGCTCTGTCGCAGCAGATTCCTGTCCACGGATGCAAATGAAGGCATCGCCATTGTGGGTGCCCTTGGCGATGAAGGCTCTTCCCTGGCTCAGTAAAGGAAGCGGTAACGCGAACTGCCGGACTCCATCGAATCATCATCGCTTTCCTGAGCCGGCCATGCAGTATCGAGATAACTGATGCCGTTACGGTCGAAGGGGCGTGCGTCAAGGCGCTCGGTCTCCAGTTCCGTCAGCCCCATCGCCGTGATCAGTCCGCCCAGCTCCATAGCACCGAGATCGGTCTCAAGGTTGTTGCCGGCCTCTTTGATCAGTGCAGGCAGTTTGACAAGGTGGTCTGGCCGGGTGAGTCGGCTGAACAGACTTTTCAGCACGAGCTGCTGTCGAGCCAAACGACCGAGGTCACCTTCTTCATCCTGTCTCCAACGAAGGAAACCCTCCAGTTCGCGACCTTTGAGCAGCTGAGGTCCCGGTTGCAGATCAATCAGCAGACCACCGCTGTCATCACGGTAGTAAAGGCGTTTCGGGACATCGACTTCAACACCGCCCACCAGATCGCTCAGTGTTCGGATTCCATTGAGGTTCACAAGGATGTGATGGTCAATCGGACGACCCATCAGTCTTGTCAACTCAGCCTTCACGGCTTCATGGCCTCCATAGGCATACAGAGCATTGGCCTTTACAGGCCCAAAGCTGTGGGAATCGATGTAGCTGTCTCTCGGAATCTGGGTGATGGAGGTCCGACCACCTTCCACCTTCAATGTGAAGATCGCGTCGGTGTTTCCGCCCCCGTCATCAAGCCCGAGCACGAGGATTTCCCGATTTCCAAAGCCTGACCAGGCTGAAAAGGGATTGCTGACAGGCAGCAGAAGCGGGGCTTCGGACGTTGGCGAGAGCGAGCGGCTGAGGGGAATCGCCAATAAAAAACCTCCCGTCAGCCCAGCAACAGCTGAAAGGAGCAAGGTTTTGGGTCGAACTCTTCGCACAACATCCATTTCGGAATTTTAAGCCTGAAATCTCCTTTTCTTAATCATTTCTTGTTTTTTGAGGGGTTTAGGTCAGGGGCTCGCTGATCACCATCGAAGCGCACTTCAGCAGAGACACCAGATTGCTGGTTCGATCACTCGCCGGGATGGGTAGTCCCGCAACCTGACGTCGCTGAGAACGCAGGATCACCAGATCGTGATCGCGGCTGCTGTGTTCGATCTTGGTCTCAACCCCTGGTCCGGCTGCGAGTTGAATCCGAATGACGCTGCCCATGCTGCTGCGGGGTTGCCAGCGACGCAGCTCCTGTTCGATCCGGCTGCGTTCAGATCGATTGAGCCGAGGATCAACGATGTGCAAAAGCGTGACCAGGCCCTGGTCGCTGGATTGGCTCGCGAGCAGCCGTTGAGCAAGCTCAAACTGTTCGCGGGCGCTCGCGGAGAGGTCTTTGATGGGTACAAGAATTCGTTGAAGCGTTTCGACCCGGCGTTCGGCCAGGTTGACCACCACAACGGGGCAGTGTGCGCTGCGGCAGACACCGTCAACGAGGTCACCGAAGAACCAGCGCCTCAGCTTGTCCGGCCGTCCCGCTCCGATCATCAACAGATCAGCACCCTGTTCCAGGGCGCTGCGACTCATTCCGCCGGCAATGTCTTCATCCAGTCGCAGCAGGCAGCGGGTTCTGACCTTGAGCTGTTTGCCAATGGTCGCAGCCTGGGACAGCCGCTCCCTGGCGGATGCCACGGCGCGAGTCAATCCCCCCCGCGCTTCTTCGAGACTGGGGCAGACCAGCGCCAGGGGCAGTAACTGCCCCTGCACTTCGGCACTGCCACTCAGCAGCCGTGACGCAATGCTCAGAAGCCCCTGTTCCGTGGAAGGATTGGCGATGGGAACGACAATGGTCAGAGGCCGACTGACCACATCAAGGGGGGTGTCATCTGCTGTGAGGGCCTCCTCTCCAGGCGCTGCGCCACTGTGACGTGTTCGTTTCGGTTCCACCAGCTGCCTGACGGAACGTGCTGTGAGGATCGGTCCAAGGGTTGCGGTCACCACCATCATCGCCAGAACGGCATTCAGCACCGTCTGGTCGAGCAATCCGGCTTCGTAGCCAATGAATGCCGTGGCCAGTGTGGCGGCGACCTGCGGCATGGCCAGCGACCACATCATCACCATCTGGTTGCCGTTGTACCGGAAGGCCCAACCGGCAATCAGGCTCACCACGCCTTTGCAGCTGATCACTCCGATCACCATCAGAACAGGCAGATGGAAATCGCTGATGGAGTTTTTGAGGCTGTTCAGATCAAGAAGGAGGCCGAGGTGAATGAAAAAGATGGGGATGAACAGAGCTGCACCAACCAGAATCACTTGCTGTTTTGACTTGCCCTCCGGCAGCACGGAATTCACCGCCAGTCCAGCCAGAAAGGCTCCAACGATTTTTTCCACACCGGCAAGCTCAGCTCCAATCGAAGCGATGAACAGGATGAGCAGGATGGTGAGAAAGATCCTGCTTTCATCGTTGACGCTTCCGCGGAAGATCCTGCGTCCGACCCTGCGAATGATCGTGACGACGGCCACCGCAAAGATGGCGATGCTGACGATCAGGCCGGCCAGATTGGTTAGTGAAAAAGACTGCCTGCCAAGACCAATGGCGATCGCGAGAACAACCAGAGAGGCGATATCGGTGAGAATGGTGCTGCCAACGCTGACCACCACAGCTTCATCTCGCTGGGCTCCATAACTGCGCACGATCGGATAGCCCAAAGGGGTATGGGTTGCAATCAGGCTCCCGATCAGCAGACAGGGCACCAGTGGATAGCCGAGCAGGAGTCCAATGGCTCCCCCGGGTGCCATGCCACCGGCAAAATGGAGAATTCCGATGGTCAGAGATCGACTGCGAACACGGTTGAATTCATCGAGATCAATCTCGAGTCCGACGATGAACAGGAGGTAGATCGCACCGATGTCAGAAACGAGTTGAAGGGTTTCACCGTCTGGCTGCAGAAGATTGAGAGCGCTGGGGCCCATCAGAACGCCAGCGAGAAGCAGGCCGACGAGATCGGGAAGACCTGTTCGCCTGAACAGGGGCGGAACCAGCATTGCCAGTGCGACGAGCAAGGCGAGGCTGCCCAATGGCTGTTGGGCCAGATGGGACAGCGATGTAAACCCCGGTGACGCCGCAGAGAGCAGATGGATCATCAAAGGATCAGTGCTTCATCGCGGCGAAGTCCGGCTTGAACGCGCCAGAGATCGGCATAGACACCAGCTTGATGCAGCAGTTGTTCATGGGTGCCTTCTTCCACGATGCTTCCGTGATCCATGACGACGATGCGATCAGCATGTCGCACCGTGCTGAGTCGATGTGCAATCACCAATGTGGTGCGGTTCGCGGTGATGCGCATCAGCGAACGCTGGATCGCGGCTTCAGTGTCGTTATCCACTGCAGCGGTTGCTTCATCGAGGATCAACACAGGAGCGTTCTTCAGAATCGCTCTCGCCAGAGCGATGCGTTGGCGCTGGCCTCCGGAGAGGCGTTGACCTCTCTCGCCGACAATTGTGTCGAACTGCTCAGGCAGTGCTCGAATGAACTCGAGCGCTTCGGCCTCTCGCGCCGCGGCATACACGTCCTCAGGTGAGGCATGGTCGGCGCCGTAGGCGATGTTTTCACCCACACTCCCGTGAAAAAGGTAGACGTCCTGACTGACAAGGGCGATTGATCGCCGCAGATCATCAAGCCGAAGCTGCTCAATCGGGATGTCATCGAGGAAAATTCTTCCTGCATTCAGGGGATAAAGCCTCAGCAACAGTTTCACCAGAGAGCTTTTACCTGAGCCGGTTGCTCCGACAATTCCCAGGGTTTTGCCTGCGGGAATGGCCAGGTTGAATCTGTTCAGCAGAGCTGGTCGATTTCGATAGGCGAAATCGACCAGCTCGTAGCGGATGTCTCCATGCACTTGCTCGGGGGCTAGGCGGCGGCTTCCACCAGCAATCTCGATCGGTGTGTCGATCAGATCCAGAACTCGATTCGTTGAGGCCATGGAGCGTTGGTAGTCGTCCAGTGTGCGGCCGAGAGTGGTGAGCGGCCAGAGCAACCTCTGGGTGATGAACACAAGAAAGCTGTAGGTGCCAACTGCGATCACACCATTCCTGGCCTGAATCCCTCCCACGATCAGAATTGACAGGAATGCAAACAGAATGGCGAATCGGATCAGTGGAATGAATGCGGCGGAGATCCTGATCGCATGGCGATTGCACTCCCTGTAGGCATCACTTTCAAGGCGCAGCTGCTCAAGTTCCCATCCCTCCTTTGCAAAGCTTTTGATGGTGAGCATGCCTCCGATGTTGTTGGTGAGCCTTGAGGCCAGCTCTCCTGCTCGCTTTCGCACTTCGCCGTAGCGTGGAGCAAGTCTGCGCTGGAAATTCAGTGAGCCGAAGAGAATGACCGGGATCGGCAGGAAGGCGAAGAGAGCCACACCTGGGGCTAACACCGACATCACCCCTCCCACCAGCAGCACCGTGGTGATGAGGTGCAGAATTTCATTGGCTCCGTGGTTCAGAAATCGCTCAAGTTGATTGATGTCATCGTTGAGCACCGTGAGCAGCCTTCCGCTGCTGTCGTGTTCAAAGAAGTCCATCTCCAGTTTCTGAAGATGGGCATAGGCCTCCAGACGCATGCTGTGTTGAGCGCTCTGAGCGAGATTGCGCCAGAGCAGGCCATAGAGATATTCGAAAAACGATTCAGTCGTCCAGACCAGGAAAGACAGCACTGCCAGCACGATCAGCTGGCTTATCACCTTGGTGGCTCCGAGCCGAGCAAGCCAGGACGTGTCCTGCTGAACAACGACATCGACAGCAAGTGCGATCAGCACTGGCGGTGCCAGATCGAAGATTTTGTTGATGACCGAGCAGGTGGCCGCAGACCAAACCCTGCGGCGGTAGGGGCGCAGATGCTGGAACAAACGAATCAGAGGCGCCTGCTCACTGGCGTGGGTCTTGGAATGGGGCATCCGCTCGGTGCGCGCACACTTTCATTCAAGCGTTGAGTTGGGCAGGCTCTTGGAACTATTCACAGCCGAGCTGGAACGTGAAAGCAGAACGAGGAGGTTGCATGACCCGTTCACGCGCCCTGAACCGATTGCGTCGGTATGAGGCTCATCGTCACGGCAGACTCTGGTCTGCAGGATTCCGGACGCTCAGATGAGGGGGCGCAGTTGAACAACCGGATGCGGGAAATCGCCTAAAACGGCATGCTCTTGAGCGTGATCTGTGGCTGGAAGTCCGGGAGCAGGAGCCAGCTCTCTGAACTGACTCCCACCGGTGATCACCAGCGGTTTCCGCCACCACCGCCGTAGCCACCGCCACCGCCATCGCGGCCGCCACCGCCGCCATATCCACCACGTCCACCGCCGCCGCCACCGCTGCGCTCACGGGGTGTGGCTTTGTTCACACGGATCATCCGACCCATCCATTCGACGTTTTGGAGATCGTCAATTGCTTTCTGCTCGTCTTCGTCAGTGTTCATTTCAACGAAGCCGAAGCCGCGCTTGCGCCCTGTTTCTCTGTCGAGAGGCAGGCTGGCGCTCTTCACTTCGCCGTACTGGCTGAACAGGTCGAGCAGGTCTTCCTGCTCTGCCTGGAAGGAGAGATTGCCGATGTAAATGGTCATTTCCTGTTGGGACCGATGGACATTTGATCAGTGAAGCCGTGGTCCGAATTGGAAAGTCCTTGATGCTGTAGCCGAGAAGCTGAAGCCGGGGGGAGCGAGCCGATCAGAGCCGAACGATGAAGCTGATGCTGCAACACGCTACAGCCTGGACAGAAAAGAGATGCGAAATACAGTGTTCGATTCGCAGCTGGGCCTTCTGAAGAGGTGATGAGCGGGTTTAGGGTCACCGTTTCACCTTCAGAGAAAGACACCCTTGTTCCGTCTGCAGCTGACGAATAGTGGATGAAATTCAGATTTTGAAGCGTTCAGCTGCTTTCTGTTTGCAGGTTTTCTGTGCCGATTCAATGGTGCCCAGCAGAGATTGCCACTGAATTGAATTGCCTTTGTTCATTTCTCTCAGAAAACAGTCACAGGTGAAATCACCCATCCCCGCTGGAGGGATTTTTCCTGCCTGGCTCATGGCTGATTTGAAGCCTGCAAGGCAAAGCTGGGTGATTTTGTTTTCAGCTTCCGTGGAGCTTGCGGGATCAGAGAGAGTTATCAGCGTGGCGAGAGCCACGCTGATGTTCCAAAAGCGATTGGCCATCCGATTCAGGATGCTTGGGTGATCTGGAGCTCCCGGTTCATGACCTTCAGTTTGCGAAGAGCGTTGTAGACATCCTCCGGCATGCCCTTGGGGAGATCGACAAGGCTGTGGGAATCAAAAATCTGAATCCTCCCGATCATTCGACCCTGCAGACCTGACTCATTGGCGATGGCACCGACAAGGTTTCCGGGTTTGACACGGTCGCGATAACCCACTTCAACCCGGTAACGCATCATGTTGTCTTCAGGTGGGCGTGACTCTCGATCCACGCGACGACGACCGCGCGGATCACGACGATCATCACGACGATCAGCGCGGGCAGGTGTCTTGAGCCAGCCTTCATCACCCTGCACCAGCAAGGGCTGATCACCCACTGCAAGCTTCAGAGCTGCCACAGCCAGCTGCTCCATGCTCAGCTCGTTCTCCTGGCCAACTCTCTCAATCAGTTCCTGCAGCAGCGAGGTTTCTTCGTTGCTTTCTGCTGAGGCAGCCTGACTGAGGCGGCTGCGCAGCCGGTTCAACCTGCTTTCGTTGATCTGGGCGTTGCTGGGGATATCCATGGGTTCAATGGCCTGCCCCACGGCCCGTTCGAGGTTGCCGACAAAGCGACGCTCCCTTGGAGTGATGAAAAGAATGGCTTCTCCTGTGCGACCTGCACGACCTGTTCGCCCGATTCTGTGCACGTAGGCTTCGCTGTCAAACGGCATGTCGTAGTTGATCACCAGCCCGATCCGGTCCACATCGAGACCACGGGCCGCCACGTCTGTCGCCACCAGAATGTTCACCGTGCCTTTGCGCAGGCGGTCAACAGTTCGTTCGCGCTGGTTCTGAGGAACGTCACCATTGAGAACCGCCACATCGTGACCTGACGCCTCCAGTGACTCAGCCACGGTGAGGGTGATCGCTTTGGTGCGGGCGAAAATGATCACCCCCTCGCCAGTGACAGCCTCCAGGACCCGGTTCAGGGCCTCGAGTTTGTGGGCGTTCTGAAGGGTGATGGATCTGTGACGGATCCGTTTGGCTTCCCGGTCTTTGGTCTTGATCGTGATCTCAGCCGGTTCGCTCAGATAGCGCTTCGAAAGGCGGCGGATTTCATTCGGCATCGTTGCCGAAAACAGCACCACCTGACGCTCCTCAGGGAGTTGCTCGAGGATCCACTCCACATCATCGATGAAGCCCATCCGCAGCATTTCGTCGGCTTCATCCAGCACCAGACTGCGCAGCCCTGAGGTGTTCAGCGTTCCCTGGCGCATGTGGTCCATCACCCTTCCAGGTGTCCCAACCACCACATCCACCCCTCGCTTGAGGGCATGGATCTGAGATCTGAAATCGGATCCGCCGTAGATCGCCAGCACATTCAGATGCGGATGTCCGGCGGCGTAGGCCTTGAAAGAGTCGGCCACCTGCATGGCTAGTTCACGAGTGGGTGCGAGCACCAGCACCCTCGGCAGATTGCTGCGACCTTCCAGGCGTTCAAGCAGGGGAAGCGCGAAGGCAGCGGTCTTGCCTGTGCCGGTCTGAGCCTGGCCGACCAGATCACGGCCCAGCATCAGTTCTGGAATCGCCGCTTTCTGAATCGGCGATGGCTCCTTGTAGCCCTTTTCCTCCAGGGTCTTCAGCAGCGCCCCGCTGAATCCAAAGCCTGAGAAGCCGGAGGAATGGGACTTCTCAGTGCTTTGTTCAGCAGCTGATTTGTCGTCTCCGATCGGTTCAATCACAGTGGTGAAGAGCGTGTCATCACTGGTTGAGGTTGTCGGTTCATGGAGCTCTGAAACACTGAGATCCACTGCGCAGGGCTCAACGGCCTGCGGTTGCGTCTGGGTCATGTCGATGATGGCGCTCTGCCTGATTGATCCTTCAAATCAGGCCTGCAACGTCCCATCGGCAAGTTGTGCCGCGCTGTATTGCTTGCCTTCTTTTCAAAGGTGGAGACTTAAGGTATCACCCTCCCGAAGTCGTCCTCCAGACGTTCGATGTCGGATTCCAGCAGGATTGCACCTTGTTGGACTTCGATGATCAGAAGATCTCCGGGGCCCCCGAAGGCCCGGTGAACAGCTTGAACGGGGATGTCAAACGTATTTCCGACTGCGGCATCCATCCAGATGCCATCGCAGTAAACGGATCCTCTGCCAGCGGCAATCACCCAATGTTCGCTGCGATGCTGGTGGCGTTGCAGGCTGAGACGCGCGTTCTCCTTCACGAGCAGTCGTTTCACTTTGTAGCCGGCTCCCTCGGCCAGCTCTTCGTACCAGCCCCAGGGACGCTCCACTCTTGTCGTCACACCGACCCCTGACGATCGATCGTCCCCAGCATGCCGCTGCTTATTGAGGATGCCAGTCGCACCACGGTCAGTTGATGACGAGCCCTGGTGACAGCGGTGTAGAGAAGAGCAGTTTTGCCAGCTTCTTCGCAGGGTGGCCAAAGCAGCAGAACCTGATCAGCTTCGCTGCCCTGAGCTTTGTGAATCGTGAGAGCCAGAGCAGGCTCAATTCGGCGGACCCTGGCTGGATGCAGCAGTCGATAAACACTGCGGCCTGAGTCATCACTGCATCGGAACAGCAACCTGCGTGTTTCGCCACTGCCGATGCAGAGTCCGAGGTCTCCGTTGGCAAGACCCAGTTCGATTTGATTGTCGCTGCAGAGAACAGGCAACCCCTCGGGCCAATCACGGGCATCACTGCCAGACACCAGCTGTCGATGCAGACTGTCCACGCCCCATAACCCCCGACGACGCGGGCAGAGCACGATCAAGGCATCGAGTCGCTCGAGAAGGGCACCGGCCTGGCCGGGATCGGGAGATCCATCAGGCCTGATCTCCAGGGTGTTGGCCGCCAACCTCAGGTTCTTCAGCTGCTGGTTCACGGCATCGGTCACCGACGCCGGCAACCGAGAAGACTCAGAGACCAGTTGATGCACGTTGGTCTTGTCATCGAGATCAGCGAGTTCGTTCCAGAAGGTTTCCGTTCCCTGACGGCACAACACCGAGCTCAGTCGAGCCAGGTCCCCTCGATTTCTGTACACCTGGTGGAGACGTACAGCAGCAGTTCCGAATCGCCGCTGCAGTTCCTCTTTCTGCAGATGCTGCCAGACAGCACCCACTCCGATCGGCGATAACTGGTTGGCATCACCAACAAGCAGCAGTTGCGCAGTGGCTGGAAGAGCATCAATCAGGGCCTGCGCCAGTGTCAGGTCGACCATTGACGCTTCGTCGATCACCAGCAGATCCAGCGCCAGTTGATTGCGGCGATGACGGCTGAAGCCGCCTGGTCTGGCCTGGAGCAACCGATGCAATGTGGTGCAGGGCAATTCAGCTGTGCGTTGATCGCCTCGTATGGAATCCTGCAGTCGTCGTGCTGCTTTTCCTGTTGGAGCGGCCAGATGAATGCGCAGGTCTCCGCGATCCTCCATCGCTCGGATCAGCATGGCGCGCACGGTGCTGGTTTTACCGGTACCGGGTCCTCCGCTGAGCAGCACCACCCTGTGATCGCTGACCGCATTGACCGCTGCTCGCTGCTCCGGATTGAACGTCTGCTCCGACGTTAATTTTTTGGTGCCATCTTCGCTGCAACGTCTGCTTGGCTTGCCAACAGGGGACAGTGCACTGCGTTGGATCAGAGTCTTCTTCAGCATCTCCATGCCCTGATGCCAACGTCGCCAGATCAGGTGATTCCCTTCCATCACCATCAGCAGAGGCTCTTTCTGCAACCAGCCGCTGGCTTCAATCACCCGTCGGTGCGTCTCGGGCCAGCCATCAGCCTCCAGCTCAACGGGTTTCAGCTTGCTGGTGCCCAGATCGATGCTCATCTCACCCCGGCTGAGAGCCTGGAACATCGCCTGCACAAGATCTTTCAGAGCCCTGAGCTCGTTGTTTCCGAACTCCGCCGGAGGTGGATAACGACGCAGCAACATCGACATCATTCCTCTGCTCAGAGCCGATGAGACCGCCGTGCGATCACTGGGATCCATTAATCACCACCTCGCAGGACACAGTCGAGCGCATGGAGGCGTTGCAGAGGTGCTGTTTCAAGAATCACGCCGCTTCCGCCAGACCTGGAAACACCACGAAGGAAAACGTAGGCGTATCCGCCGAGATGTCGCTCGGGCTGGTAGCCGTCGAGTCGCCACTGCAGGAACCGATGCAGGGCGACAAGGTAGAGATGAGCTTGCAGAGGATAGTGATGCTGATACATCTGCTCCTCCATGGCGCGTTGTGAATAGTGTCGGGGTCCGCAGTGCAATGGACGCCCATCCACGTCTCTTTCGCCGATCCAGTTGCTTTTCCAGTCCGCAATCCACCAGCGAGCCGTGGCGGGATCGTCGCCATCAGTGAAAACCAGATCAATGGAGCCAGTGAGAAAGCCTCTGCTGAAAAACTCCAGATCTTCGAGGGAATCGGCGTAGCTTTCACCGAATCGATGATGTGGTTCAACGCGAAAGGCCCGCGCCAGTTGCTTGGGCTGAACCGCTCTGCCCTGATGAGCGACAGGCAGATCAAAGCTGAGTTCATGCAAACGCCGTCCACTGTGCAACGACCTCAGTTGCAGATCACCGAGTGGCCCTCCGAAGGGGGCCTGCATCAGTGTCTCCAGACCCTCGAGAACTGCGTCCACCCTGTCGCTCTCCAGGCCTGAACGCGTGAGTTCTCGCTCCACCAGAGCGCGGTTGTCGTCCTGTTCGATGTCTTGATCAAATGGGATCTGCTCCAGGATGCGGTGCAGGCAATCACCGGCTGCTGCGCCCCTGGGAAATGCTCCCAACGGACTGTCTTCGGGATCCAACGGATCGCTTTGATCGCTGAAGGAGAGGCTTTCTTCATCTGCGCCGGTCTGCGCATCCACATCTCGTCCTTCCTCAAGGTTGCGCGGGTCTGGGCTGGCGGTTGTCGTCTTGCCGTGGCCTGAGATCCAGGCCGAGTAGCTGCTGCGTCCCCAACTGCGGTCAAAAGCATGACCTGGCACGGCGCCACATTGCAGGTTCCGTTCAACCATCAGGGGGTGCCAGCGCTCTGATAGGCGGTTGAATTCGGCTCGGTGCAGGCTGATCAAGGGACCCGGTGGGTCAGCGAGTTGCTCCAGCCATGCGGTGAGTGGATTGCCCTCCTGCCGAGCTGCCCTGGCCTGAAACAGAACGAGATGGCGTTCGGCCCGCGTGATCGCGACGTAGGCGAGACGTTCCGCTTCAGCGCGACGTTCCAGTTCATCGCGTTGGCTTGCCGTATGCCCCAGTCCCCAATGTGGATTCAGCGCTACGCGCCAGCTGCCGGACTCGTCAGCAGTGGGCACTCGCCACAGCGGACCTTTTGAAGGGGAGGGCGCTTCCCATAAGTAGGGGCAGATCACCACCGGATACTGCAACCCTTTGCTTCGATGAACAGTCACAACAGCAACCGCACTCTCGGCCAGATCACTGAAGGGCTGACGCTGTTCCGGGATCGTGTCGGGAGGGTACAGGCGTTGGCGTCGCAACCAATCGGCGCCACTTGAAGCATCCAAGCCCTGGCGGTGCATCGTGTCCTGCACAAGCCGTGCACATTGCTGAAGGTCACCGAGCAAGCGGCCGCGGCTCGATAGATCGGCCACGGTCTGCCCATCCATCAGGCGTGCCAGGCACCCCATCAGCCCAAACTTCGGTAGATCGATGGCGAGCTGCTGGAGCAGAGAGGCCAGCTGATCCAGCTGACCGTTGCCATCGGCGTCTGCCAGTTGATCGCTTCTCCACTGCAGCAGTGAGGACACGGCCAGCTGCCGTAATCCACCGGCGTGGGCAGGGCGTGAAAGTGCGTCGAGGAATGTCTGCAGATCCGATGCTCCCTGGCTGCTGAAGACATCTCCCTGACTGACAAGGCGGCTCGGCAGCCCGGCAGCCGCCAGCTCTGCGCGGATGTCTTCGGCCTGGCGATGCCTGCTGACCAGGATGCAGAGTTCGGAGGGATCCAGGCCTGGATCGTGTCTCAGGGTCTGCAGGATCAGGTCGGTCGCAATGCGGGGAATCCGCTCCTCAATAGATGTACGGCTGCTGTTTCCGTCGTCGTCATCCGGATTGATGTCGTGGATCTGGAGTGATGCACCTCCCTTCAGCAAGGGCAGGGGTTGTGCGGAAGATCTTGGCGTCACCTCAGGCACCGAGAGTTCGGATTGCAGCAGTCCAGGCGCCATCAGCTGATTCATGGCCTGCATCAGCAGTGGTGTTGTGCGGCGGTTGTCGAGCAGGTCATCAATGCAGTCCGCATCACGCCGTGCAGCTTTGTAGGTATTCAGATCTCCGCCGCGGAAGCGGTAGATCGCCTGTTTGGGGTCCCCGACCATCAGCAGCAGATGGTCTGGTGTTGAGAAAGCGTTTTTCAGCAGTCTCCACTGAAGCGGGTCGGTGTCCTGGAACTCATCGATCAGGACTACCCCATAGCGTGCCCGCAGAGGAGTGAGCCAAGCTTCTGCTGCATCCGACTGAGCGGGGTCGAGTGCATCCAGCAGCCCTGAAAATCCAACCACCCCGCGTTGTCTGCGCCGGTCGTTGAGTTGATTCAGGCCTTTGATCAGCAGGTGGCGCCAGGTCTGTTCGGCTGGTCCGTCCCAGAGTTCGGCGATGGCGGTCTGCAGTTCGGCTGAAGCAAGGCTTGGTTCGGCCTCAGCGCAGGACCGCGCCGTTTTCTGAAAGCTGCCTGGATGGAAATAACCACCGAGAAGCACCTGATTGCGGACGTCGACGTAGTGCATCGAATCTCCACAGGTCTTGCTGATCTGGTCAGTCCAGGTGTCGAGCTCCTGGCTTCGGTCTTTTCTGGGGCGGGCACTAAAGGGTTTGGTGTCGGTGCAACCGAGGCTGCGCCACTCGGCGGCGCAGCCTCGAAGGGCTTGGTCCAGAGCCGCTCCACCGCAGTTCCATTCAGTGACGAAGTGCTCCCAGCGGCTCTGCAGCCAACCTTCAAAAACCTCGCGAAGAGTTTGATCAGGATTGATCGGCTCCGCATCCTCAGCGATACGCACCGCACAGTCACCATCCAGTCTCTGAAGTGCCGAAGCGAGTGCTTCGGGCGACAGGCCTGCTTGCAGCAGTCCTGCAACGTGTCCCGCTTCAAGCTCCAGGACCTCCGCTCGCCAGAGATCATGGGCGACCTGGATGGCCAGGGTCTGTGGATCATCATCGAGGGCAAGATCAATGGCCTGACCGTTCTGAAGCGCTTGCCGGCGAAGGCTGCGGCGGCAGAAGCCATGGATCGTGGTGATGTCGGCTCGCTCCAGGGCT
>NYZI01000085.1 GCA_002687115.1 Cyanobium sp. ARS6
CATTCACAAGCACTTGCCCGGCCTGGATCAACATCTTGGCCTCACCACCGGTGCCAACCCATCCTTGCCATTTCAGGAACTGATCGAGTCTCATCCGCTCAGAAGAGCACAAAAGAGCATTGATAGTGTGACGCGATGCTGAAAACCTCCGAGGCAGGATTCCGCAGGCTGCTGCCATTGCTGCGTCCGCATCTGCCCCAACTGAGCCTCGGGCTGGTCTGCATGCTCATTTATGTGAGCAGCTTTCTGTTGCTGCTCAACCTTGCCGGTTCCCTGTTTCCCGCACTGGGTTCGAGAGATCTCGGGAGGGTGCTCGGGTTGATCGGGCAGGGCGTGCTGATATTCGCGATCCAGAAACTGGCTCAGTTCGGTCAGGACTCACTGCTGGCAGGACCAGCTCTCCAGGTGAGCAAGACCCTGCGCAGCGATCTGTTCCGTCGTCTGCAGACTCTTGAACTGGGAGCACTGGAGAAGCTCTCAGCAGGCGATCTCACCTACCGACTGACTGAAGACGCCGATCGTGTCAGTGAAGTGCTGTACAAATCGATTCACGACACACTTCCCAGTGCGCTCCAGCTGCTGGCAGTGCTTGGGTACATGCTCTGGCTGGACTGGAAACTCACGGCTTCCATCCTGCTGCTCGCACCGTTGATCATCTGGCTGATCAGCCTGTTCGGCGCCAGGGTGATGGCGGCCACCGAACGCAGTCAGAAAAAAGTGAGCGAACTGGCCGGTTTGCTCGGAGAAGCCATCGAGGGCCTTCCGCTCGTACGGGCATTTGCAGCGGAGCCCTGGCTTCAAGGTCGATTTGAAGACGAGATTGATCAGCATCGTCAGGCCAGGCACCGCACGTACAGCCTTGTGGCGCTGCAGCATCCGGTGGTGGGCATGATCGAAGTGGTGGGCCTGTTCTCCGTGCTGGGGCTGGCCGCCTGGAGGATTCAGAACGATGGTCTGAGCATTGCCGGCCTGAGCAGCTACCTCACAGGCCTGGTGGTGTTGATCGACCCCATCGCCCATGTCACCAACAACTTCAATGAATTTCAGCAGGGACAGGCTTCGCTGCGACGACTGCGACAGATCGAACAGGAGCCTCAGGAAACTGCGGACCCTGATCCGGCCTTGCCGATTGGTCGGCCGAAGGGTCACCTGAATCTGAATCGCGTCCATTTCGCTTACGGCAATGGCGAACCAGTGCTTCGAGACATCAACCTGACCATCGAAGCCGGACAGGTGGTTGCACTGGTGGGCCCGTCAGGTGCAGGCAAAAGCACGCTGTTCTCCCTGCTGCTTCGCTTCAACTGTGCCCAGTCAGGAGAGATCGAACTGGATGGGAAAAACCTTGCACAAGTGAAGGCGAGGGATCTCAGGCAGCAGATCGCTCTCGTACCCCAGCGAACGAGCGTGTTCTCGGGAAGCATCGCGGAAGCGATCCGTTTTGGGCGGCCGGCGAGTCACGGTCAGCTGATCGAGGCGGCAGGTCTGGCCAATGCTCATGATTTCATCATGGCCCTGCCGGATGGCTATGAGACGAAACTGGAGGAACGCGGCACCAACGTCTCGGGAGGTCAGCTGCAGAGAATTGCCATCGCCAGGGCCGTTCTTGGCAACCCCGCGGTGCTGCTGCTTGATGAAGCGACAAGCGCCCTGGACGCTGAGGCTGAAGCTGCTGTGCAGCTGGGGCTGCGCCAGGCGATGCACGGCCGCACTGTGCTGGTGATCGCCCACCGACTGGCCACGGTGCAGGAAGCCGATCAGATCGTGGTGCTCGACCGTGGTCAGATCAGCGAACGAGGGAGCCACGATCAGCTGATGGCGAACAACGGTCGCTATCGAGATCTGTGCGAACGCCAGATGATTCGCGATGGACGCAGCTAAATTGCGGCCGATTCAGTTTGATGGCAATGACCGCAACACCCGGAGAAAATCCTGTGCTGACCTTCGAGGGCAAGCGCTATGACCTCAATGCACTTCCGGATGATCTGAAGGAATTGGTGCGCGGCATGCAGGTCGCTGATGCTCAGCTGCGGATGCATGAAGACACCCTGAAAGTTCTCGCCGTTGGTCGCCAGTCCATGGCCATGCAGCTGAATGACCGCCTGAAGAACGTCGCCCCGATGCCGGACCAAGGCTGACGAGCAACAGACCGGCAACAATCGACCTCAATAAAAAGCCTCCGGCCGATGGCGGAGGCTTTACATCAAGGGGGGGCAGACCATCCGATCAGTCGGATTGTTCCGACGTGTCGGGGAAGTGATAACGACGGGTGAGTTCAAACACTGTTCCTGACAACAGAAGCAGCGCAATCAGATTGGGAATGGCCATCAGGCCGTTGAGGGTATCTGCAACACCCCACACCACACCTCGATCACCCACAAGCGAACCGATCACCACCACAGCGACCCAGACGCCCCTGAAAGGAAGGATCGCCTTCACACCGAACAGATATTCGGTGCAGCGTTCGCCGTAGAAACTCCAGCCGAGAACAGTGGTGAAAGCGAAAACGAGCAGGCCGAAGGTGACAATCCAGCCCGAACCGTCCAGCGCCTCATTGAAAGCAGCGATCGACAGCTCTGACCCGGACAATCCTCCCCCGGCAATCCCGCTGACCAGAATCACAAGTGCGGTGAGCGTGCAGATGATCATCGTGTCGATGAAAGTGCCGAGCATCGCCACCGTGCCCTGACGAACGGGATCATCAGTGCGCGCGGCCGCATGGGCAATCGGTGCGCTGCCAAGACCTGCTTCGTTGGAGAAAATGCCCCGTTTGAATCCCATCAGGATGACCTGAGTCAGCGTGCCCGTGGCGGCTGCCTGTCCGGTGAATGCATTGCTGAAAATGCTTGAGAGGGCATCGCCGATGCTGCCGATGTTGGCGATGAGAATGATCAGGCAGGCGAGCACGTAGGCGATCGCCATGAAAGGCACAATCGCTGAGGCGGCCTTTGAAATCCGGCGCACACCTCCGATGATCACGGCAAAGACCAACACCCCAAGAACGAGGGCAGTCAGTTCTCGAGGTACTCCAAGACCGAGAAGAGCACTGGAGACTTCGAAGCATTGAACGCCGTTGCCGATGCCGAAGCCGGCCAGCATTCCGAACAGAGCGAATACACCTCCGAGCCAGACCCAGCGAGGTCCAAGGCCCTTGCTGATGTAATACATCGGGCCACCGACGTGGTTCCCCAGTTCGTCAACCTCGCGGTAGTGGACCGCCAGAACGGCTTCGGCGTATTTGGTTGCGATACCAAAGAAAGCAATCAGCCACATCCAGAACACCGCCCCTGGGCCACCGATCGCAATCGCTCCTGCCACACCGGCGATATTCCCTGTGCCGACGGTGGCCGCCAGCGATGTCATCAGTGCCTGGAAGGAGCTGATGTCGCCCTCAGCTCGCGGGTCTGACGGGGCCAGCATCATGCGCACCCCGTAGGAGAGACGCAGGATCGGCATGAATTTCAGTCCGACCATCAGCAAGATGCCGGTGACCGAAATCAGACCCACGGTCGGCCATCCCCAGGCAAAGGCACTGATCGGGCCGTTGATCGCGGTTACGACGCTGTCGAAGCTGTCAGTGTTGCCGGCTGAAACAGACATCAAAGTGCGACCAGATCGTTGAACTCAAACACCTGAAGCGTGTCATGTCCGTCGGAATCCTTGGAGCTGATCGCTCGGCGCTCAAGCACCCAGCTGCCGTTTTCCCCAATGGGTACAAAAGAGTCCTCGAACTTACTGGAGGGCCCCTTGGACTCGCCGCTGGCAGGATCCGAATATTGGCTGGAGTAATGACGACTGAGGTATCCGGATCCGGTATCCGTGGTGCTGCCGGTGTGGATCGTGACCACAGTTCCGTGAATATGTCGGTGAACCATGGTCACCACATCATTTTTGATGCGGTAACGATCACCTTCACCCTTTCCTCCAATCAGGACTTCCAGCCCCTCGTCCGTGATGTCACCGGCGGTGAAGGTGTTAGCACCATGGACCTGGTCGAAGGAACGACGGACACGGTGAATCGCGACTTCCCAGAGCTGGGAAGCGATCGCCTTCTCCCCCTCGGCATCCTCGATCCCTTCAACCTTGGCCTTCAGATCAGCGCCGATCTGAAAATGTCCTTCAACGCGCCGGTCGCCCTGCTCCCAGACACAACGGCCCCGGTAACCGCCGAATCCTGGCTCCCAGGTGTAGCGGTTCTGATAGGCCGATCGAAAAGCATCCCGGCAGTCACTGCCGGGGGCAACGTCGGGAATACTGGTGACGGTCACGGAAAGACAAGGAAACTTCGGCGACCTTACCGGGACTCGCCCTATCGATGAACATCCTGTAGGGCATGAATATCAAACTTCTGCGATTGAAGCGCTTCAATCCCTTCGACGGCTGACCTTGCTCCGGCAAGCGTGGTCAGGGTGGGTACGGAATAATCCAGCGCGGCTCGCCGCAGGTAGCGATCGTCATAAGCCGCCTGACGACCGATCGGCGTGTTGATCACAAGCTGTACAGCTCCTGAACGGATCAGATCCTCGATGTTTGGCCGCCCTTCATGAACCTTCAGCACCGGTTGCACCTGAAGACCTGACTCATTGAGAGTGGTCGCTGTGCCAGCAGTTGCGGTGAGCGAAAAACCAAGTGCAAGCAAACGCTCGGCCACAGGAACGAGAGCTGGCTTGTCGCGGTCATGGGTGGACAGAAAAACATTGCCCTTGGTTGGCAGTGCCTCCCCAGCGGCAAGCTCCGCTTTGGCGTAAGCCATGCCGAATTGTGGAGCCCACCCCATCACCTCTCCGGTGGAGCGCATCTCAGGTCCCAGCAGCGAATCAGCACCGGGAAAGCGCTTGAACGGCAGAACTGCTTCCTTCACCGCTTGAAGTGGCGGAGAGGGCTCGCGAATGAGACCGATATCCGCAAGGGTCTCCCCCGCCATCAGGCGAGTGGCGATTTTCGCGAGAGGCACACCGGTGGCCTTGGCGACAAATGGCACCGTGCGTGATGCGCGCGGGTTCGCTTCGATGATGAAGACGCGCTCTTCGCCTGAGGAAGTGCGTTGCACAGCGAACTGAAGATTGATCAGACCCTGAACCTCGAGGCGCAGGGCGAGGGCCTCGGTCCAGGAACGGATGGTGTTGAGGGCTTCATCACCGAGCGAAACCGATGGAAGACAACAGGCCGAATCACCTGAATGAATCCCCGCAGGTTCGATGTGCTCCATCAGGCCGCCGATCACCACCACACCATCCCGGTCGCAGAGGGCGTCCACATCCACCTCAACGGCGTTCTGCAGATATTGATCAATAAGCACCGGATGATCCGGCTCCACCTGCACCGCCTCGGTCATGTAGCGATTGAGCTCCAACTCGTCGTAGACGACCTCCATCGCACGACCACCCAGCACGTAGGAAGGACGCACCACCACCGGATATCCCACGGTGCTGGCGACCGCGCGTGCCTCCTGTTCGCTGCGAGCAAGGCCGTTGCGAGGCTGACGAATGTCAAGTTCCCGAAGAATTGCCTCGAACTGCTCGCGATCCTCAGCTCGATCGATGGATTCCGGAGACGTTCCCCAGATACGGGTGCCAGTGGCCTGCCCTGCCGGAGAATTCAGCCAGCGCAGCAGAGGAATCGCCAGTTTGAGTGGAGTCTGACCACCGAACTGAACAATCACGCCTTCGGGGCGTTCAGCCTCAATCACATTGAGAACATCCTCAAACGTGAGAGGTTCGAAATACAAACGGTCACTGCTGTCGTAATCGGTGGAGACCGTTTCGGGATTGCTGTTGAGCATCACCGTGGCGAAGCCACGATCCTGCGCGGAGAAGGAGGCATGGCAACAGCAGTAATCAAATTCGATGCCTTGGCCAATCCGATTGGGGCCACCCCCAAGGATCATCAGTTTGCGCCTGTTGTCCTCTGACACCTCCGACGCCGGGGGCTGAATCGTCAGGATTCCATCTGCATCCAGATGGAACCACCGTCGCTCATAGGTTGAATAGTGATAGGGAGTCGACGAGGCGAATTCAGCCGCACAGGTGTCGACGGTCTTGAACACGGGGAGAACGCCGAGTTTCAGCCTCGCTTCGCGTACTTCAAGCTGATCCGACGATGTGAACCAGGCAATCTGACAATCGGAGTATCCGAGCTGTTTGAGCCTGAGAAAATCCTCAGCGCTTATTTCCGACAACTGCCGATCATTCAACAGTTCCGATTCCGTGTTGATCAGCAGGCGCAGCTTGGCCAGAAACCATGGATCGATGCGGCTGAGCGCGTGAATCTGCTCATCCGTGCGTCCCGCAATCATGGCGGCACGAACAAAGAGGATTCGTTCCGGCGAGGGCGTCCGCAGGGAGCGATCGAGTTCAGCTGGCGTGATTTCCGGCTCAGCTCGATCTCCGCCCCAGCCTGCTAGGCCGGTCTCCAGTGAGCGCAATGCTTTCTGGAATGACTCCTCAAAACAACGTCCGATGGCCATGGCCTCACCGACGGATTTCATGGCCGTGGTGAGCACCGCAGGAGAGCCCCTGAATTTTTCAAAGGCGAAGCGGGGGACCTTGGTGACGACATAATCGATCGTCGGCTCGAAGCAGGCGGGAGTCTTGCCTGTGATGTCATTGAGGATTTCGTCGAGTGTGTATCCAACCGCGAGACGGGCCGCGATCTTCGCGATTGGGAATCCTGTGGCCTTGCTCGCCAGAGCAGAGGAACGGCTGACACGTGGATTCATCTCGATAACCACCACTTCGCCATCGGCCGGATTGATGGCGAACTGGATGTTGCTTCCGCCTGTTGCCACTCCGATTTCGCGGATGATGGCGATGGACTGGTCTCTCAGCCGTTGGTATTCGCGATCCGTAAGGGTCTGAGCTGGGGCAACGGTGATCGAATCACCGGTGTGGACACCCATGGGATCAAGGTTCTCGATGCTGCAGACGATCACCACGTTGTCGGCGAGGTCACGCATCACCTCCAGTTCGAATTCCTTCCAGCCCAGAAGCGACTGTTCGATCAGGATCTGCGAAACGGGGCTGGCATCGATTCCGGTTTTGCAGATCGAGACGTATTCCTCAGGGTTGTAGGCGATCCCACCACCACTGCCACCGAGAGTGAAGGCGGGGCGGATGATCCTGGGATAGGTCCCGATTGCCGCTCCAACGGCTTCGGCTTCCTCCATCGACGAAGCGATTCCAGAAGGACAGACCTTCACACCGATCCGTTCCATGGCCTGCTTGAACAGCAGACGATCTTCCGCTTTTCTGATCGCCTGCAGATCGGCACCGATGAGCTCGACCCCGAATCGTTCCAGTGTTCCGTTCTCAGCAAGAGTGACAGCCAGATTGAGAGCGGTCTGACCTCCCATCGTGGGAAGCAGTGCATCGGGTCGCTCCTGTTCGATCACCCTCGCGACCACCTCAGGAGTAAGCGGTTCCACATAGGTGCGATCCGCCATGTCCGGATCGGTCATGATCGACGCCGGATTGGAATTCACCAGTACGACTTCATATCCCTCGGCGCGAAGTGCTTTGCACGCCTGAGTTCCTGAGTAATCGAACTCACAAGCCTGCCCGATCACAATCGGACCCGAACCCAACAGAAGAATGCGACGAAGATCATTCCGCCGGGGCATGGGCGTTCTCCTCAGCGGCCAAACCTTCTGAGTCTCCCACGCAGCCCCATGTCCACTTGCGACTGTTCAGCGGCAGGTGACTGGCAGTCGCTAGCGTTGGGGGTCAGGAGAACAAGCGACAATCATGAGTGAGCTCCAGCGTCTGAAAGGGTTGCTCCCCCCGGAGATGCAGAGCTGGGTGTTCGTTGAGGCAGCTGCTGCCGTGGAGCCTGCTTTGATCACTCTTGAGGAAATCGGCAGGGACGAGGTTGAGATCCAGGTTGATCTCGACGCCTGGGACAACCTCGCTCTCGACCACCGCAATCTGTTGTTCTGGCATGAGGTGGGCCGGATTCAGAACGACACCATTCCACGCGATGGCTGGGAAATGGCAGCCCTTGCCATCGGCCTTGGCGGAGCCATCGGCGAACTCTGGGTGCAGGACGGTCTGCTGTTGTTCATGGCTCTGGGTCTGTCGGGATTCGCCGGTTACCGCCTCTACCTGAAGAACAATGCGGAGAAGCGGCTTCGTGATGCGATCTCGGCTGATGAGAGAGCCATCGATCTGGCCTGTCGTTTTGGCTACAGCGTCCCGAATGCTTACAAAAGCCTTGGCGGCGCTTTGAAAGACCTCATCGAAAAAACGAGAAAGAAGAAAAAACGCAGCTTCTACGAAGACCGGCTGGAAGCATTACGCAAGAGTGCAGGGAAGGCTCGCGCTGAAATGGCGCAGCAACAAGGATCCCGTCAGTCCGTCACCAGCGAAAATGTCTATGGATAGCGAGCAGCTCGCGGAACTCGCAGCCGACGCATGCGACGACCGTAAGGCGGTGGATATCCAGCTCATTCGAGTGGATGAGGTCTCAAGTCTGGCCGATTGGATGGTGATTGCCGGCGGCCAAAGCGATGTTCAGGTCAGAGCGATTGCACGATCCGTTGAGGATCGGATTGAGGATGAGCTCAACAGACTCCCCCTTCGCAAGGAAGGAGTCAACGAAGGTCGCTGGGCTTTGCTGGATTACGGCGAACTTATCGTGCACGTGCTCCAGCCGGGTGAACGTAGTTACTACGACCTTGAAGCATTTTGGAGTCACGGGGAACGTCGTCCCTACCTAACGTCCAAAGCTGTTGTCGATTGACAGGCAGCCCGGCATGGCATCGAGCATCCCCTGCCCTGTTCCACCTGAGCAGAGACCTCAGGAGGAATTTGCTCAATTCAGTCGTTCCTGGTTTTTTGCCTGGCCCTGCACAGCGCAGGTTTCTCTGGACAGGGCCCTGCTGATCAGCTGGTTGCTGATTGCACCGATCACCGTTCTGGTGGCCAGTGGCAGCTGGACTCTGCGCCACGATCCAGTGCGTTTGCTACTGGCCGGAGGAGTTGGTGCTCTTGTGATGCCGATGCTGCTGCTGGTCAGACAGTGGCTTGGCTGGACCTATGTCCACAAACGCCTGTTGTCCGAAAAAGTGGAATACGAGGAATCTGGCTGGTACGACGGCCAGGTGTGGGAAAAACCGGTGTCCTGGAGGGAACGTGATCTCCTGCTCGCTCAGCATGAAGTCAGACCGATCCTCGGCCGCCTTGGCAGGGCGATGGCCCTTGTCACTGGCCTGATGCTGGGTGGAGCCAGCATCTGTCAGGCTCTCTGAAGCACAGAATCATCAGGGCATGTCGATCCCATCGGGTTACCGCGGCTCGGCGCGCTCCCTGAGTACAGCGCCTCTGGAAGTCCGGCTGCGGCGAGGGTCCTCGATCGAATCCACCCACACTGTGCATGCCGTTGTCTGCGACAGCCGCGGCCGTGTGCTGATGAGAGCCGGACAACCAGACTTCGAAACCTTCATTCGCTCGGCGCTCAAACCCTTCCAAGCGCTGCCACTGATCAGCAGCGGCGCATCCGAAACCTACAGCTGTGGTGAACGTGGCATCGCCATCAGCTGTGGGTCCCACTCAGGCACAGCTGGTCATGCGCGTGAAGCGTTCAGAATGCTGTGGAATGCGGAGCTGGAGAGCAGCAACCTGCAGTGCCCCGTTCCTTCGGGTTGTTCAAGCCCTCTTGAACACAACTGCTCGGGCAAGCATGCAGCATTTCTGATCACAGCCCGAAAAATGGGATGGCCGATCGAAACCTACCTCCAGGGAGATCACCCTCTGCAGCAGGAGATTTCACGGCGAGTGGCGGAACTGCTTGGACTGCCCCCGGATGAACTGGTTGCTGAACGCGATGACTGCGGCGCACCCACACTGCGCCTTCAGCTTGATCAGATGGCGCTGCTGTTCGCCCATCTCGGATCTTCTGCCCATGCGGAACTGGAACAGATCAGCCGGGCGATGCTGGCCTACCCCGAATTGGTGGCTGGAGAGGGGCGCTTCGATACGGAATTGATGCGACGGTCCCATCATCAGGTGATCAGCAAAGGGGGTGCCGAAGGGATTCAGTGCCTGAGCCGAACAGGTGAAGGCCTGGGCGTGGCCATCAAGGCTGAAGATGGCGCCAGACGAGCCAAACAGGCCGTGGCTCTGCATCTGCTGCGTCAGCTCGACTGGATGACGCCCAGTGGACTGAAGGAACTCGAGGAGCAGCTGCTGATCCTCAACCCTGGTGTTCATCTTGATGTGGAGGGTGAGCTGCGCACCTCCTGACCACAATTTAGTGGTGTCTTCGATCACCAAGTTGTATGATTAAAAGGCCGACGCGGGGTAGAGCAGTCTGGTAGCTCGTCGGGCTCATAACCCGAAGGTCGGGAGTTCAAATCTCCCCCCCGCCACCACATTCAAGAGCTCCGCGAAAGCGGAGCTTTTTTATTGAATTGCTGATCTCAAGTCGGCAAACGGCTTGCTTTAAAAGCAATGCCTGCGTTGGGAAAGCGAATTCAAAATGTTGCTGATGAAAGCAGTACTCCTGTTGCAGATCGACCCGATATTGCAGGCGAAATTCATGCTGACAGCCTCCATAAGCGACAAAAATTTAATGGCTAATATTAGGTAAAAATTCATCACTATTCACGAAATAAGCACGCCTGAATCAAGCATTTTCCACTGATTCAACGGCTGACTGAATCAAACCAGGAATCTTTTCCATCTGATCTGCTGACTCGCAGCAGGTTCACCGATCATCTTAATGACACCTGTCAGAGGCACAGACATTCACACCAGCTCTCGCAGCATCGACGTGAAGCAGAACCGCAAGGCAACCCCCAACCCAGCGCGTCATGGCCAAAACCATGCGGGGAGTCATGGTCATTGTCCAGAGCTGCAGTGCCCATCGGAAACTATCTGTTGGTCATCGTGATGCTGTGCCTTTGAATCCGTTCGAAGCGATTGTGATTGGGTCAGGTGCCACAGGCGGGGTGGCCGCAATGACCCTCGCTGAAGCAGGACTCCGGGTTCTGGTTGTGGAAGCAGGTCCCAATCGATCGATCGCTGAAGCCTTCGGCCGAGAACCGGGCAACAGCGTCAAACGAGCCGAGGGTCTGCTCAGCGGACGCCACCGACGTCAGGCCAGACACCCCGGCTACTGGAAACAGAATCCCGACCTGTACGCGGATGAGCGCCAGTACCCCTACAGCACACCGGATGATCAACCCTTTCTGTGGACGCAGGGCCGGCAGGTTGGCGGCCGCAGTCTCACCTGGGGAGGCATCACTCTGCGGCTCTCTGACTACGAATTCCAAGGCGCTGATCAGGATGGGTACGGCCAGAACTGGCCCATCACTCATGCCGATCTCGATCCTCACTACAGCGCACTCGAGCAGCTGTTTGAAGTCCGTGGAGGGCGGGATGGTCTTGAGCAGCTCCCTGATGGTCGGACAGCACCGGCGATACCGTTCATGCCTGAGGAGGAGCGGTTCCGAGAGCTGCTGACCAAGGAACGCGGCATCCCCTTCATTCATTCACGGGGATTTGAGGCCCACCAACGCAGTGAGACCTCCCTCTGGCCGAGATCGAGCAGCAATGGCTCCAGCCTTCAACGTGCTCTCGCCACGGGTCGGGTGGAAATTCTCTCCAATTCCATGGCGGAACGGCTGGACATGGATCCAGCAGGCGAACGAGCCAGCGCTGTTGTTGTGGTGAATCGCAGCACTGGAGAGCGTCAGCGACTGGAATGCAATCTTGTTGTGGTCTGCGCCTCAACGATCGCCACGCTCCGCTTTCTGTTGCAGTCCGAGAGACAGGCAATATCCGGTGGGTTCAATGATCCCTCTGGCCTCCTTGGGAAGGGGGTGATGGACCACGTGTCCTGCTGTCGGTTCTTCTCGGTCGCCAGCGAAACCGGACGCGGTGCGGCTCAGCAATCCGACCCATCCAGCACGCTTTCAGGAGCAGGCAGCTTCTTTTTACCGTTCGGCAATGCCCCAGAGGTCTGCGCTGGTCGCCCCTTTCTACGCGGCTATGGAATCTGGGGGGCCATCAACCGATTCGATCCACCCTGGTGGCTCAAACGTAATCCAGACAGGCGACTTGGCTTTCTGATCGGCCACGGCGAGGTGCTTTCAGACATCAGGAATCAGGTTTGCCTCTCCGAACGCTGCGATCCACTGAACGTACCGATGCCCCACATCAGCTGCCGGTGGAGAGCTAACGAAAACGCCATGGTGCGAGACATGCAGGACACGATTGAGGACTGCATCAACGTTGCCGGAGGTGTAACAACCTCACTCGCAGATCAACTCAACCTTCCCCTGGTGAAGCCTCTTGTTGGCAAGGCCCTCGCCGCTCAGGAGGATGCACCTCCTCCCGGTTACTACATCCACGAGGTTGGAGGAGCGGCCATGGGAGCCAGTGAGGAGCACAGCGTTGTTGATCGCTGGAACCGTCTCTGGCGCTGTCCCAACGTGCTGGTGGTGGATGGAGCCTGTTGGCCCAGTTCAGGCTGGCAAAGCCCGACACTCACAATGATGGCGATCACCCGCAGAGCTTGCCAGGCGGCCGTTACGCCTGGGAGCGACTGAAAAGATCATCGAGATAGCGCTCGGTGACAGCGCGCTCGGAACAGCCGTTCTGGAACAGGAACTGCGCCAACGCCGAGCTCATCACCTGGTATTGATCCCAGGCCGGATTGGATCCTATGAAGGCTTTCAGGCCCTGGTAGAGAACCTCAGGGATTTCAGCCTCAAGGCTCACGAATGGTGATTCACCATCAGCGGACAAGGCCTGCTGCGAATCCATGCAGCGTTCCAGGTGATTGCGATTCATCCGCGCTTCAGCGTCCCAGTTCAAGCAACAGAAAGCCACACAAAGGGGTCGATCGTCAAAGCGCTGAACAGACTGCCGCCGAATATTAATCTCAAACGAGACTCATTGCGGCGCAGAGGATTGCCCCTCAAAAAGAATCCAGATCACAAGTCAGTGGTCGAGCGGGGGCTGCTGTCAAGTCACGAAAAGCACCGGAGTCCAAAACCACAGCTTCAGCCCCAAAGCGACTGACCACAGGAAATGGCAGTGGAAAACCATCCTGGACCTGTGGAAAAGCCGGACCTTTCTCCACACTCCAGCGACACATCAGCCACGCTTATGCAGCTCAGTCTCGCAAGACTCAGGCAAGACAGAGACGTCTGAGCACGTCGTTTCAACTGAATTGCTTCAGGTTTGAGGATCGGTCGCCTGCTGTGATACGAGCCGACGCAGCGTGATTGGCCCAAGCGGGTGTTCAGCGTGGGGGTAGGGATGATGCCCATGGTCATGGCTGTGATGTTCATGGCTCTGATGGTCATGGCTGTGACCGTGGGCATGCTCATGGTCGTGAGGGTGGACACCGCCCACAGGGATTGGAATGCCGTTGGGTTGACAAACTCCGGTGCACTCCCTTTCACAAAGAGCGCAAGCTTCCGCAAGCCCCTCGACGTGGTGGTGATGACTTGATTGGTCAAGGCCCACTTCCTGTTCAAAACCCAGTACCTGTGCCCTGTATTTGCAGAGAGAGCAGTTCATGGCGGCTTCACCGCCCATCACCTCCTGAACCCGCTCCATGAAGGTGTCCAGAACGAAGCTGTGATCACCCAGGTAGGAGGCGTTGACAAAGTCAATATCCGGATGGTCGTCCGCAACCCGTTCGGTGTGTTGCCGGATGCGGCTGACCAACACTCCGGAAAACAGAAAATAGGGAAACACGATGATGCGCTTGAACCCAAGCTTCACCACATGACGCAGCCCGGGTTCCACCAGTGGAAACGTGACTCCCGAATAAACGGTTTCTCCCCAGCCGAAGCCAAAACCCTCCACCAACATCCTGGTGACCTTGGCAACGTTGGAATTGGCGTCCGGGTCGGAGGAACCACGTCCGACAACCACAAGCATGGTGTCGGAGAGGTCAACACTGGATGTCCTGTTCAGAGCCTCCTGAATCCGAGCTCCTGCCGCGGCGATCATCAGCCTGTCCACGCCGAGTTCACGGCCGTAGTCGATCTCCAGTCCGGTTTCAGCGCTGTACGTGTTGAGAACGGAAGGGATGTCGTTCTTGGCGTGTCCGGCGGCAAACAACATCGCCGGCACGGCAATCACCTTGACGACGCCCTGCTCGCGCAGCCTTTCCAGGCCATCTCTCAGGATGGGCCGTGCGAATTCCAGAAACCCATATTCGACCGGCAATCCCGTAAGACGCTCTTTGAGTCCGTTGGCCAGCCCCTCAAACTCGGCAACCGCCAACCGGTTGCGACTGCCATGACCACAGATCAGAACTCCATGTTTGGTTGCAGCAGGAGCAACGATCTGCTGGGTCACACGTGCGGTGCATCTGTATCAAACCTA
>NYZI01000086.1 GCA_002687115.1 Cyanobium sp. ARS6
ATCGTTGATTCCGGCTCATGGGAGGGTCGCTAGCTCAGCGGTAGAGCACTCGGCTTTTAACCGATTGGTCCTGAGTTCGAATCTCAGGCGACCCATTTCAGCCGATCTTTCAGGATCCAGCCATGATGGTTTCTGAAGCAATGGACTATCCATGAGTGGTCAACCACGTGTTGCATTCGTCAATGATGATCCTCGACTTCGCAGCTTGATCGCAGAAGAATTACAGGATCAAGGGGTTCTGCCTTTGGCATTCAGCACAGGCCAGGAACTGCTTGATCACTTGGATCGTGAACAAGTTGATCTGATTCTGCTCGATCTGATGATGCCTGTCATGGATGGATTGACCTGCCTACGACATCTCAAGGAGCGTGAACAAGAGGTGCCAATACTCGTTGCCACTTCCTTCAACGACGAGATCAAGCGACAGGAGTCAATCGAAGCAGGAGCAGCCGACTACATCAACAAAACTGATCTGTTTGATTGTCTTCCTGAGCTACTGGACACACACCTAAAAAAACGTCGAAACACATGTGATTAAATTAATTAAATATCGACTAATTAAATAAAAATATCGATAATACAGAATCAATTTTCACCCTCAGGAAGCTTCTGCCATGCCAAGAATTAGCCGTCATGATTGAATTAAAAGTTTAAAGCTATTCCATTGAAGTCGCGACTTGAATGCTTGCAAGAGAAGAAATTTGACAGTTCAACTCAATTCTTTTAAATAAATCAACCGCCTCTGATTGGCAAATAATCGAAGACAATAATGAGAAAGTTGTTGCACTCAAATAATCAAAGCAGGATAAACTTGAATCGCACATGTGAACTTCTGGTACAGGAGAGCATCAACAAAATCAGAACAGAATCCATAACAACGGCGAAATATTTCAAATCAGATGCCCATTGATTCAATTCGTAGCTAAGGGTGAGACAAAGATTCCTATCAGCAACCAAGATGGAGAACTCGAATCCAGAACTGGATCTTCAAACCAACCTTGGGCATCGCCTAGTCCAACGAAGCATGACATGGGTTGAACTGCCTCGGTACGAGCTCTCCAAAGAGGGTATCCAAGGAGATCTTGCCTATCGATTGATCCACGATCATCTGTTGCTGGACGGCAACGCAATGCTGAATCTCGCAACGTTTGTTGGCACCTGGATGGAGCCTGAGGCTCTTCATCTGATGCGCGAATGCGTAGATAAAAATATGATTGACAAGGACGAATATCCACAGACAGCGGAGCTTGAAAATCGATGTCTGAAGATGCTGGCTCATCTCTGGAATGCGCCTGATGCCGAACAGGCGGTTGGAACATCGACAACTGGATCAAGTGAAGCCTGCATGCTCGGAGGAATGGTGCTCCGATGGCATTGGCGTCAAAAGCGAAAAGCGATGGGCTTGAATGATCAACGCCCAAATCTTGTCATGGGAACCAATACACAGATTTGCTGGGACAAATTCTGCGCATATTTTGATGTCGAAGCACGAATGGTACCGATTACCAGAGATCATCTGCAGATGACAGCGGAGGGCGCGATTGCTGCCTGCGATGAAAATACAATTGGTGTTGTCGCAGTGCTGGGAAGCACTTTTGATGGAAGCTACGAACCTGTAGAAGCGATTCAGAATGGATTGGATCAATTGCAAAAAGACAAGGGACTCGATATCCCAATTCATGTTGATGGCGCCTCCGGTGCGTTCGTGGCACCCTTCAACAGTCCTGATCTGAAGTGGGACTTCAGACTCCCAAGGGTGAAATCAATCAATACAAGTGGACACAAATATGGAGGAGTTGTCCCAGGGGTGGGATGGGTGCTGTGGCGTGGACAGGATGACCTACCCGAAGAGCTTCGTTTCAATGTGAATTATCTAGGAGGTCAGATGCCAACAATTGGGATGAATTTTTCGCGACCAGGAGCTCAAATCGTTGCACAATATTTTAATTTTATTCATCTAGGCCATGAAGGATATTGCCAACGTATGAACACCCTCGAAAAAACCGCTACATACCTGGCTGAATCAATTGAGATGATGGGTCCTATGAGGCTGCTAAGTCATCCAAAAGGACAGTTGCCTGTTTTTGCCGTGACCTTAGATGACTCGATTGATAAGTGGAGTGTCTTTCAACTTTCTGATCATTTACGCATGCGCGGCTGGCAAGTGCCTGCCTACACGATGCCGGCTGATTGTGAAGATATTTCCGTTCTACGTTTTGTAATCCGTGCTGGATTTACACGTGATATGGGCGAACTTCTGCTTCAGGACATACGAAACGCCATAGCCTGGTTCGAAAAGCTGGATACACCTATGCCTGATCCAAATCCTGACCATCAGTCGTTTCACCACTGAAAATAATCAATAGCCGAAAAAGCCATTGGCAATGGAGGTGCAACCACTGATTAACCCAAATACATTTCATGATTATCTGACACGATTACTGGCAATCGGCAATAGCGTATCGGCATTAGGGGCATTTCTTTTACTGACAAAAGGAATGCCTCGGAATAAAATCAATCAAATCATTTTTATTAGCAGTTTAACTTGCTTGACAACACTTGTAGGCTTCATGTTTATCGGGACAAGGATACTTAATTTCTTTGGAATTTCAATTAATGCTTTTCAGGTAGCTGGTGGAATCCTACTGGGGAAAGTCGGACTTGAAATGCTGGGGCACAGTCCAGAAAAAATCAATGATCCAAAAAGCAACAATCAAAAAATCAATTTGCATAGGATTGATAGCCAAAATATGTATTCTGAAGCAGTTGTGCCAATAGCCATACCACTGACCATTGGAGGAGCAACACTTTCAGCTATAGTTTTATTTGCAGAAACCGCAGCACAAACAGAAACATCTCACGAACTTCTTGCAGCGATTGTGATCTTGGTAATCGTAAATTACGTTATTTTCAGGTTTAGCGCCGGGATTTTCAACTTACTAGGGTCAATGGGTATAAATATTTTTATCAGAATCATGGGAATTTTCACATTATCCATCGGCATTCAGTTTTTGGCTCAAGGCCTAGGCGGCTTTTATCTAAAATATCGCGCCATGGAAATACCTGTTGTTTCGATGATGTGATCAACAAATGAATGAGTATGAGCAGAGAAATTGAAAAAATAAATCAGTTAGCGACAATACATCAAGGGAAAACATTCATGAGTAATTTGAAAATAATTTAGATATTGAGCGTTTGCGAAGAGAATACAGCTGAAAACAGAAACATAAAACAGTGCGTCCAAATCAGCATTGACCGGTAAAAAGATTTATGAATTATAAAAAAGCTTACTCCAGCTTTAATTGTATAAAATAATGGCACGCATCTTTCTACTAAAACAAGTGAAAGCCGGGCAACTGCAGCGCCCAGAATTTGGCGATGTGAACATCCAGCATGTATCCACTATGAAAACCATTTTTGCTTCTTTTAAAACTGAGTTGTTCCATGCTAAGGAATAATTTAATCTTGTAGACCGGCATTCAGGCCATAGCTTTAAATCGCATTCAATCTGAAATCACCAGATATTTACACAACTCTGTTGATTCGATCCCAATTTTAGTGGTGTGATTTGAGTAATTTACGCAGCAGAAGGACATGCATTAAGTCCATGTCCAAAAAGTCAAGTGAGTGCTACCAATAGGTTCCAGAAACATCGATGCAATGGCAGCGTCCCCGATTGTCTACTATCAACGCGTTCAGGCGCTCCCCGAAGAGATTTATAGGCACCATCCCTATAAGGAAGGCTCAGACCCAAGGATTGGAGCTGCCATTGAGGATCTGAAAAAGGCTTCCGATAATTTACGAAAAGCCAATATCTAATTCATCAGTCACAATGTCATGGTGGTGGCCATCAACACTTAGACGTGCTTACTCCCAATAACTCACTGTTCTGAGACGGGTTACTGCGTGGTGTTGCTGGGATCAACTGCATTTCTGTAGGCATATAGACACTCGTACGTACCTCTTCCGGACACTGGTGAATTTTTAGGTCTTCTTAGTTACCGGATCACCGCCTTAAATCCCATCAGTGTTCACCCGCATCACGTAATCCATCAGCGATCAATGGTTGGTATTGTCCCTTTGAAGATGAGATCCAAGCTGCGTGACTCCGAGCTGTGGTCCCTGGTGCCACAATTGAAGCTTTGGAGGTTGATTCAGTGAGTACAGACCAGTTGTCCGCATTTGGATGATGACGGACGTAAGACTGTGTGCAAATCCATCATGCTGGATATTGACATTCTCTAATGAACTCAAAACCTAGTGAACTTGATACTGTTCTCACCTCTTTCACCGATGATCAGCCTCTTCAAGCTTCGTCTCTGCTCGATCCACGTCTAAATGAATGCGGCACCGGTCTTCGAGAGACCGAGGACATGACTCCCGTAGGAGAAGAGTCTGCTGAGCTGCGATTCGGTCCTGGAAAACTGCGCTATTTCGTCATGAGGTTGCCGCACAGGTCGCTGTCAGTTCGATCAATGACGCGTCATCTGCATTCCACCCAGTGTCTTGGTTCAGCTGAAGGTCTTCCTTTCTGGATGTTGTTAGCACCACCTGAGACCCAAGGTCCAACGCTTGCTGCCAAAGCAGCCTGGTTGTTAAGGGTGATGCCGGGCGAAGGCCTTAAACTCCACATTGGTACTTGGCACGCTGGTCCCTATTTTCCTGCAAAATCTGCATTGTTTTTCAATCTCGAACTTGCGGATACCTACAAGAGTGACCACGAGACACTGGCGCTAAGCAAACCAGTCCAAATTATTTTGAATTGACATTGTAATCCCGAAAGTCACAGAATACTAATATATATAAGTTGAAATCATGGCTTCGCAGAGGCTTAGCTGTTTTTGCAATTAAGGGAAATCAATGCAAGTAAAACAGAACTACTCAGAATAGCCGTACCATACCAAATCCATTGGATTGTCGCTCCTAAGACGGGGCCATTTAGTAGCAGATTAAGGGAACCAAAGGAACCATAAAGGTGCTCTACTCAAATCAGATGACCAAACTTTTTTATTGCGTCAAAGCAACAAAATAGCACTAAAGCTTCTTGATGATATTTGGTGCGAGTCAAGAAAGCGGATATCAGCTGCATCACAGTCGAGTGGCTATAGACGATCAGTCATCTCTGACCACTTGTCTCATAGATAGAAAAACCACTGCAGGAGCAGGTTGCGTCCTGATGTACGTCAGGCCCTACTGTGTGGAGACTTGTGCACATTTCCAAAGTACGAGTCTCTCTTAGCGACCTTCTGGAGACATCAGCAGGATATGAGTCACACCCCTTGATCGGGTGATTTAGTGTCTTTTCTCATTAAGGAGGGGGGCACCAGCTCCCCTGTAGGTCGTTGAGACCTCGTGTTGCTGACGATCTCTGACCTAAATCCAGATTATTCGGATGGCATCTGCTCGACATCCGTCGAATTACCTGCCTTCAGTAGTTGGGAACGATGTCAGGCACCAGATCAGCGTTGCCCCAGCGGATCATACAGGAATCCACATCAGTGATCTGGAAGAGGTTGTGCATGGAGAGATCACGGGCAGCACCGCCGTATCCACCAATCTTTCTAAGTCTTTTCGCCGGACAGATAATCGTGCTTGGCGATCACTGTCATGCCTGGAGCTACGTCCCGGAAGATCGGACGCTCTGACTCGGGTGAGCTGTAAACCCCGTGGTCAATCGACATATCCGCAAAACTATGACACCAGTACTAGCCGCTTTCGCTGGGCTTGGCAGCCCGATCCACCGGGACGCCCGAGCACCGGTGAATCGTTTTGGCCTGCAGGGATCCCTAGGCACTGTTTTATGGGCCGGCCCCCGCACTCATGCCACCAAGTATTGATGGTTTCTCAGAATAATTAAATCCACTGCCGATCCTCATGGATTTTGAGTTTGAGAATCGTGTGGTCAAGCCCAGATTAATTGACCACACTTTCAAAAAATTCAATTGACAGAACTACCTTGCATTGCAACTGGAATTCGAGGCACGGGGAAGCCAGCTTTTCCTAGAACTTCAACAATCATGCGATTGGTGTCAAAGTAAACTTGCCAATAGTTAGTAACTTCAGTGTAAGGCCGTACCGCCAATCGAGGACCACGTTCACTGAACTCAAGGACTTCGACATCAGCTTCTACACCGTCCATTTGGTTCGGAACAGATTTAATGGCTTCCTTCAATAATTTGATCGCTTGTGCAACGTCTGCACTGTTATCAAGTTGAGCAACAAGCTCTACCATCCTATAAGGATTGGCGGAATAGTTCTTAATTGTGTCGTTAAAGAGTTTTCCGTTGGGGACGTAATGAATAACATTATCAATTGAAGTAATCGAAGTAACGAACATCCCCACCTCTTTGACGGTTCCTTCAACTCCACCACCATCAATATAATCTCCCGTAGAGACTGGGCGTAACACCTGGAGAAATACGCCTGCTGCAAAATTTCCGAGCATGCCGCTCCAAGCAGCGCCAATCGCAACACCAGCACCAGCAAGGAGTGCGGCGAAACTTGCCGTTTGGATTCCAAAAAATCCAAGGATTGCCACAACAAGAACCACCCTGAGGGTGACACCAAGAATATTTAGGAGATATCTGACGACTGTCGGGTCGAGAGCCCATTTCTTTAAAGCCTGGCGCATGACCCGCAAAGACAGGCCGATCAGCCAGCCTCCGGCGATCCATAAAGCGACAGCTCCCGCCAGTTTAAATAAAAATGAAATAATAATTGCCGAAATTTCTGCACTGTCAAAGAACGACAGGGCAGAAGAAGCCCCTAGCAAGTACATCAAAAGAATGAATATCTATAGCCATTAATATCCAATATTCGCCTGCTTGTCATTTGAATCTGTGTGAATAGAAACAATATGAAACAGCTAATAATTTCCTGACTGCTTGAAGAATGAGTAAGATTATACCTACCACCTATCAAACAGATACACCTGGCTTTCTCGCCACGCGCTCACCCATCATTAAGACATAATCAGTTACCGACTTCGCTCAAAAATGGAGTATTCATACTTGTCCCTGGCATTGCCTTCGGTCACGTAGATGCCCTTCACCCTGCGAAAATATTCACAGGTCAGGAAAACGCCACGGTTTGGATCGACCTCGTCGGTGTCGAGCTACGGGGCTAGGGCCTTCTCATCGATGCTCATCACTTCCAGGCCCAGATAAAGAATGCTGAGAAGGTCCTCCATGCCTTCGTCGACTGCCTTCTTTGCCTCCAAGCCAGCGATGTTGATTGCTGTTTCGGTGATCTCACTGGCTATGCAGATCAGCCCTCTGTGTCTTGTGCAGCAGTGTTCAGAGCACCGACTGAACGGCTGGTGTCGTTTGTTTGGTGTGCAGGTCTGCCAATGCACGGCGATACGTCGCAAAACTTCCGTTGATCTGCTCCTGATTGTTTTTCAGCAGTGCAAGTGATTGCTTCTGAAGCTGCTCACCAGGTTTTACAGCCTCTGCCATGGCGGTGGTTCGCTCAATCAGATCGCTGACGGTGGCTTGTATTCCGGCAAAATCCCCAGACAGCTACATCGTCCTTGCGTAGATGGCACTGCTCACAGCGTTCCACTCAGTCATCGCAACCACATGGGACTGGTGCCGAACCGTTCTGAGAGCTCTGCCAGGACAGCATTGACCTGCTCACCATCAGCCTGCAGCTGGTTTCGCCCAGATGCACGTCAGGCTCTACTATGTGGAGGTAACGGGGCGTGGCGCAGTTTGGTAGCGCGGGTGCTTTGGGAGCACTAGGTCGCAGGTTCGAATCCTGTCGCCCCG
>NYZI01000087.1 GCA_002687115.1 Cyanobium sp. ARS6
CTTGAGCACCCTCGGGTCGTAATTGGTGAGCGTCATCGTTTCAGGAGTCGTGGGGCGCTTCGGGATTGCCGGGGTCGTTGACCATGGGAGGAGCAGAGGGAGCGACCGTGGCCCAGCCACGGTCACCTTCCTTGAGGCGCTTTTCGTAAAGAGGGGTGCCCGGGCTCAGTCCCTTCACCATCGGCCGCTTGGCGGTTGTTGTCAGCCATGCGTCGTAGTTTTCCTCCGACTCGACGATCACATCGGTCTGATTCTGTGAGAAATAAGCGCCGCTGAACATGGCGTCGCGCAGCCTGAAACGACCCTCACGGGTTGGTGTGATGCTGTAGGAGATCACGCTGCCAGGAATGATGTCCTGTTTCAGGCGGAATGCCGGGATGTAGAAGCTGTGAATCACGTCCTCTGAGCTGAGCAGAAAATTGGCTCGTAAATCGATCGGGAGGTGCAGTTCAGAACTACGCACTCCATCGGGGTAGACAAACTCCCAGGACCACTGCCTGGAGATCACTTCAATGGGTCCCACCTCACGGCGGACATCCAGTGTTGCAACAGCTTCGGGGTCCTGATTGATGGCAACGTCATATTTCTGCTTTGGCCCGAGTGTGGCGAGAGTTTCATTCACATGGATTGAATAAAGAGCCAGCGCCATCACAATCAGAAAAGGAATCACCGTCCAGATGATTTCCAGCTTTGTGTTCCCCTCAATGGGGAGACCGTCGCTTTCGTCATATTTTTCGGCACGACTGAAAAGAACGGACCAGATGATGAATCCCACGCAGCCGATGAAGATGAATGCACCGATTCCGACCTCCAGGCTGAAGAGATCGTCGACATATGGCGCTGCCGTGGAGGCCGGAACCGGCAGCCATCCGTAGGCCCACTTGGAGATCTGAAGACTTGCCAGAAGATCTATGGCAGTCGAGATCAGAACTGTCAGAAACAGCTTGAACGGGAAGCGTTTTTTCGTGGCTCCACGAGTCGATGTCATGGCAGCGACTCCTTGAGATCGGCTCCAGCAGCGAGAAGTTGATCGGCGGTGATGTGAACGCCGAATTCACTGGCAAGCCAGGCCCCAAGACTTCCGTGGACGCCCATCACCAGCAGGATCGTGGCCCCGCAGAACAGATACAGCCAGGTCACTTGTCGACCGAAGTCCTTGCGCCATACGAAGCGTTGGTATCCGCGCCAGATGGTCATCGCCACGATGATCAGCAGCAGGGCCACACCGCCGATGGCATGCCAGAGCATTGTGTTGATGGCGTTCTGCCCGATCACGGTGCGGATGTCCCCTGGAAGCGGAACGGCCAGCAGCATTTCGTAGAAGCCGGCAGCCACCGTGAAGAAGGTGATCACACTGCAGGCAAGAACGTTGTACCAGCCCACGTCATGAAAGCCCGTGCGGGTCACCGGCAGGGCCAGAAAGCGGAAAATTCGTTTTTCAAGGGGGTAGAACGCACCTGCGAAATCAAAGGCAATGCCGATTGCGAACAATCCGATCGTGAAGTGAACCAGATTCGGATGGATCGGAATCGTGTAGGGAAGATCATTCGCACCGAGCTGATCTGCAATCTCATTGATGGGAGAAGGAATCGCCATCAAGTGGAGGAATGTCTCAGGGTTCATGACACCGCTCCACTGCGGATCGCATCAACCACAGGCACTGTGTGGAGTCCGTAAATCCAAACGAGCATGTCTCCCAGATACACCTGGCAGAACACGAGCGTTGCGAGCACACCATCGAGCACAAGAAAACCAGCGGGCAGTCGGGTTGGATCCTTTTGCCTCACCACGTAGCGCCAGCCTGTGAAGAGACCAAGAACACCGGCAAGCGACCAGCCGATCGTGCTGTGGTAATTCAGGATGTCCCTTGAAGCTCCGTAGGGACTGGCCAGTCCAGCTTCAATCTGGCCGAAGATGATGGCGACGAAGATTGCAACTGTCGCCACCACCAGATTCCAAAAGCTGACTTCAAACAGATTGCGTTTGCGAGTAATGACGCCAATCAGATCAAAGACAACTGTGATCAGCGCCATCGCGATCACGAAGTGAACCACGATTGGATGAATGACATCCAGCCAGGGAAGATTTTTGTCGTTGAGAGGTGGAAGCAGCTCGAGCATCGGCAAGCCGCGCAACGCTCTCCAAGGATGGACAGCATTCAGGATGCAGTCAGCCTTTCATTTACGAATGCTCGCGATGCTGTGACAGGACTCCTGATACGACCCGCGGCAGTCAGTTCAGGTCGTCGGCTTTTCTCAGGCGTTTGCGTTGCAGTTGTCGCCAGTAGAGCCCTGCCTGAACAACAATCACAACAATCACAGCAGGAACCACAAGGCACAGCATTACCAGACGGAATTCGTCCTGCCAGGTGGGCAGTGTGCGAGGCAGCACCTGATCCATCACATAGAATACGTAGAGGGCCAGAAGGATTCCTCCCTCCAGGCGCGTGATCCGGCCCTTGGTCCAGAAGATCGGCATGCAGGCCAGAGCGGTCAGCAGCATCACCGGCATATCGCGCTGAATCAGCATGGGGCTCACCTGCAGCCCTCCGGTTCCCGCTGCGGCCAGTGCACTGGCCGCAAGCACGAGCAGCTGGTTGAGCAGGTTGCTGCCCACGACGTTGCCGATCGCCAGATCCGTTCGTCCCTTGATGGCGGCCACCAGCGAGGTGATCAGTTCCGGCATCGAGGTTCCGGCTGACACGATCGTGAGTCCGATCACCGCTTCACTCACCCCCAGATAAGCAGCGGCACCACTGGCACCGCTGACGAGAACCCGCGATCCAACACCCAGAAGCAGAACGCCGAGCAGCAGTGACATCAGCGCTTTCAGCAAGCCCCGTTTGCCCTGGTCGGGATTCACATCGGGCTCGGCTTCCTCGACTCCCGCCGGTTCCTCTCTGGCTGTGCGGATCTCCCAGATCGAGTTGATCAGCAGTGCGAGCAGCAGTGCCACGCCCGACTGCCAGGTGACCCGGCCCGCCGATGCCATGCCCCACACCGCGGCGGACACAGCAATCATCACCGGCACATCCCTGCGGACGAGGCGGCTTTCCACCCGCAGCGGCATCACCACCGCACTGCTGCCGAGCACCACCATCACATTGAAAATGTTGCTGCCCACGACGTTGCTCACGGCCAGGGAATCCAATCCCCGCAGCACTGAATTGACACTGACGAACAGTTCCGGGGCACTGGTTCCGAAGGACACCACGGTCAGTCCAATCACCAGTTGTGGGATTCCGAAGATCAGCGACAGCGTCACCGACCCCTGAACAAACACTTCGCCGCCCGCAAACAAAAGACCGATCCCGATGAGGACCTCCAGGGCGGATGTCAGAAAGTCGGGCATCGTGCTCAGCGGCCTGATCTCATTGTGCGATGCCACCCCGTGTCCGAAGGGGAGCAAGCCTGCAGGGATTCAGTCCATTGCCCTGCTCGGGAATTAGCATTCCGCCAAATTCGAATCGGTCTGGCGTGTTTCTGAATCACATCAGCACACGCAACGTCCGCGGGGATGTTTTCGGTGGTGTGACGGCGGCGGTTGTGGCGTTGCCGATGGCTCTTGCTTTCGGGGTTGCCTCCGGTGCCGGAGCCGCTGCCGGGCTCTGGGGTGCGGTGATCATCGGCCTGGTCGCATCGCTCTTCGGTGGCACACCCACACTGATATCTGAACCGACAGGTCCAATGACGGTGGTGTTCACCGCCGTCATTCTCAGTTTCACAAGCCAGATCCCCGACAAGGGGACTGCACTGGCAATGGCTTTCACCGTGGTGGTGCTCGCCGGTGTGTTCCAGATTCTGTTCGGCTTCTTCCGTCTGGGCCGATACATCACGATGATGCCCTACACGGTGATTTCGGGCTTCATGTCCGGGATCGGTGTGATCCTGGTCATTCTGCAACTGGCGCCCTTCCTGGGACAGAGCAGTCCTCCCGGGGGTGTGATCGGAACACTGGGCTCTCTCCCCGAGCTGGCTGCCGGAGTGCAGCCTCTGGAGCTCGCACTGGCCGTGATCACCCTGCTGATCCTCTGGTTCACACCAGAGCAGCTGAAACGGTTCTGTCCTCCTCAGCTGCTGGCTCTCGTTGTGGGAACCGTGCTGTCACTCACGCTCTTCGGAGACATTGAACTGCGCAGGATTCCTGAATTCACGGCGGAATTTCCCAGTTTCAATCCTCCCACCTTCTCCGGTGAGCAGATCAGGTTGATGGTGGTGAACGGCGCTGTGCTCGGCATGCTCGGTTGCATCGACGCCCTGCTCACCTCCGTGGTGGCTGACAGCCTGACCCGCACCGAGCATGACTCCAACAAGGAACTGATCGGGCAGGGACTGGGCAATGTGATGTCAGGTCTGTTCGGGGGACTTCCGGGCGCCGGAGCCACTATGGGAACCGTGGTCAACATTCAGGCGGGTGGTCGTTCTGCCCTTTCAGGCATCGTCCGGGCCCTGATCCTGATGCTGGTGATTCTGCTGGCCGCTCCACTTGCAGCTCAGATCCCTCTGGCGGTACTGGCGGGAATCGCTCTGAAGGGGGGCTTCGACATCATTGACTGGAGTTTTCTGCAGCGTGCTCATCATCTTTCGATCAAAGCGGCCTGCATCACCTATGGCGTGATTGCACTCACCGTGCTGGTTGACCTGATCTGGGCGGTCTTCATCGGGGTGTTCGTGGCCAACGTGCTCACGATCGAACGGATGACGGCCCTGCAGGCCAGGGGCGTGAAAACCATCAGCACCACGGACGATGACGTTGAACTTCCTGAAGACCAGCAAGCACTGCTCGATCAGGCGGCGGGTCGCCTGCTGCTGTTTCAGCTCACCGGACCGATGATCTTCGGCGTGGCCAAGACCATCAGCAGGGAACACAACGCCATTGAGGATTGTGAGGCGGTTCTGTTCGATCTCACTGAGGTTTCCCATCTGGGAGTGACAGCATCACTGGCTCTCGAAAACGCCATCAAGGAAGCGGTTGAGGTGGGCCGTTCTGTCTATCTGGTCGTGATGAACGGCTCCACACGCAACCGCCTGGAGAAACTCAAGCTGCTCGAACTGTTGCCCGACAATCATGTGAGCGAAGATCGAGAGGAGATTCTCCGTCGCGCGGTTGGTGAGCTACCAGTCCTCCAGGAGGTCTGACTTGGCCGAGGCTCCAAGCTCCCTGGTGCTGCGTCGGCCGGATGACTGGCATGTGCACCTCAGGGACGGAGCCATGCTCAGGGCCGTGCTGCCGGCAACAGCGAGAACCTTTGCACGGGCCATTGTGATGCCCAACCTGCGTCCACCGGTCACATCTGTTGATGCGGCACTGGCCTATCGCAGCAGGATTCTCGAAGCACTGCCCGAAGACATCGACTTCGAGCCACTGATGACGGCCTATCTGACGGACGATCTTGATCCGGACGAGCTGGCCAGGGGCTTCGCCATGGGCGTCTTCCGTGCGGCCAAGCTCTACCCCGCCAATGCGACCACCAATTCAGCGGCAGGCGTGAGTGATCTCTCCCGGATCTCCGCTGTGCTGAGGCGGATGGAGGCCGTGGACATGCCTCTGTTGATTCACGGTGAAGTCACGGATCCGGACGTGGATGTTTTCGATCGTGAAGCCATGTTCATCGAACGGCATCTGAAGCCCCTGCGTCAGCGGCATCCACGCCTGCGCATCGTGCTGGAGCACATCACCACGGAGGAATCGGCGACTTACATCACGGAGGCCCATCTGAGCGGTGATGAACGCATTGCCGCCACAATCACCCCCCATCATCTGCATCTCAATCGCAACGCGATGTTCATCGGCGGCCTTCGCAGCGACTTCTACTGCCTCCCGGTTGTGAAGCGGGAGTGCCATCGAAGGGCCCTGGTCGCGGCCGCAACCAGTGGTCTGCCCTGCTTCTTTCTCGGCACGGATTCCGCCCCACATCCCCGCTCCGGCAAAGAGTCATCCTGCGGTTGTGCAGGTATTTTCAATGCGCTCCATGCAATAGAGAGTTATGCCGCTGTCTTTGAACAGGCGGGAGCTCTGGACCATCTCGAAGGATTTGCCAGCGAGCACGGGCCGCGCTTCTACGGCATGCCTCTCAACGCTGACACCATCACGCTGGTTCGACGGGATCAATCCGTTCCGAATCGCCTGATTCCACCTGAATCAGCCCGTGTCGGAGATGATGCCATCCCTGACAGCGAATGGCCGTTGCTGTTCCATGCCGGGGAAACCCTCTCATGGTCTGTTGAACCGACAGTTCGTTGAAGGAACACTCCTGATGGGAGCCATGGCCGGCTCATCGTGATTCCGCCTTCCGTCAGGAGCTGTTGTAAGCGCCATCAGCCCCAGCGCTGAAGTTGAGTGATCATTTTGGAGACAACAGCCGTCCAGCCTGTCTGGTGACTGGCTCCAACACCAGCCCCTGTGCACCCGTTGAAGTATTCATGGAACTGAAAGAGTTCGCTCCAGGCTGTGTCGTTCTGGAACAGCTCAATGTCTCCGTTGAAGGCTCGTCGGCCTTCCTCATTCCGCCTGAAAATCCCGACGAGTCGTTTCTCCAGTTCAAGTGAGATCTGCCAGAGGTTCAGTTCACGTCCAGAACCGGTCGGAAACTCCATCCTGAATTCGTCTCCGAGGGCGTGGCCGAACTTCTGGAGGGCTTCAATCAGCAGATAGTTGATCGGAATCCACACCGGACCGCGCCAGTTGGAGTTCCCGCCGAACATGGCAACCGGACTGTCGGCGGGGCTGTAGCTGATCGTCGCGTGGTCGTCACCCTGTTGATAGGAGTAGGGGTTGTTCTGATACACCATGGAGAGGCTGCGGATGCCGTAAGGGGATAAGAACTCCTGTTCATCAAAGACCCGGGTGAGGATCCGTCGCAGTCGATCGGGAGGCACGATCGAGAACAGCACGCGATCGCGATGCCTCGAACCGAGATGACTGATCGCGTCAAACGGGGCCCCACGCTCTTCGCCCAGGTCTCTGAGATAGCTGCGAACATCCAGGGCAGGGATGGATTCGACAGTGCGTGCATCGAATGTGGCGATGGCCAGAAGCGGGATCAGTCCACTGAGAGAACGTGTCCTCAGATAGTCACTGCTTCCGTCCGGGCGTTTGAGCACATCGTAATAAAAGCCGTCCTCCTCGTCCCAGTTGACGTAGCCACGCCCGCAGGGACTGTTCAAGGCGTAGGTGAGACGACTGAAGTCAGTCACGAACCGTTCGCACAGGCTTTTGTATTCCTCTCTGTCTTCAGCGAGCAGAACGCAGGCCTCCAGCATGTTCAGGCTGAGCATGCCCATCCAGGCCGTGCCATCGGTCTGTTCGATCAGGCTTCCGTCTTTCAGGGGGTATCGCCGGTCGAAGATCGCGATGTTGTCGAGTCCGAGGAATCCACCTTCGAACAAACTGTCGCCGTTGCGGTCCGTGCGGTTGGCCCACCAGCCGTATTCCAGCAGTAGTTCCCGAAGGCTTGCACGCAGAAAGGGATAGTCCTTGCGGCCGTAGCAGCGTCCGGAGACCTGAAAAATGCGCAGCGCCGCCCAGGCCCCGATCGGTGGGTTGGCATCGGAGAGAGCCCACTCATAGGCAGGTGACTGGCCGTTGTTGGCGGTGTAGGACGCCTGGCGCAACATGCGTGACTGTCGCTTGGCCTCGCCCGGATCAAGTTCCGCGAACGCCACTGCATGGAACATCAGGTCCCACTGACAGAAATAGGGATACTCCCAGCAGTCGGGCATGGAGATGATGTTGCGGGACCGCAGGTTGCGCCAGTAGGCGTTGTCGGTGTGCCAGCGCTGCTCGGGTGGCTTGGCTGAATTGCTGTCTCCCCGCAGCCAGCGGGCCACATACCAGTTGTAGAACTTGCGGCACCAGAACAGACCAGCTGCCGCTGCAGTATGGATGGCTCTGTCCTCTTCGTTCAGGCCTGGAGCCACCCAGTGCAGATGGTCCTGCCAGTCCTGGCGGCGCTGCTCGACGAGGGCGTTGACGCTGGTCAGCTCGAGGCCAGTGGATGTCGACCTGTCGCCCATGTCGCGTCGGCACAGTCTGAGATCCACCTGCCAGATCTCTCCAGGCCTGAGCCTTCGCTGCAGGTGAAGAGCTGCCTTGCTTCCGGTCTGGTCCGGATTCACCGCATCAGCCTGTTTCTCGATCAGATAACGGTGAAAGGCATCTTTCACGTAGGGCTGCTTCAGAGGCTGGTTGTAAAGCCGCTGGGTGTTGGTCTCGTTTTCGGTGAACAGCCAGGTTCCCCCTTCGCTGCAACTCAGGCCATAGGAGCCAAGACCCCCAACAGCACTGCTGACCAGCAGTCCATCCTGCAAGCAGAGCGATGGTCTGATGAAGTCATGTTCGCTGTTTTGGCCCCATCCCCAGGTGTTGCGAAACCAGAGGCTTGGCAGCAGATGGAGCTCTGCACTGTCGGGTCCATGGTTGGTGAGCGTGAGCCGGATCAGCACATCCTCCGGTGATGCCTTGGCGTATTCGACCTCCAGATCGAAGAAACGGTTCTCAGCGAAGATGCCCGTGTGCACCAGTTCGAACTCGTTCTGGTCACGGCCGCGGCGGCGGTTCTCGTCTCTCAGCTGTTCATAGGGGAAGCGTTTCTGGGGGTAGCGGTAGAGCGCTTTGGCGTAACTGCCTGTGGGTGTCCCAGCCAGGTGATACATCATGTCCTTGATGTCTTCACCGTGATTGCCCTCGGGATTGCCGAGGCCGAAGAGCCGTTCCTTCAGAACAGGGTCCTGTCCGTTCCAGAGCACCGGTGCGAAACAGAGGAGGCCCTGTTCATCGCTGAAGCCGAGCAGTCCGTCCTCGCCCCAGCGGTAGGTGCGCAGGTGGCTGTGATCAAAGGGGAATGAGTTCCAGGCATTGCCGTCCGCGGAATAGTCCTCACGAACCGTTCCCCATTGCCTGTCGCTGAGATACGTACCCCATCGATCCCAGGGTTGATCCCCGCCGTCACGTTCCCTGCAGCGAATCAGCTCGGCGGGCTCCTCGCCCAGCTGAGCGTTGGAGATCACCGAAGTCGCCATGACCCAACCACCCTCATGTTCCAGAAGCTAATGAGGGTGATCTGGAATGCCCATGATGCACTGGCTTCCATCACTTCCCGTGGTGGGGCGAGGCCGGTGGTGGGGGCGGGGGGACTTGAACCCCCACAGGATTTTCATCCCAAACGATTTTAAGTCGCGTGCGTCTACCGATTCCGCCACGCCCCCGGGTGCCACCAGCACCGTGGCGGCATTCTAGATTCCACCGAGATGGCCCATTTCGCTGACCATGGAGACTCTTCTCAACGCGGTTTCCCTGGACACCCTGCTGGTGATCGCTGCCTATGTGGCACTGGGTGGTGCCTATCTGGTGGTGGTGCCTCTCCTGCTTTACGCCTGGATGAGTCGGCGCTGGACCGTCATGGGTAAGTACGAGCGCCTTGGAATTTATTCACTGGTGTTCTTCTTCTTTCCGGGGATGATTGTGTTTGCTCCATTCCTCAATCTCCGCTTCAGCGGCCAGGGCGAGGTCTGACTGTTGACGCGTGCCGGAGTTCTGAAACTTGGTCTCGGTCTGCTGCTGACGGGAGGTTTGGGCTACTGGTTGTTCCAAGCCCTTGGGCTGGAGGGATTTTCGGCGGGTATTGCCGCCGAGGCTCTCCTCGTTGTTGTAGTGGTTGTCTGGACCAGCTCCTATCTGTTCAGAGTGGTGACCGGCCGCATGACCTACATGCAGCAACGCCGTCGCTACCGCAGCGGTTATGACCAACTCACTGCCCAGCAGCTTCAGGAGCGGTTCGACGCCATGACACCTGAGCAGCAGCAGGAGCTGATGGCCTCCATCGCGGAAGAGGAGACCAGTCAGGCTCCTGAGTGATTGCAGCCGACCTCTAGGCTCGCCTGCATCACAGTTTCAGAATCCGTGAGAGAGCAGTCTTCACGCATTGCAGAGGTCTTTGTGAAGACCGCCCGTGAGCAGCGCCTGGCACTGATGCCTTTTGTGATGGCAGGTGATCCAGAGCTCCAGAGCACGGCTGATGTTCTGCTCAGTCTTCAGAATCACGGGGCTGATGTGGTGGAGCTTGGCATCCCCTATAGCGACCCTCTGGCGGACGGACCAGTGATTCAGGCTGCTGCTCACCGAGCTCTTGAACAAAACACAACCCCGGCAAAAGTGCTGGAGATGTTGAGTGGATTGCGTGGACAACTCACCATGCCGGTTGTTCTGTTCACCTACAGCAATCCACTGCTGAATCGAGGAGCAGAACGCTTTTTTTCGGAAGCTGCCGCCGCTGGTGTCTCCGGTCTGGTTGTCCCTGATCTTCCCCTTGAGGAAGCGGAGCGTTTGTCTCCACTTGCGGCACAACATGATCTTGATCTTGTACTGCTGGTGGCTCCCACAACTCCTGAAAAGCGGATGCAGCGCATTGCTGCTTCCAGTCGTGGTTTCACTTATCTGGTTTCAGTCAATGGTGTCACCGGAGAACGATCAAGTCTGCAAGATCGCGTCGGCCAGCTAGTCACTTCTCTGAAGCGATGTGCCGCCGGTCCTGTCGCTGTGGGATTCGGAATTTCCGGACCTGAGCAGGTTCGTCAGGTTCGCTCATGGGGTGCAGACGGAGCCATTGTCGGCAGTGCTCTTGTCAAAAGAATCGCCGCTGCGCAGGAGGGATGCGCAGCGGCTGAAGCTGGTGAATTTTGTCGTGAACTGCGAGCAGCAGCAGGCTGAAGATCACTCTTCGTCTTCGTCAGCGCCGCCTACCGGAACCAGGCGGATCTGTTTGCGACCAAGCTTGATCTCGAATTCATCGCCGGGTTTGAGATCGAGCATCGCGGTGTAAGCCTTACCGATCAACAGATTGCCGTTCCCCTGAACTGTTGCCACGTAAGAAAGCTTGCGGCCGCCTTTGCCAATGCCGGCTGATCCACCACCAAGTTCAATGCCCTTCGCATTGAGAAGTGCTTCATAAAAAGCAGTGAAGTTAACGCGATCAGAACCATCCTTCTTTTTCGAGACATACCCACAGGCAGTTGCCAGGTCTGTTTTGGAGACGTCACCTAAATCCTTGACCTTTGCAAGGAGTTCAGCACCAGTGAGCATCATCATAAAAGTAATATACCCAATTAACATAGCGCTTAATGTGCAGTACGCGCCAACCTTTTGGCGCAGATTCTTTTAACCGGAGGTGAAACTATGGCCCGCTTCGTTCTCTGGGGGACCTATTGCGACAATGCCTTGGAAAAAAGAGCTCCGTTTCGTGATGAGCATCTCGAACGGCTTAAAGCCCTCAAGGAAAGTGGGACATTGATAACTCTTGGCCCAACTGTTGGCAGTACCCACGTTTTTGCAGTCTTTGAGTCCGAGAGTGAAACAACTGTGCGCGCACTGCTGGAGGCAGATGTGTACTGGCGGGAAGGAATCTGGACCCGACTGGATGTTTATCCCTGGATCCAGGCATTCTGAGCCTGTCGCCAGACCCATTCGGCAACAACAAGATCATTGCCCTCCCCAAGAGCATCGACATAGCCGCTCATCTGACCGATTCCTTCACGGGCGATCTGTGCAATTGCAGGAGCATTATTGAGCCCTTGTTTTTCGAGCGCCTTGAGTTTCAGTGTCCGACCTCGACGGATGATGTTGCCGCCGTTCGGGTGACATCCAGCGCAGTGCAGATCAAACAGCTGTGCTCCAGCTTCATCCATCGCCCATGAGGCTGAACTCTGCCAGAGCAGTGTGATCAACATCAGTGCTCCTGCCAGCAGAGTCCTCATCGTCATTCAGCAGGTGATTTCAGTGTGACGCGGCGCAGGTGATTGCTCTGATCTCCATCCACGGGTTGTCAGGATCACGACAGTTGCTCCGGAGCTGATGGCGGAAGAGGATCTGCAGCGTTTTCTGTTGAAGGTTCAACAGCTCAATGCACTGGTCAGCAGCCTTGATGCTGAGCCGGAACGACGTCGTCAGCTCGCGGCGTGCTCTGATCACAATGCAGTTGTCCAGCTGGCCCATTCCTGGGGGTACAACATCGGTCGACGCTGGGGGGAGCCAAGTGTTGATGCACCCCGTTCATCCAATCTGCTGATCGCTGCGCCTGCGGCTGCAGGGCATGAGATTGAAGAGGAGTTGTGTTCAGGCAGGGACTGGAGGCTGGTGAGGATCAGTTCCAATGGCGCGAACAGTCCGGATGGATTCTGGTATGAGCAGAAGGATCATGAGTGGCTCACCCTGTTGAAAGGGAGCGCGCGCTTGCGTCTCGACGATCCAGAGGAATGGGTTGAGCTCAGCGTGGGGGATCAGTTGATCTTGCCAGCCGGTCGACGTCATCGGGTTGAGAGGACGGATGTTGATCCTGGAACGGTGTGGCTTGCGCTCTACTGGAGTGGGAGTCCGGACGACCATCCTGGTCAGCTGAACGTTTGACCAGCCAGTAGGCCCCGGCCAGAGCGATGGCGGAGACTCCGAGACCGATCAGGAGCTGGGGTTTGTCTTCCGCGCCCTTCGGAAGCACGATCACTTTTCTGGCAACGGCTGTCAGGGCGGTGACAAGCACCAGTTCGATCTGGACAACGTGTCGGCGCAGGTAACTGGTGATGTTCTGAAGCACTTCAAGGGCAATCAGTACTGTCAGCAGATCGCCGAGGATGCGGATCAGGCCGTCACCGAGCCAGTAGGAGTCCTGTTCATTGGTGATCAGCGAAAGGGCGACGCGAATCGTGAGCTGCACGATCGAAGCCGCGATCACAACAGCGGTGATCGCAGTGAGAAGAATGGCGACCTGTTTTTCGCCCGCATCAACCCACTGCAGGAAGCTTCGGCGTTTGCGTCGAGACTGGATCACTGTGCTCAGTTGTTGCTGAACGGATTGAAGAAGGGTTTGGCGGGTGTGTCGCCGGGGGGATTCACGATCTTGGTGTTGCAGGTGATTGACCCGTCAGCTCCTTCGACGCAATCGGTGGGCACCACTGTGCTCTGTTCACCGGTGCGGCTGTTGGGACCAAGCAGCCAGACCTCTGATTGTGCCATCGCTCTCTGAGGAAGCATCACGCTGACGGCGGTGAGAAGGCTGACACCAAGCAGTCGTTGCGAGACGGAGGCCATGGGGTGTTTGGAAGATATCCCCATGTTGCCTGTGATTCTGTTCAGCCGGTGCAGTCGTCTCTGATTTCTCTCAGCAGCAGATCCAGCTGACCGAAAGGATCAGCCTTGTTTTGACCGGAGCCGGATCCTGAATCCTCAGTGGCAGGTGTTCCGGGATCGGCAGCCCATTCGGCTTCGATGGAGCAGAGCCTGGCTGCCAGCCGAGGCATTCCCCCGAGCACATGTTCACGTTCCAGCACCTCCATCAGGGCTGGCATGCGGGTGGAGGTTGCTCTCAGGCTGCGGCGCAGGTCCGACTGGGTGCGCCCCTGCTGTTTCAGCCAGTCCTTCAGCAACGCTGCAAGGTCATCCTCCAGTTCTTGTGACCAGCGACTCATGGGCGGTGGATCGGGAACCATTGATCCAGTCTGCGTTGCGCCCTTTGCCTGATCTCCGGTGTGATGTGATTCCGGCACAGACCCAGCACAGCGGTGATCGCCACCAGGTCATCACTGAAACCGGCAACAGGCAAGAGATCCGGGATCAGGTCGGTGGGAACAAGCAGATAGGTGAGTGCTGCCAGCAGGGTGAGTCTCGCCTGGGGAGGAGTCGCAGGATCAATCAGCATCTCCAGCGCTTCAAGGGCTGGACGGGTCATTGATCTGCCGGCGCGTTTCAGCAGCTGCCGAAATGCGGATTCATCGATCACTTCACTGTCGAGAACCTCTGCATCGATGACCTCCGCATTGAACTCAGTGGTGCCGGACGTGGAACCAGAGGTCATGACGGGGAGTGCAGGGGGTCACCTTTAACAGTCTCATTGCCAGAGTTTTATGCGTCAGGGGGAGATCCGAATCTCCACGGGCGGGTTCCCGTTCAGACGCTCATCTCAACCAGCCCGTGCTGGATTCCGGTCTTGCGCAGTTTGCGCAAGGCGCGTTGCACCACCTGCCGGCAATATTCACGACTGCAGTTCATGTGCCGAGCCACCTCAGCAAGTGTTCGCCATTCGTGACTGCCGTCGAGGCCGAATCGCAGCATCACCACCGTGCGCTCTTTCGGGGTGAGATTTGATTTATCAAGCAGTTTCCAGGCTGAAGCCGTTCTCTCTGCGATTTCCGCCCGTTCCATCGGCGGAATTTCATCGCTGGGGAGAACGTCAACCAGCTCTGATGGATCTGATTTTGACTTCACGACCCCCTGCAGGCTGACCGTCACACTGCGTAACTCGCAGCCGAGCAGATCCTCCACTTCGCTCAGGGAGATTTGCATCGACTCAGCAAGTTGTTCGGATGTGGGAGCAAGGCCATTGCTCTGCATCAGTCGCGCTTTGGCAGCACGAAGTTTGGTGAGTTTTTCATTCACATTCACAGGAATACGAATGGTTCTGCTCTGTGTGGAAAGAGCGCGGTTCAGTCCCTGACGAATCCACCAATAGGCATAGGTGGAGAAACGGTGGCCGCGGGTGGGGTCATATTTCTCAACAGCGCGAGTGAGGCCAAGGGTTCCTTCCTGAATCAGGTCCAGAAGGTCGAGCCCTTTCCCCTGATATCGCTTTGCAAGGTTGACCACCAACCTCAGATTGGAGGTGATCATCTGATTCTTTGCTCTTTCACCACGTTTAATTATGCGCTTCTCTTCATCGTTGTAGACACAGGCATGCCCACTTCCTCCGGCAAGCTGACAACGCTCGTTAAGAGCGACCATCGCCTGAACTTTGCGACCCATGGTTAACTCCTGTTCAGGAGTCAGTAGTTGATGTCTGCCGATTTCGCCCAGAAATGCACTCAGTGAACTCACC
>NYZI01000088.1 GCA_002687115.1 Cyanobium sp. ARS6
GGTGGCGGTGACGCATATTGCCTGGCTAGGCAAAAAAACTCCGTTCTGCGGCAATGTCACCTATGGGCTCAGCACAACGGAGGCCCTGAGGGCAAGGGGTCATCAGACCAGTTTCATTCACTTCGACAATCCGAAGGCTCCCGGCAGCGGCACATCGCTACTCGCCAATGATCCGGATGTGAGTCTTCCCTACCTGGTGAAATCGCAGGTCTACACAATTCCTTCACCAGGTGCCCAGCGCGAGTTGAGGGAATCGCTGGAACGCCTTCAACCCGATCTGGTGCATGCAAGCCTCACGCTGTCGCCACTGGATTTCCGACTGCCGGAGCTCTGTCAGCAGCTTGGGGTTCCCCTTGTGGCGACCTTCCACCCCCCCTTCGATGCAAGCCTGCGCAATCTGACTGCAGGCACCCAGCAGCTCACCTACCAGCTGTATGCGCCGGCCCTTTCCAAGTACGACCGGGTCATCGTGTTCTCTGATCTACAGGCTGAATTCCTGGCGCGCCTGGGCGTGCGTGAAGATCGTCTGGCGGTGATCCCCAATGGAGTGGACACCAACCAGTGGTATCCCACAGCCCCGCAGAAGGAATCGGGCATCGCACCGGCAAAAGGCACTGCAGTGCATCAGGTGCGGTCCCGTCTGGGACCGGAGAGAGTCTTCCTTTACCTGGGGCGCATCGCCACGGAAAAAAACGTGGAGGCTCTTCTGCAGGCCTGGCGCCTGGTGAACATGGATGGCTGTCGCCTGGTGATAGTCGGCGAAGGGCCTCTGCGCAGCACTCTTCAGAACAGTTACGACGAAGACGTGTTCTGGTGGGGCTATGAATCGGATCTAGCCACGCGCATTGCCTTGCTCCAGTGCGCCGAAGTGTTCATTCTTCCCTCTCTCGTGGAGGGTCTTTCACTGGCACTGCTTGAAGCCATGGCCAGTGGCTGTGCCTGTGTGGCAACGGATGCTGGAGCTGACGGAGAAGTGCTGACCAGTGGAGCAGGAATCGTGATGAGCACCCTTGGAGTGACCAGTCAGTTGCGCACCCTGCTACCAGTGCTGCGCGATCAACCCGTGCTGACGGGCGAACTTGGTCGACAGGCCCGCCAAAGAGTTCTGCAGCGCTACACGATGAGCCGCAACATCGATTCACTCGAAAGGCTCTACGGGGAGCTGATCCGCAGAGCACCCCTGGCAGCCTGAACTCATGTCATGGAGCGCTAGCTCAGTTCAGCGCAAAAGCCTTCCATGCTCCGTGGCCGCGACCACCGCCTCGATCAAAGCAGTTCGAACACCGGCTTGTTCCAACTTGCGAAGAGCCGCCATGGTCGTGCCTCCAGGTGAGGCAACCATGTCTTTGAGCTGAGCTGGATGGAGCTGCTGCTGATCAAGCAATTCAGCAGTGCCGGCCAATGTCCGATGAGCCAGATGATGGGCCAGATCACGCGGCAAACCAGCAGCCACTGCGCCATCAGCCATGGCTTCAGCCACAAGAGCCACATAGGCAGGGCCTGAAGAGGTTAGTGCCAGAAACGCATCCAACTTCGACTCCGGCAGCTCAAGTACCTCGCTCACAGGCTCAAAGGCTTCCTTCACCCAGTGACGCTGCTGCGCAGTAACCCCTTCTCCCCATGTCAGACCACACAATCCTTCCCCCACCAGGCAGGGCGTGTTGGGAACAGCACGAACACAGACCCGACCAGGGAATTGTTTTTGGAGACGCTCAAGGGTGACCCCCGCCAGCACAGAGATCAGCAGAGAAGACTGTCCGGATTGAGGTGGCCCAACGCTTTCAGCCAGAGCATCAAGCTGCTGCGGTTTGACGGCCAACAACTGAACCGATGCCTTCCAGGCATCCATCGCTCTGGGATCCGACGCCGTGACAAGGGTCAGACCATCCGGCAAAGCAGGAGTCAACCGAGCAACAGAAGCATCACTGCCGACAACGCCGATCACATCGGCTGACTGAAGCTTGCCTTTCTCAATCAGAGGAAAGATCAAGGCCTGGGCCATGCGGCCCAAACCGATCACACCAACAGAACCGGTCACCGAAGCGAGGACTCAAAGAGCCGCAGCATCGGAAACCGCCCAGGCAGGTGCAGGGGCGACGCTGCTCTCGACAGAGGCCTGCTCAACATCCTTGGTGACAACGGTGGGAGTGGGGCTTTCTTCCTGACTGGCGTTGGTCACGGTCACGCAACTCGGTGCAAACAGGAAGATGCTCTCGCCAACACGCTCCTGATGACCATCGATGGCGAAGGTTCCACCGGCAACAAAATCAACAGCTCTCTGTGCCTGATCAGGCTCCATCATCGTGAGGTTCAAAATGACAGTTTTGCGTTCACGCAAAGCCTGAATCGCCCTGGGCATTTCATCAAAGCTGCGCGGCTCCATCAGGGAAACTTCTGCTGCACCGGAACTGATTCCAGGCATCCCGATCACATTCGAGCCGGTGAAATTCTGATCCATCTCAAAGGGATTGGATGCATCCAGAGGAGCGAGAGCGCTGCTGTTCACAGATGACATGCTCTGCATGTTGTCTTCTTGCTCGCCCGTGTCGTAGTCGAGCTCGTCATAATCGCCGTCTAGATATTCATCGCCAGCAACGACCGCACGAAGACGAGAAATCAACGACACTGGAAAACCGTAAAACCTTGACCCTGAATAGCGCTCGACGGAGTTGTGAGCAAGCGTGTCCAGATGAATTGATGTCCATCTGATTACTTTGATTGTGTGGTTGTGTTCAGGGCGTCACAGACGGACGCTCACCAAACAGTGCGGACCCCACACGAACCCAGGTCGCCCCTGCTGCCGCGGCCTGCGGCCAGTCACCGCTCATTCCCATCGAACACTGCGTCAGATCCAGCTCATCCGCCAGATTGCGGCAAGCCCTGAACAGGTCCTGCCGCTCAGGGATGTCCAGCCCCAACGGAGCCATGGTCATCAGTCCGGCAACATTCAGGCCGGGCAACTGGCGCAGCACCGGCCAGGCCTCTTTCAGTGATTCCGGGTCCCATCCCCCCTTCGAGGGATCAGACCTCAGCTTCACCTGGAACAGCACCGATGGGTAACAGCCCTCCTCCACGGCGATTCGGGATGAACGCTCAGCCAGGGCCATCGAATCGATGGAATGAATCCAGCTGAAGGCTCTGACCACGGCACGCACCTTGTTGGCCTGCAGGCGACCAATGAAATGCCAGCGCAAATCAGTGAGGTCCGAGAGAGCCTCCTGCTTGGGCAAGGCCTCCTGAACACGGCTCTCACCGAAGTCGAGCTGACCACAGACTGCAAGCTCTCGAATGGCTGAAGCCGGCTGCATCTTGCTCACAGCAAGCAGATTGACTCCCGGCGGGAGACGCTGCTGCAGTTGCTGCCAGCGGCTCTGAATCTCCGTCACTCGAGCTGTCCGTCTTGCATGGGTCAGATGAAGGTCTGATCGAACAACTGCTTCCAGCTGCCGTAATCCTCCGATGCATCCCGGCGGCGCCTGGCGAGGTTCAACTCGGCGTGATGACGAGCATCGAGATAGGGAATCACCTCGAACTGAGCACCTCTTGGTTGAAGGGTGACAAGAAAAAACATGCGCTGGGCGTACAACGTGGCGTACACATCTCGACCTTCCCCGGCAGGGGCCACTCTGTAGAGCATCCCAAAGGTGGGGTGATTGAGATAACCCTCAGCGCTCACAGACCTGAAAACGGTGATCAGAGAGCACCGTACCTTCCGCGCAGAACCAGAACAGTGACAAGCCCCACAGCGGCAACCCCGTTGAGAATGCTGCGGGCAACACCCTTCGAGGTCTGCTCCGGACGAAATGCATCAGCGGGCAACCAGGTTCCGCCTCGAGCGAGCAGCGCTTCCGCGCCCTGTTCGGCACGCAAAAGAATGTTGGCCAGGAGGCGCTCTCCAACAGAAAGCACCAGACCGAAGGAGGCTTTGAAACCGAGTCGGCGCAGGTTGACGGCACGACTGGCAAGCGAGCGCAACAGGTTCTGGAGCTCCTCCTGGACCAACGGCAGAAAGCGAAGTGCCAGCAGCAGCTGAAAACTGAGCCGATCAATCGGCACTCCAAGACGAGCCAGGGGAGCCAGCCACCAGCTGAGTGACCACATCAGCTCCTCACTGGGGGTGGACAGCAGCATCAGATTCACGCTGTGGACAACGGTCACGATCAAGGTGGCGCTGTTCAACCCAAGTTCAGCCGAGCGACGATCGACCACAAGCGGCCCCAGCTTCAGGGATCCCAGCTGAAGGGGCCCCAGGCGAACCAGCTCCCAGGAAGGTGACGTGAGCGCGAGGCCTGGAATCTCCGCCGGTGGCCTCAGGTTCAGGCTGGCTCCAGGATCGCCGGTCGGCAGCAGCATGGCCAGCAATCCGACCGCACAACCAAGAACGCTGACCAGCAACAAGGAACGCCACCACAGTCGCGCCGGCAAACCACTCACCAGGGTGATCAAGAGCAGGGCCAGCACAAGTGCAACTCGCCAGAGCGGACCTGCCAGCACAGGGGTGAGCAGAAACACCAGCACCCACAACAGCTTCAGGCGTGGATCCAGCTGACGCAACCAGCCTCCGGCACCATCCACGTACTGCCCGATCGGTATCTGCCTCAGCCAATCCATGCCGCTCAGCCCTGGTGGTTCTGCTGCCTGGCCAGATCCTTTTCAGCGTCCCGCTGCTGCTTTCCACGCCAGAACAGCTTCAAGGGAGTGCCGTCGAATCCGAGCCCTTCACGAATCTGACGTTCAACGTATCGGCGGTAGGTATCTCCGAAAAGCTTGGGTTCATTCACGAAAAGAGTGAAACTCGGTGGTCTGGTCGCGACCTGAGTGCCGTAATAAAGCCTGCCCTGACGACCGCCCCGGGTTGTCGGCGGGCTGCGCCAGCTGAGAGCTTCCTTCAGCACTTCGTTGACTACAGAGGTGCTGACACGACGACGGTGCTGCTCCACGGCGAGGACAGCGAGGGCGAAAATACTGTCGACACGCTGGCCGGTGAGAGCTGAGGTGAACAGCATCGGAGCCCAGTCGAGGAAATACAGCTTGGAACGCAGTTCTTTTTCCATGGCAGACATGGTGTGGCTGTCCTTCTCCACGGCATCCCATTTATTGACAACGACCACACAGGCCCGACCGTCCTCTTCGATGCGACCAGCGAGGCGCTGATCCTGCTCGGTGACACCATCCAGCGCGTCGATGACCAGCACGCAGACATCACTGCGTTCAATCGCCTTGAAACTGCGGTTGATGCCGAAGAATTCAGGACCGTAATTGACGCTGCGGCGCCGACGGATCCCAGCGGTGTCGACCAGGCGCCAGGGGCGGTTTTCACGCACGATGCTGGTGTCAATCGTGTCGCGTGTTGTTCCTCGAATCGGACTCACAATGGCCCTCTGCTCGCCGCAGATGGCATTCAGAAGGCTTGATTTACCGACATTCGGACGACCGATGATGGCCATCTGAATTGGCTCTTCCTGATCGCCCTCCTGATCCTTCGGAGGCAGGAAGGTGAGAACGCGATCCAGGACCTCCGCAGTCCCTGCCCCATGAATGGCGGAAATGGGGTAAGGCTCTCCAAGCCCAAGGCTCCAGAACTCCGCAGCCATGGCCAGACCCTGATCGGGCGACTCGCACTTGTTCACCGCAAGCAACGTTGGGCACCGCTGACCACGCAGAAACTCCGCGATGGCCTCATCCGATGCCGTGAGGCCCTGCTGACCGTCAACGATCACCACAGCGACACTGGCCTCCTCAAGCGCAAGCGAAGCCTGCTCACGGATTTCAGGAAGAAATTCACTGTCGTCGTCGAACACCAGTCCACCGGTGTCAACCACCTTGAATTCACGGTCCCCCCAGTAACCATCCTGGTAGGTGCGATCACGGGTGACACCCGGTTGGTCATGGACAATCGCCTCCCTGCTGCGGCAGAGACGATTGACCAGCGTGGACTTGCCGACGTTGGGACGCCCGATGATCGCGACGACGGGACGCGCCAAGAAGGTCCACAGCAGGAACAGCCTTGACAGTACAGAGGCGCCTGTCGTTGGGATGAGGAGTGGGACGAGCAACAGAAGCGGGCGTCGCTCGACTTTTCATTTCGCCGAAAGGAATGGGAATTCTTTCCGAGCGAGACCAGTGAGACTTAGGCGAGACGGCTAGCCATGGGTCAGTGAACTCGCTGTCACATCATCATGCTCGAACTGATCGCCACCCTGGTGGTGGACCTTTCGGATCAACAACTCACCGTCTACGACAAGAATCAAGAGATTGTGCGGGTCATCCCCGTTAGCACCGGTAAGGCGTCCACGCCAACCCCCACAGGGGAAGCCAAGGTGCTGACCAAATACCGCTCAGTGACCATGCGCGGACGGGGCTATGTCGCGCCGGGCGTGCCCTACGCGATGTGCATCACCGCCAACGAGATGATCTGCATGCACGGAGCTCCATGGCAGGAAGATGCAGGCCAGGCCTTCGGTGTGCCTCGCAGCCATGGCTGTGTTCGCATGCCCACGCATCAGGCCCGCTGGCTGTTTGAAAACACGCTCAAGGGCACCAAGGTGGTGATTCAGGTGTGAAGCTCATCCAAGCGGCGGATCACCGGGATGGCCCTGAACCGGATCCGCCGGAGCATCGAGCAGAGCTGGCAGAGCACCGTCCTCCTGCAACGGTTCGCCAGCAGACACAAGCCAGGCCAGCAACCAGTTCACCGCGGTGGCTCGGCGGGTGCGCCTCGGATAAAGCTCATCGATTCGATATCCGCCGAAATTGAGCTGCTGCTTCAGCAGCTGTTTGGATTCCCTGGGAATCGACCGAGTCAGCCTCACCGAAGCCTGCCGCGAAGCAATCACCGGCGGGGCTTCCGGGAAGTCCTTCCCCCAGTCGGTGGGCGTTTCAGGGCCCGCAAGCCATGGCCCCTCACCACCCTCAGGGCAGAGATAGCCGAGTCGCTCCCAGACCAGCGAAGCCACGAATTGATCGCTAAGGCGGTCCTCGAGGATCGCCATCAGCAGAGTCCGGCTCAGGATCCAGGAGTTGGAAGACATGGGCGCATGTTGTCATCCACAGCCTCAGGGGGTGCCTCCGTTACCTTCTGAGCATGTACGTCTTCGAAACATCTCTGGAACCGAAGACGTCGCTTCTCGGCGACGCACGCCTGCAGCGGCTGGTTTTTCGACTTCCAAACGAGGTCATGGCAACGGTCAGACGTGATCGCCGGCGACTGCTCAAAAATGTGGAGACCGAGGAAGTGACTTCCCCTCCATGGGATGCACAGGGCGGGGTGTGCTTCAGCTACAGCGGCAAGACAGGTATCAGCACCCCTGTGTTCGTCGATCGTCGCGACGCTCCTCTGGGCAACAGAGGCCTGCAACGCATGCGGGCTGGCTGTCCTGTGCGTTTGACGGTGCGACAGGTGCGGCACATGAAACCTCGTGCCGGCACACGCCTTCAGGTGTTGAAAGTGCAGGTGCTCCATCTCGATGCTCCCCACCAGGGGGGACTGGCCAGTCCCCACAGCATTCAGACCGTGAACCTTCAGCTGCCGCTGGATCTGATGCAGGACGTGGAGCGTCTGGCCAGGCATGAAGACTGGTCCAACCAGGCCTGGCTCCGCAATGCCATCGAAACCCAGGTCCGCCTCACCCGCACCCGACTTGGGCTGGATGAGTCAGCGGCCTGAAACGGATTGAGACCTGCGGATGGCGAGGATGCGTGAACTGAATCAAGTCCCGATGGCCAGGGCTCTGCGGCTGAGTGGAAGCAGCGTCGAACGCATCCTGCGATGCACCGTGATGCAGTCTCCACTGGCAGGAGTCAGCGACAGAATTTTCCGTGCTCTGGTGAGGCGCTGGGCGCCGGACGCTCTGCTGTTCACGGAAATGGTGAATGCCACCAGTCTTGAGCTGGGCCACGGCAGGGGAAAAGTCGAGGAGCTGAGCGAGGAAACCGGACCGATCGGCGTCCAGCTGTTCGATCACAGACCGGCAGCAATGGCTGATGCGGCTCGTCGCGCCGAGGACGCCGGTGCCTTCCTGATCGACATCAACATGGGATGTCCGGTGCGAAAAATCGCCCGCAAAGGCGGGGGCAGCGGCTTGATCCGCGATCCCGGTCTGGCCTGCAGGATCGTTGAAACCGTGGCTTCAGCCGTGGGCGTGCCTGTCACGGTGAAGACACGCCTGGGATGGTGCAATCAACCGCAGGTTGAAGGATGCCATCACGCGGCTGTCTCCTGGAGCAGACAGCTGCAGGATGCAGGTGCCACTCTTCTGACCTTGCACGGCCGCACAAGAGAACAACGCTTCAGCGGAGCAGCTGACTGGGAAGCCATTGCGGCTGTCAAGCGTTCACTGGGCATTCCCGTGATCGCCAACGGCGATGTCAACAGCCCTGAAGCAGCCTTGCGCTGCCTTGAGAAAACCGGGGCAGATGGAGTGATGGTGGGGCGAGGGACCATGGGGGCCCCCTGGCTGGTTGGACAGATCGATGCGGCACTGAGCGGTCGCGCCATTCCCCTCACTCCAGGGCCGAGGGAACGCCTGATGCTGGCCTCAGAACAATTGCAGGCACTGGTTGAGTCGCGTGGAGATCACGGCCTGCTGATCGCTCGCAAACACATGAGCTGGACCTGCACGGGATTCACCGGTGCATCTCAGTTCCGCCAGAAACTGATGCGTGCACCCACTCCTGATCAGGCTCTGTCACTGCTTCAACAGCAGCAGGAGCAGCTGGCTTGAATTGGCTGCCACTGCTTGTGCTGGTGTGGCCGCTCTGGTTGAACCGGCAGCCAGAGCAGCAAAGCCCGGTCTGGAAGCGGCGCAGTCTGATCGTGCTGATCAGCCTGCTGACAGCCCGCTACCTGCACTGGCGGATCACCAGCAGCCTCAACCTGAACACTCAGCTGAGCACGGGGTTGAGCCTGTTGTTGCTGTGCGCGGAAGCCTGGCTGCTGCTGTCAGGCCTGTTGCCGTTATGGCTCTCCTGGCGTCGCTTTCCCGACCGTCGAACCAGGGTGCAACAACTGAGAGAGGAATGGCGGAACAGCGACTGGCGACCGCCGGTCGACGTCCTTGTGCCCACCTACGGAGAACCCCTCGAAGTGTTGGAACGCAGCCTGATCGCCTGCTGCCATCTGGACTATCAAAACCGTCGCGTCTGGGTGCTGGATGACAGCGGCCGTCCGGAAGTGAAGCAGCTGGCGCTCAGGCTCGGCTGTCGTTATCGCCACCGCCCTGAGCGCAACAGTGCCAAAGCCGGCAATCTCAATGCCGGCCTGCGCCATTGCAACGGCGAGCTGCTGGCGGTGTTCGACGCTGACTTCATTCCACAGAGAGATTTTCTCGAGTGCTGCATCGGTTTTTTCCAGGACCCCAAGGTGGGACTGCTTCAGACCCCGCAGACCTTCATCAACGCCGATCCCGTGATGCGCAATCTGGTCATGGAACGCTGGCTGCTGCCCGATGAAGAAAGCTTTTACCGATGGATCGAACCTGTCCGGGATGGCTGGGGGGCCGTGGTGTGCGCCGGCACAGCCTTTCTGGCTCGCCGCAGCGCCATCGATTCAGTTGGAGGTTTCAGGGAACAGGCGATCTCAGAGGATTTCGTCACCGGTCTGAGGCTCCGCCGCCGAGGCTGGAAACTGCTCTATCTCCAACAGAAGCTCAGTGCAGGTCTGGCCGCTGAAACGATGGCCGACTTCGTAAGACAACGGCAGCGCTGGGCGAACGGAACGCTGCAAAGCCTGCGACTCCATGACGGACCGCTGGGCCGGGGTGACCTGCGAATCGGCGAGCGGATGGCTTACCTCGAGGGCGTTGTGCACTGGTTCAACAACATGCCACGACTGGTGCTGATGTTGATGCCGCTCAGCTACGGCCTGCTCGGCACCGTTCCCATCCTGATCAACACCGATGAAGCCCTGCGCATGCTGTTGCCGCTCTGGGCAACTCTTCTGCTCAGCATCGGCTGGATCAACAGAGGCTCCCGCACCGCCCTGCTGAGCGAACTCACCGGCTGGGTGCTCACGGTGCCGCTGACGCTGACCATTTTCACCAATCTGCTGGGACACATCGGCGGCTTTCGCGTGACACCGAAACACCAGAAACGGGACCGAGGCAGCTTCAGCTTTGCTCTGGTGACACCTCTGCTGGCGCTGCTGCTGCTGAACCTGATCAACCTGTACGGACTGATGACGACACCATCACTGGACAGCGAGATCCTCGACTCCAGGCCCCTTGGTCTGACCTGGGCCGTGATCAACCTGCTCAGCCTCTGGATTGCACTGCGCGCCTGCTGGGATCCACCCGCACACGACCCGGCCCCATGGCAGGCCGCTTGTTTGCCAGCCGAGCTGGAGGACAGCGATGGACTGCGGCGACCCTGTCGAATCACGGCCCTCAGCGAAACCGGCGTGGAACTTGACACCGCCATTCCCTTACCGGCGGAGGTGAACCTCGAACGACTTCACTGGACCAACGAGGTGCCCGCTCTGCCTGTTGTGGAGGAACGCAAGCAGGGCAACCGAGTTGCGCTGCGCTGGCAGGAACTCAGCGACCGAAATCGACAGCAGCTCATCCTCTGGCTGTTCTGCAGGCCTGGATGCTGGCCTGAACGTCAGGCATCACCGGAATGGCAAGCATTGATCGTCTTGATCAGCCGTCTGTTCACCCTGCCGTCACGCCAACCGTTCCATCGCTGCCTGTTGCCACAAACCCCACTGCACCGAGCCTCAACCAAGCCAGAGATCACGGGTCCCGGTGATGGCCTGCGTTGCCAGGAGCAATGCCACAAAAACGTTCAGAGCCACATGAATCCGGCGCATCCACAGACGCCCTGAGATCTCCCGCTGACAGGCCATGGTGAGCAGCAGGAATGCGAGCAGCAACAGTCCGCCCCAGGTGTGCGACTGCCAGACCGCAGGAGCCGCCAGCGCGCGATCTCTCACCAGCAGAGGCTGAATCGTGATCAGCAGCAGAAACAACCAACAGCTCCAGGACAACAGCAGCCGCAGGGCCAGTCGACGGGTGCGCAGCAGGGCCAGGAACGACACAACAACCCCGGATGCCTGAACAAGGGCCACCAACCAGCTGCCGGCGCCGGCGCCGGCGGCAGCCAGGTCGTGACTCAAGGCAAACAGCACAGCCACGAGCAGGCCAGCCGTCGCCCAGCGACCGTGATCCACATGTTCAACAGGAACGGTTGGAGCGATGGGATTGATCTCCAGACGGCGCTCCCTGGCCAGAATTCCCAGCCGGATCGTTGCGCCGATCACGGGATAGACAAACAGGATGATCAGCACCGGATGCACGAGCGCCAGCCATTGCAGCGGTGTCAGCGGTTGCAGAGCGGCAGTCAAGGCAACACCTCTGGCCAGAACTGACGGATCAGCAACAGTGAGAAGTAGGGCTTCACATCATCTGGCACCGCCCGAGCCGGTGTCACCCACTGATCGGGCCAACCGACCCGCTGAGCGAAGAGCGCTTGATCAAGCAGCTTTGCCTGCTCCAGCGCGCCACGAACCCAGGACCAGCGCTGCCCCACTTTGAGCAAAGCGAGCACGGTGGATGTTTGGCGTGCAGTGTCAAGCAAAGCGACGAACTCGGCGCCAGTCTCCGGACAGGGGCGAATCAGCAGCCCCTCCTGCTGAAAGGCCAGAGGACTGTCGTGAGCCCCTTCGACTGCGGCTGCCGCCGCCGCACAAACAGATGGAACGCCTGGAATCAAGGCGAATGGCACATCTGGGTGATGACGACGCAAAGCCAGCTGCACGTAGCTCCCCGTAGCAAACAGCGACACATCCCCTTCACAGAGCAGCACCACCCGGTGGCCGGCTCTGACCTCTTCGACCAGCGCATCAGCAGCCTGTCTCCAGGCTGTGATTCGTGGCTGAGCCTCAGCAACCATCGGGAACAACAGAGGCAGGCAACGCTGATCAGACCGAAGCCAGCGGGAGGCGATCGTTAGGGCCATGCCCTCTGCTCCTTCATGGGCAATGGGATGGGCAACAACATCAGCGGCTTCAAGGGCTCGAACAGCAGCCACCGTGAGCAGCTCGGGATTTCCCGGGCCCACACCGACCAGCGTGAGCTGATTCGGAGAACACTCGGACGAGATGGACAATGGCAAACCAGGCCAACCAGCCATCCAGCATGATGAACAGGCTGGAAGCAGCCTCATTCACTGGTTCTGTCCAGACTCCAGCACCATGAGTGAACTCACTCTTTATTCAGTTGCCACCAACGCCGTCCAGATGCAAACACGGGACGGCGGAAGGATTCAGGATCTGCTGAAGCAGCGAGGCATCGGCTTCGAACGCTGGCCTGCGCAGCATCAGCTGGATTTCAACGCCTCAGCCGCAGAGATCCTGGCGGCTTACAGACGCGAAATCGAGTGGACAAAGGAACGCGGCAATTTCCCAAGTGTCGATGCCATCAGGGTGCTGCCCGATCATCCTGACCGAGTGGCCCTGCGGCAGAAGTTTCTCAAGGAACATGTTCACGCCGAGGATGAGGTGCGCTTCTTCGTTGAGGGCTGCGGTCTGTTCTGCCTGCACATCGGCGATGAAGTGTTGCAGGTGCTCTGCGAAACCAATGACTGGATCAGTGTTCCAGCCGGGACTCGCCATTGGTTTGACATGGGCGTCAACCCATGGTTCTGCACACTGAGATTTTTCAACAATCCCAGCTGCTGGGTCGCCGAATTCACAGGCGATTCGATCGCCGACCGCTATCCCAGCCTCAACACGTCGTGGGAATCAGGCTGCGAGCAGCAAACGAGCCTCAACCGGTGATTTCAATGATGAGGTCCTGCTGGTCGGCAACTCCTTGACCAGCGACTCTTCACTCAGCAGCAAGGCAGCTTCTAGGTCAGCGCAACGGCCGATCAGATCACGCACGAGCGGGTCGGACTTGAGGCCATCCCACTGCTCATCGGTGGTGCCGTTCCTCAAAGCCTGCAGCGAATCGGCAACGGCGGTCACAGGGTCAAACATCGACATCGCAAAGTGACTGGGTCAATCTTAGAACTGACCCAGGCTCCATGGCGAGTCTCTTCAGACTTCTTTTGGACTCTGATTACAAAGGTCCCGCATCTGAGGCTCAATGCAGGCTGCATCAATCGACGAACCATGCCGTCACTAGATGTTGTCAGGGGATCAGTAGACCCCTGGTCAGGCATCAACTCCCACTGAATGCATGCGCACGGCCTCAGGAGTAGGCAGCTCGCCACGAAGCGCATCCACTTCAGCCGCGGCCAGCTCATGAAGTCGATGCACAATCAGGTCCCTTGGATAACGGTCGGCACACAACACCCAATAAAGACCGAAGTGTCGAGCTTCACTCTTCAACAGGTCTCCATAGAGCAGGCGCAGATCTGGATCCGGACTGTGCTCGGCCAGCAATGCCATCCGCTCGTGGCTCCGAGCCTCGATCAATCCCGCCACCAGAAACGAATCGAGCATGCGCTCGGGCTCTCTCCGACGCACCTGCTTGGCCAGCCATGCTCCATAACCAGGCGAGGGCAAAGGCTCCAGGTAGCGGCCCCGATCCTTCAGAAGCCTCAGCACCCGCTCAAAGTGCTCAAGCTCCTCCCGCGCCAGCGGACTGAGAGCCTCGCCCAGACCCGGCTCACACAAATATCTGAACATCAGCTGCACCGCGGCCCCAGCCGCTTTGCGTTCGCAATGGGCATGGTCGATCAGCACCTCCATCGGTCTGGCGATGGCCTGCTCAACCCAGTCACGGCTGGTGGGTGCTGCAAGCCAGCGGATGCTGGGCACCGAAGAGGTGATGGTCATGCTGCAGCTCTGCGCAGGTGGTTCAGCAGGCCATCGAAGGCCAGGTCATAACTGAAGGGACCGAAGCCACTCACCACACCAACCGCACGATCAGCCAGAAAAGAGTTATGGCGAAAGGGCTCACGGGCATGCGTGTTGCTGAGATGCAGCTCGACGTAAGGAATGGCCACACCCAGCAGAGCATCACGCAAGGCAATCGAAGTGTGGGTGTAGGCGCCTGCATTCAGGAGAATCCCATCGACCTCGCCAATGGCCTGGTGGACACGCTCCACCAGAGCTCCTTCGAAATTGCTTTGAAAACAGTCCAGTTGCACGCCTGCTGCAGCTGCGCGCTGACTCAGCTCTCCCTCAATCTGCTCGAGAGTCTGATGTCCATAAAGACCTGGTTCTCGTTGCCCCAGCAGGTTGAGGTTGGGACCGTTCAGGAGCAGCAGGCGCATGGCCTAAGGAGTATTCCTTTCGATTCCAATCGTATCGAGAACCAACGAGAGACACAGACCGCTGAAAGATCGCCTGGCCGACTGGTAAGTTCTTCCAGTGGTTCGGGTCGGTGCCCGAGTGGTTAATGGGGGCGGACTGTAAATCCGCTGGCTCTGCCTACGTTGGTTCAAATCCAACCCGGCCCATCCACCACA
>NYZI01000089.1 GCA_002687115.1 Cyanobium sp. ARS6
CCAGAGCAGCAGGGCCAGTCGAAAACCGCTGTACCCCACGTATCCGGCCAACACGACGAACAGCCCGATGGCGAGCGCGTCACGGAGTCTGTTTGCCAAAGGCTCATGGAAGCTCAGTCGATTCTCTCCCGGAATGGCTGATTTGATCATGCTGTTGTTGCAGAGCGGTGAGTGCGAGTCGTGCCACCCCCGCAGCAGGTGGGCTGTAACAACTTCGGATCGGTATGCCGAGCAAGCGTTGCCGCAAGCGTCGCCATTGGGGGTTGCCTGCACCCCCACCAAGGGTGACCAGGCGTTTCGGAGCAGGGGCTCCAAGTTCAGTGAGCCTCGTCCAGCCATGGCGTTCGATGTGGCTGAGGCCCTCCAGAAGCCCATGCAGATAGAGGGCATCGCTGACCGGGCGAGGCGTCAGGATCGGTTCAAGATCAGGGTCATCCACGGGAAAGCGCTCACCTTTGCCGCTCAAGGGCAGCAGTTTCAGCCCACTCTCCTGGTCAGGATCGATCTGCCGGCTCAGTTCCTCGAGGTCTATGCCCGGGAAGCACTCGCGCAATACAGCACCGCCACTGTTGGAGGCCCCACCTGCAAGCCAGCGGCCACCCACACGGTGGCTGGAGGTCCCTGCACCAGTTCGCAAAGGGATGTTGGTGAAGCGTTTGAGCACGAGCGTGCTTCCCAGCACGGTGATGCCCTCATCGTCGGCGGCATCGGCGGTGAGCACTGCCGCATTGGCGTCTGTTGTTCCTGCGATCACCAGCAGATCTTCAGGTAACCCCAGCTGTTTTGATCGGGCCCCGTCCATGAATCCGAGCCTTGAACCGCTCGCTCGGATCTCCGGCAAGGCCTCTCTCCAGGCCACTGGCTCAAAGGCATTGGGCCATCGCTGATCGGTGAGTGACCAGCCCAGACGAAGGTTGTTGCCTTCTTCTCCAAATCGCCAGTCATCCATCAGCCAGCCAGCGATCCAGTCCGCCTGGTGACGAAGAATCAGCGGCTGTGAGTGCTGGTGCAGCAGCCTCAGTGCTCGGGCCAAGCTGCCACTCGCACTCGATGCCGGCTGGCCTGGCTCCACCAGCTCCCTCACCTGCTTGAGCTGTTCCGGGCAGGCCACGTGGTAAGGCAAAGCCTTCCCAAGGGGAGTGCCCTCTGGATCGCAGGCCAGCAGTGTCCCTGAGGTTCCATCGACAGCCACACCCCTGAGCTTGCAGCGAAACGGGTTCGGTATGCCTTTGATCAGTTGGATGCAGCTTTTCAGCCAGTCATCCGGATCAGCCAGGCCTCGCTCGTAGCTGGTGGAATCCGTGTAGACAAGTTCCCTTTGTTCATTGAGAACCGCGATACGCACTCCACTGGTGCCCAGATCGATTCCGAGCGCCAGTGAATCGTGCATCAATGGATCAGGCGTTGCGCAGTTCAGCCGCCTTGGCGTCGACGTTTTCCCAGGGAGCCTTCAGATCGTTGCGGCCGAAGTGTCCATAGGCAGCTGTGTCCTGATAGAAGCGTCCGCCGCGTTGCTGAGGCAGATTGCGCAGTCCGAAGTTTTCGATGATGGCTCCTGGGCGCAGGTCGAAATGCTCCTGAACCAGGTTGGTCAGAGCATCGTTGGCCAACTGGCTTGTTCCGAAGGATTCGACCAGGATCGACACCGGCTTGGCAACCCCGATGGCATAGCTCAACTGCACTTCGGCTCTTTCAGCCAGGCCTGCTGCCACGAGGCATTTCGCAACGTAACGGGCTGCATAGGCTGCTGAGCGGTCGACTTTGGTGGGGTCTTTGCCTGAGAAGGCGCCTCCGCCATGACGGGCATAACCGCCGTAGGTATCCACGATGATTTTGCGACCGGTCAGTCCGGCATCACCCTGCGGTCCACCCACCACAAATTTTCCTGTCGGGTTCACGAGATATTTGGTCGCTTCCCGGCTTGGTTTGAGTGCCAGGTCGGCTGTTGCCGGTTCCACCACATGGGTCCAGAGGTCCTCCGTGATGCGCTCGCGGATGCCCTGCTCGTCACTGATGCCCCCCACTTCCGCGGTGTGCTGGGTGGAGATCAGGATCGTGTCGATCGCAACGGGCTTGTTGTTGTCGTAAACCACGCTCACCTGTGTTTTCCCATCAGGCAGGAGGTAGTCGAGTGTCCCGTTGTGACGCACTTCCGCCAGCCGTCTTGCCAGGCGATGAGCCAGGCTGATGGGCAGAGGCATCAGCTCAGGTGTCTCGTTGCACGCGTAGCCGAACATGATTCCCTGATCACCGGCGCCAACCAGATCCAGGGGATCTCCGGCGTGGTCATCGGCTTCATTCACACCTTGAGCGATGTCCGGCGACTGCTGGTCGAGGGCGACCAGGACGGCACAGCTGTTGGCATCAAAGCCACCGGCGCGGGCGCCGCTGTAGCCGATTTCCTTGATCACATTGCGAACAAGGTGGATGAAGTCCACCTGCGCTTTGGAGGTAACTTCGCCTGTGATCATGCAAAGGCCTGTGTTCACCACTGTTTCGCAGGCCACACGGCTGGACGGGTCCTGCGCCAGAAGAGCGTCAAGCACGGCATCACTGACCTGATCGCAGATCTTGTCCGGATGCCCCTCCGTGACTGATTCGGAGGTGAAGACGTATCGACTCATAACCATCGGTGATTGGTCGGGACTTTACGAGGTCGTCTTCTTAAGCCCTTGTCATTGCCTCTGTGATCGCGGTCAGTTCGCTCCAGTGATTGATCAAATGTTCATGGGCGGTGAGCTTCGGCAAGCGATGCCATCCCGCCACATAGCCAAGGGTCAGACCGATCCCTGCCTGTCGTGCCATCAACAGATCTGTGTCGGCATCTCCGATCAATGCACAATCCTCCGCTTTCAGCTCCAGCTGTGAGCAGAGTCCGTGGACAGCATCCGGATCCGGTTTGGCAGGGAGATGATCAGCACTCCAGAGTCCGCTGACGCAGTCGTTGAGTTGGTGCTGATCGAGAAAGTTCTGAATGCCCTCTGTTGTGTCATTACTGATGACGGCGCAGATGATTCCAGCTCCGGACAGCTCTTTCAGAAGACGTGCTGCATCGGGTAACAATCCAATCGGGTATCCGCCTGGATACAGCGTTTCTCTGTCGCTATCCACCTGATCGAACACCTCCTGAGCCAGAACCAGTGATTGGGGCCAGCTCAGATTCATCTGGCAGAACACCGTCGCAGTGCTCAGCAGGTTGTGATGTCTTGATGCCACAGCCAGTGTTCCGTCGGGAATGACCCCGTCAAGAGAACGGCCGTAGGTTCTCTCCAGCAGGTCATGCAGTTCCCGAAGCCTGAGGGCTGAGGCGCCTCTCGATCTGAACTGTCGCTCTGCCTCCTCAATTCTGGCGTCAGCCAGTTCGATCAAACGTGGTTCGCTGTGGGAAAGGGTGCCGTCCTTGTCGAACAGCACCCCCTGAACTGGACCGAGCAGACGGTCTTTAAGTTTGAGATGAGCCATCGGCTCGTGTTCCTCAGATCATCATTGAACCCAGGGGCTCTTCGCCTTCCTCGGCCTGCTCCAGCAACATCTGCTTGTAGCGAGCTGCCATTTCCTCGGCCTTGTCGAACACCTTCTGAGGATCCGTGAGCATGTCGCCAGGTTCCGGTTCCAGTGCCTTGGTGGAGAGAGAGATCCGGCCTCTTTCGGCGTCGAGATCAATGATCATCACCTTCATCTGATCATTCACATTCAGCACCGAGTGAGGCGTTTCGATGTGTTCGTGACTGATTTCCGAGATGTGGAGCAGACCGCTGACACCGCCGATGTCGATGAAGGCTCCATAGGGCTTGATGCCGCGCACGGTGCCAACAACAACCTCACCCACTTCGAGGCGATTCATCTTGCGTTCCACAAGAGCACGCCTGTGGCTCAGCACCAGACGATTGCGTTCCTCGTCAACCTCCAGGAATTTGAGGGGGAGGAAGTCAGCTACAAGCTCCTCTTTGGGTTTGCGTGTACTGATGTGGGAGCCAGGAATGAATCCGCGCAGGCCCTCGACCCTGACCAGTGCACCGCCTCTGTTGGTGGCAAACACCTCGGAATAAATGGTGGCGTCTTCTTTCTGCAGCTGACGGACACGTTCCCAGGCTCTCTGATATTCGATGCGCCGGATAGAGAGTGAGAGCTGTCCGTCTTCGTTCTCCTCGCTCATGATGAAGAACTCCCGGATCTCACCGGGTTGAAGCACGTCGCTCAGTCCCTCGACGCGATTGATCGAAACCTCCTGAAGAGGCATGAATGCCGCGGTCTTTGCACCGATATCGATCATGGCGCCCTTCGATTCCAGGGCGAATACTGTGCCGTTGACAATGTCGCCGGGCTTGAAGTTGTAGTCGTACTTACTCAGTAAGGCTGCGAATTCATCCAGCGTGAATCCGGCGTTGTCCATGTCCCTGCTGGCTGCCCGACTGCTGGGGTCGTCAGCAGTGGGAATGTCTTCGGGAATGCCGAGATCTTCATCGGTACCGAAATCGGCTTGATCAGATGATCCTTCAGCCACTGCTTCGGTTGAGGATATGACCGCTTCTGCGGTGTCTATTGCCGATTCCTGTGAAGGATCTGTGGGCGTGACAGTCATGGAACGTTGGCGGTCTGCCTCTGGGACAGAGCGATGGGATCTGAAACAGGCCCGCCGACCCGAATCAGGCAATTGCTGAGTCTACAGATCAGCGATCAAGCTCAGATCACTGCTGTCAGTTCCGCCTTGGTTGCATTGATGCCTTCCAGGGTGGCCACAAAATCGCTCACCCCGCTGAACTGGCGATACACCGATGCAAAACGGATATAAGCAACTTCGCTGAGCAGTTTCAGTTTTTCGAGCACCAGCTCACCGATGTCGCTGCTGGAGACTTCACGTCCACTGCGTTGTTGAAGACTGAGTTCAAGCTCTTCAACCATTGTCTCAAGACGTTCTGGCGGAATACCAGTTTTCTCGCAGGCTCTGCTCAAGCCGTGAAGCAATTTGCTCCGACTGAAAGTTTCACGATTTCCGTTTCGCTTGATCACTGTGATTGGAACGGTTTCAACACGTTCGTAGGTGGTGAAACGAAATTCGCAATTGAGGCACTCTCGGCGACGACGCACGCTCCTGCCACCATCGGCTGCTCTTGATTCGAGCACCCGGCTGTCTGTGTTCTGGCAGGAGGGGCACTGCACTCCCTTTTAATTACGTAGATGTATGAATTGTAAGGCTCGCGTCCACCCATGACATCAGTGGGGCGAATTCACGTTTTAGACATAAAAAAAGCCCCACTGAAAGCGGGGCTGGATGATCACTTGCCGATCTTCGGAGGATCGCGGAATGCAATTGCGAAGAAGAGAGTTGCGATCGCAAGGGTGAGGATGAGGATGTAAGCGAAGCTTTCCATCGGTTATCTCCTAAGAACTGGTCAACTGAGCGGTGTGCCTGCAGGGGGCACGTAACCCTCTGGTAGTCGGCGGGTGGAGCGGTCTCCAAGTTTCTGGAAGAGACCGAATTCAACCTGTTCTCCGAGATCGGGATCGATACCGGCGAACACATCGCGGTACAGCGTTCGGGCTCCGTGCCAGATGTGGCCGAAGAAGAACAGCAACGCGAAGGTGGCGTGACCGAACGTGAACCAGCCTCTGGGCGAACTGCGGAACACACCGTCGGAGTTGTAGGTCTCGCGATCGAATTCGAAAGCCTCTCCCAGCTGTGCTTTTCGGGCCAGACGCTTCACATCTGCAGGGTCAGTGAAGGTTTGACCGTCGAGCGCTCCGCCGAAAACAGTGGCTATAACACCTTGCTGTTCAAAGGAGTACTTCGCTTCAGCACGACGGAAAGGAATGTCAGCTCTCACAACGCCGTCGGAATCTTCAAGAATCACAGGGAAGTTCTCGAAGAAGTTGGGAAGGCGACGAACCTGAAGATCACGTCCATCCTTGTCTGTGAAAGAAATGTGTCCCAACCAACCTGTCGGCAGGCCGTCACCATTCACCATGGGGCCGACGCGGAACAGACCACCTTTGGCGGGGCTGTTACCGACATAGTCGTAGAAGGCCAACTTTTCGGGAATCGAGGCATAGGCCTCGGACTCGGTTTGCCCCTGATCCATTGCCGTTTGTACGCGGCGATTGATCTCGGTTTTGAAATAGCTCTGGTCCCATTGATATCGGGTTGGACCGAACAGCTCGATTGGTGTTGCAGCAGCTCCGTACCACATCGTTCCGGCAACAATGAAAGCTGCGAAAAACACAGCGGCAATTGCGCTGGCCAGAACCGTTTCAATGTTTCCCATCCTCAGAGCCTTGTAAAGGCGTTCCGGCGGGCGGGTGGTGATGTGGAAAATACCGGCAATGATCCCGACGATTCCAGCTGCAATGTGGTGGGCGACGATTCCGCCAGGATTGAACGGGTTGAAGCCCTCCGGTCCCCAGGACGGTTGTACCGGCTCGAGGTGTCCGGTGATTCCGTAAGGATCAGAAATCCACATTCCTGGTCCGAAGACACCTGTGAGATGGAAGGCTCCGAACCCGAAGCAGCCGAGGCCGGCCAGGAGAAGGTGGATGCCGAAAATCTTGGGAAGGTCGAGAGCCGGCTCACCGGTGCGGGGGTCCTGCCAGATTTCAAGATCCCAGAATGTCCAGTGCCAGATGGCGGCCAGCAGGAGCAAGCCACTGAACACGATGTGAGCAGCCGCGACACCTTCGAAGCTCCAGAAGCCAGGGTCAACGCCTGTCGCTCCTGTAATGCTCCAACCTCCCCAGCTGTCCGTCACGCCCAGTCGGGCCATGAAGGGCATCACGAACATGCCCTGACGCCACATCGGGTTCAGGACAGGGTCGGAGGGGTCGAAGATGGCAAGTTCATAAAGAGCCATCGAGCCGGCCCAGCCGGCGACGAGGGCAGTGTGCATGAGGTGCACGGCCAGAAGACGGCCTGGGTCGTTAATAACGACGGTGTGCACCCGATACCAGGGCAATCCCATGGGTCAGGTTCGGGGGAACGGAGCTGCCAATGCAGCCAGACCCGGCGATCGTAGG
>NYZI01000090.1 GCA_002687115.1 Cyanobium sp. ARS6
ACCATCGGTGGAATCATCGATCACTGGATGCCGGATGGATAACTGATCGCGACCCCTCCCTCCATTCCATCCACCTGAAACCTTCACCATGGCCTCTCCAGTTTCCCGTCGTCGCTCTTCCGCAGCCGCTGCTGCAGTTTCGACCACATCAACGACGGCCAAGGCCTCAGCTGGGGCCGAAACCAGTTCTGCGTCAAAAGCGGTTTCCTCGACGGCTGAGACCGAAGCCTCTTCAACCACAGTGGATGTGACTCCGGTCGCGAGCAGCCGCTCCACAACCACCCGTCGCAGCACCACCGCAAGGACGGGCTCCAGCCGTGCCGTGTCGGCACGGAGCGGCAGCCGCCGCAGCGCCTCATCGTCTTCCGGCTCATCAGGTTCAGGTCGCGCCTCCAAGTCGATCGCAGCTGCTCCGGAGCCTTCTGTGCAGGGAATTGCTCTCGGCATGATCGAAACCCGCGGCATGGTGCCGGCCATCGAAGCCGCCGACGCCATGACGAAGGCTGCCGAAGTGCAGCTGATCAGCCGTGAATATGTGGGCGGTGGCTACGTCACAGTGATGGTGCGTGGTGAGACCGGTGCTGTGAACGCCGCCGTGCGTGCAGGTGCCGATGCCTGCGAACGCGTTGGTGACGGCCTTGTGGCTGCCCACATCATTGCCCGTCCCCATCAGGAAGTTGAGCCGGCGCTTCTGCCGACCAATGTGCGAAGGCGTAGTTGATCAATAACGTTCCTCTGCATCATTTCGGACTAGATTCGCCGGCCAACCCGCACCTCAACGGCCGTTCAGGTCTCGTTGCTTTTGACTCCAGCTCTTTCGCTGCCTCTTCAGACCGCCTGGTTGATTCCTCTCTATGGATTCGCAGGAATGCTGGTGTCCCTTCCCTGGGCCTTCGGATGGTTCCGCAGGGACGCCCATCGTCCACCGGCGTATCTGAACATCCTGCTGACGCTGCTGGCCGTGGTCCACGGCAGCCTTGTGCTGAGGGATGTGATGGCCAATGGTCCGGCCGTGATCGGCATGCCATGGCTGTCTGTGGGTGATCTCAATCTTGAGATCAGTTTCAGTCTTTCGCTCACCAACGTTTCCGCTCTCGAGTTGATCACTGGTCTGAGCCTTCTCTCCCAGATTTATTCGCTGGGGTACCTCGACAAGGAATGGGCGCTGGCCCGCTTCTTTGCTCTGCTCGGTTTCTTCGAAGGTGCCATGTCGGGAGTTGTGCTGAGCGATTCGTTGTTTCAAAGCTATTTCCTTCTGGAGATGCTCACCCTGTCCACCTATCTGCTTGTGGGTTTCTGGTATGCCCAGCCGCTGGTGGTCACCGCAGCCCGCGACGCGTTTCTGACCAAACGCGTCGGTGACGTGATGCTGCTGATGAGTGTGGTGGCCCTAACGGCCTGGTCAGGAGTCACTGGCTTTGACGATCTGTACAGCTGGTCGGCTCAGGACACCCTGACGCCACTGGCTGCAACACTCCTCGGTCTTGGACTGGTGGCCGGACCCACAGGCAAGTGCGCCCAGTTTCCGATGCACCTCTGGCTTGATGAGGCCATGGAGGGTCCCAACCCTGCCTCGATTCTGCGCAACTCCGTTGTGGTGACCTGCGGTGCCATTGTGCTGCTGAAGGTCATGCCTCTTCTGCAGCACGCGCCGGTCACCCTCGTGGTGCTTCAGGTGATCGGCACCATCAGCGCCATCGGCGGTTCCCTGGTGTCCATCGCCCAGGTCGATATCAAGCGCACGCTGTCGTATTCCACAACGGCCTATCTCGGTCTTGTGTTCATCGCTATTTCTCTGCAGGTGCCCGTGCTGGCACTGCTGTTGCTCTACGCCCACGCCGTCTCGAAGGCTCTCCTGTCGATGAGTGTTGGAGGTGTGATCGCCTCGACCAACTGTCAGGACATCACCGAGCTCGGTGGTCTCGGCAGTCGCATGCCCGCCACCACCGGATCCTTTCTGGTCGGCGGAGCCGGTCTGGTCGGATTGCTTCCACTCGGAGGATTCCTCTGCCTGGCACAGGCTGTCGAGCTGGTCGGTGCCAGGGCGGTGGTGTTCGTGCCGGTGTTCCTGATCACCAATGCCCTCACAGCGTTGAACCTCACCCGGGTGTTCCGACAGGTGTTCCTTGGTCCGTCGCTGGCCAAGACCCGACGGGCGGCCGAGATCAACTGGCAGATGGCGCTTCCGATGGTGGCTCTCACTGTGATCGTGGTGCTGACTCCGTTTCTTCTGATCCGTCTGGAATCGCTCGACGGTCTCCTCGCCTTCCCCTTCTGGGCCGCTGCTCTGGTGGTGTCCAGTGGTGCTGCCGGGTTGATTGCCGGGGCTCTCGTTCCCCTCAACAAGGCCTGGTCACGATCTCTCAATCCGATTCTTCGCTGGTTCCAGGATCTGCTCGCCTACGACTTCTACACCGAGCGCTTCTACCGGGTCACCATTGTCAATGTGGTGGCCACCTTCTCGCAGCTCGCCGGCTGGTTTGACCGCAATGTCGTTGATGGAGTGCTGCATGGTCTGGCACGCTTCTCCCTGTCGAGTGCCGAAGGCCTGAAGCTCAGCATCAGCGGTCAGACCCAGTCGTATGTGCTCACGGTGATCGGCGCCATCGTGTTGCTGCTCATGTCTCTGAGCTGGGTTCTGCAGTGAGGTCATCATGCTGACGATTCTTCTTCTGATCCCCTTCCTCGGCGCACTGTTGATCAGTGTTCTACCTGGTGCCGAAACGGCCAGCCGCAGCCGCACATTCACGCTGGTCACTCTCGCCCTGCAGAGTCTGCTCAGCTTCGGCCTGCTGATTCCCTTCTCAGCGGTCGAGCCTGGACAGCAACTGGTGGAGATTCTCCCCTGGCTGCCTCAGGTTGGTCTCGAATTCAGTCTCGGTGTTGACGGTCTTTCGCTCCCGCTTGTGCTCATGAACGGGGTGCTCTGTCTTGTGGCAGCAGCAGCATCGCGTTCGGTCGACAACCGTCCTCGCGTTTATTTCGCTCTTCTACTGGTCATCAGCGGTGCGGTGAATGGTGCTTTCCTCGCTCAGAATCTCCTGCTCTTCTTCCTGTTCTATGAACTGGAGCTGATTCCTCTCTGGCTGCTCATCGCGATCTGGGGTGGCGCCAACAGGGCCTATGCCTCAACCAAGTTTCTGATCGTCACAGCCGTGTCAGGCGTTCTGATCCTGGCGGCCTTTCTTGGCATCGCCCTGGTCACAGGGAGCGTTGATTTCGGAATCCGGCCGATCCTCACCACACAGATGGGGCTGACCAGTCAGCTTGTGCTGATGAGCTGTCTGCTGATCGGCTTCGGAATCAAGATCCCTCTCTTCCCTTTCCATACCTGGCTTCCGGATGCTCACACCGAGGCTTCCACGCCTGTTTCGGTGCTGCTGGCCGGTGTTTTGCTGAAGCTGGGCACCTACGGCCTTCTGCGTTTCTGCCTCGGCCTTTTCCCGGAGGCATGGTCCGTGGCTGCCCCCTGGCTGGCCGGCTGGGCAGCTGTTTCAGTGCTGTACGGATCCCTGGCGGCCATCGCGCAGACCGACATGAAGCGGATGGTGGCCTACAGCTCGGTGGGTCACATGGGCTATGTGCTGCTCGCCGCCGCTGCGGCCACTCCCCTCGCGCTGATTGGTGCTCTGTTCCAGATGGTCAGTCACGGCCTGATCTCAGCTGTTCTTTTCCTTGCGGTTGGCGTCGTGTACGAGCGCACAGGCACCCGTGACCTCAACGTGCTGCGGGGGCTGTTGAATCCTCAGCGTGGCCTGCCTCTGACCGGCACCTTGATGATCATCGGTGTGATGGCCAGTGCAGGAATCCCAGGCATGGCTGGTTTCATCTCCGAGTTCCTCGTTTTCAAGGGAAGTTTCGAGATGTTCCCTGTGGCGACTCTTCTCTCGATGGTCGGCTCAGGCCTCACAGCTGTCTATTTCCTGCTGCTGGTCAACCGTGCGTTCTTCGGTCGTCTTGCGGTGGCTTCCGGCGCCAATCAGAATCCGAGAATCCTGAATGAGGTGCCCTTCGCCCAGCAGATCCCCGCTCTGTCGATGTCTCTGCTGATCCTTCTGCTTGGTGTTGTTCCCAATCTTCTCGTGGGCCTCAGCCAGCCAGCCACCGCCCAGCTCAGCGAACTCGCCACACTGGTCCAGCCTGGAGGGCTCTCATGACCACCACTGCCAGACCTCAAGCCACCGAACCCACGCTCCCGGATCAGGAAGAGCTGATCAGGCGTCTGCTGTCGGACACCCCTCTGCTGGCTGACACCCCAGACCATCTGCTGCAGGTGGTGAATGTGCTGGAAAGTTATGGCCTTGTGCTGGATGCCTACAGCTGCAACCTCGTGCATCAGGGAAAGACGCAACTTCTCAATCCGTTCCCGGTGTTCCGCTTCTTCCACGAGGGATTCACTCCTAAGCGCTTCTGGGAGCACCTGATGGGTGACCGGATCAACTTCGAATATGCCGAGTACTGCCAGAAAGCGATGTTCTGGCACGGAACTGGAGGGATGGATGCCTATTTCGATTCAGAGCCTTTTGAAGACGTGTGTCGCCGCGTGATCGCCCTGCGCTCCAGGCGGGATCCTCTTCTGCGTCTGGTGAATGGTCTCTATCCGGGCTTCGCACCTGAAGCGATCAGATCGATGACGACGATCTATGCACTGGGTCTGTTCTGGCGGGTGATGAGTGACATCTTCATTGACCTGGCACGCCGTTATCGCATCGGAGAAGTGGCCTGCGTGCTGGATGTGGTTCATCACATCCGTGATGGTCTGGTCACGGCCGCAGGAAATCCCATCACCTACGAGGTGATGGTGGGTGGTGAGTCCGTATGGGTTCTCCCCCCGGAAGCAGGTCTCACCTTTCTGGTTGATGTCGCCGTGCCTTATGTGGAGGCGGTGTTCTTTCGAGGCATGCCGTTTCTCGGAACGGTGTCTTACAACGCCCAGGCCCGTCAGATCGCAGCGGACCAGAGTCTGTTCAAGTACGGAGCTCTCTACGCGGATCCTTTGCCGAGCATGGGAGCTGGGATCCCCCCGAGCCTCTGCATGTCGGACATGTACAGGAATCTTCCCGAGGAGCTCAGCCGCTGGTATGACCGTCACGGTCGTGGACAGGCAGATGCCCATGTTCAGATCTGCATCAGCTTCCAGAAGTCGATGTTCTGTGTCACCAATGCAGCCATCGCCGGCACAATGCCCAATCCTCTCGACACCCAGGATCCCGAGCAGCAGGCGGCCAACCGTGCCTACGCGTCGGCCTGGTCGGAACGTCTGATGGGCTGTCAGAGGGGAGCCCTCCTTTAGGTTTCGGAGAGGCCACGAGGTTGTTGATGGAAGCCTGGAATGAACGCAAGCGACCGGTCTGTCTGGAGAAGCGATTCGAGTTCGACAGTTACAGCACCACCCGTGATTTCCTGGATCGGCTTGGTGAGTTCAGTGAACTGAACAAGCGCTATCCCGATATCAGCTTTGGGAAAACCTATGTGAACATCACTTTGCGCCCTGATGAGGACGCGGAAGATGCGAGCCTGAGCGATTCAGATCACGCCTTCGCCGCGGCAATTGATGGACTCATCGATTGATCTGGAATCCAGTTTCATTGCTTCGGGAGTCGGTGAGGTCCTCGACCATCTGGACACCGAGCTGATCGGTCTGCGGCCCGTCAAAACCAGAATTCGTGAGATCGCGGCTTTGCTGCTGGTGGATCAGGCTCGACAGTCCCTGGATCTGGTGAGCAGGGCCCCGAGCCTGCACATGTCGTTCACAGGTCAGCCAGGAACCGGAAAAACAACGGTTGCGCAGAAGATGTCGCAGATCCTGCATCGGCTTGGTTATCTACGAAAAGGGCATGTGATAACGGTCACCAGGGATGACCTGGTTGGTCAGTATGTGGGGCATACGGCACCGAAAACAAAAGAGATGATCAAGCGCGCTCAGGGAGGCGTTCTGTTCATCGACGAGGCCTATTACCTCTACAAACCGGGAAATGAACGAGATTACGGCGCTGAAGCGATTGAGATTCTTCTGCAGGAGATGGAGAGTCAGCGCAATGATCTTGTGGTGATCTTTGCCGGTTACAAAGACCGGATGACAGCTTTTTATCAATCCAATCCAGGCCTGTCCTCAAGGGTTGCTCACCACATCGATTTCCCTGATTACAGCCAGGGTGAATTGATGGCGATTGCGCAACTGTTGCTGGAACAACAGCAGTATCGATTCAGCGATGCTGCGCTGGAAGCCTTTGGGAGCTACATCAGCAGGCGGCGTCAATTGCCCTTCTTCGCCAATGCCCGCTCAATCCGTAATGCCATTGATCGTCTGCGACTGCGGCATGCCAATCGCCTGTTCTCGCGGCGCGATCAACCTCTCAGCCGTGAAGCCCTGATCACCATCGAAGCAGCCGATGTCTACTCCAGTCGTGTTTTTCAGGGTGAAGTGGAGGGAGCCGACCCTTCCAGGCCACTGACCGGCGGAGCAGACTGATCACTCCACAGCAGGGCTGAGCAAGGCAATGCTTACCCAGGACTCGGCTGTTCCAGGTCGCGTCGAATCAGCGCCATCAGGTACGAGGGCGCTTTGTAGCGCCCTGGCAGGCAGCGGTTCAGGGTCTCAAGATGGCCCCAGCACACGGTTTTTTCGATGTCCTTCACCTCGCGTCCTTCCTTGAGGAGTCGCCGTAACGCCTTGCAGTAAAGGGGATAGCCCGCTTCCAGTTCGCCGATGGTCAGCTTGGCCTGGGCCATGAAGGTCGCTCGGTGCATCTCTTAACTTATGAAACCGTCGGAACGCTTCATCCAAGCCAGGCGACGCAGTCGATCTCAACCTTGGAGCCCTTAGGCAGTGCTGCCACCTGCACACAGGCTCTGGCAGGGCTCACGCCGCTGCCGAACATCTCTGCATAGATCGTATTAACCGTCTGAAAGTCCGCGAGATCGACCAGATACACCGTTGTGCGGACCACCTTGGCGGCCTCGGTCCCCGCAGCGCTCAACACGGCGTTGAGATTGCGCAGCACCTGTCGTGTTTCCGCCTCCACATCCCCACCTCCCACCATCTCACCGGTGGCAGGGTCCAGAGGGATCTGCCCCGAGCAGTAAAGCCATCCACCGGCTTGCACGGCCTGGTTGTAGGGCCCCACCGGGGCGGGTGCGTCAGTGGTGGTGATGGCCTGATGGGTGGTGGTCGTCATAAATGTGGATCACAATGGGGCTGCATTTTCGCGCCCCGTGTCGATGGAGTCCTTACCGGTCGAGATCGATGGTCTCTGGCACAGCTATGGCTCCTCCGGGGCGGAGTGGACTCTTCAGGACATCAATCTCGGCCTGGGGGCGGGCGAACTTGTGGGGTTGCTGGGACCTTCCGGTTGTGGCAAGACCACTCTCCTGAGGCTGATCGCCGGGTTCGAGACCCCGGTTCGCGGCAGCATCCGCCTGCACGGCCGCGAGGTGGCCAGTCCCCAGCGCTCGCTGGCTGCAGAACGCCGTGGCGTGGGCATGGTGTTTCAGGACTACGCCCTGTTTCCGCATCTCAACGCCTGGGACAACACCTGTTTCGGTCTTCGCCGCGGGCAGGACACAGCCCGGGCGACCTGGCTTCTTGATCTGCTCGGACTGGACCAGCTGAAAGAGCGTTATCCCCACGAGCTCTCAGGTGGTCAGCGTCAACGTCTTGCTCTGGCCAGAGCCCTGGCACCGGCGCCGTCGGTGGTCCTGCTTGATGAGCCCTTCTCGAATCTTGATGTGGAGGTTCGCCTGCGCCTTCGCAGTGAACTGCCATCTGTTCTCAGTGCCTGCAACGCCAGCGGAGTTCTGGTGACCCATGACCCCGAGGAGGCGCTGGCGATCTGCAGTCGAGTGGCTGTGCTGCGTGACGGCTGTCTGCATCAGTGCGCCAGCCCGAAAGACATGGTGAACTCTCCGGCCACTCCCTTTGTGGGCAGCTTTGTTCTTCAGCGCAATGTTCTGCCGGTCTGGAATGACGCCAGCGAGGGTTGCCTGCGCTGTCCTCTGGGTGATCTCGAGAGGCCTGGCGATCTCCAGGCCGATTCCCTGACTGAAGAGGCAACGGTTCTGGTTGCTCCTGAAGCCATCACGCTGCTGGAGGATTCCAGTGGTGAGGATCAGATCGTGGGACGGGAGTTTCTCGGCCACAGCTGGATGTACAGGGTGAAGAGCGGGGATCGGCAGCTGAGGCTGCTGAGACCGCTTTCCGAGGACTATCAGCGCGGCCAGAGCTGTCGTTTGCGTCTCCAGCCAGGCTCATCCGTCCTGCTGCATCCTCTGCGACGATCCCTGCTGAGCCGTGCCAGCTGAGCTGTTGGAACTGCGCCGACTCAACCAGGCTTGTCCAGCTCACCTTGCTCAGTCGCGCCAGCTGTCCTTGTGGAGTCTCAGTTCACGCAGTTCCTGGGCTGTACTCGCTCTCAGGAAGAGATTGGTGCTGCGCTCCTCGCCCATGGTGCTGGGAAGGGAAAGTTCTCCCTGGCTGCGAAGCTCTCGGACAGAGCTCAGGCGTTCGGCAATGGCCTCATCATCGGGCCTCACGGCATGGGCCCAGCGCAGGTTGCTTTCGGTGTATTCATGGGCGCAATAGACGATGGTCTCGTCCGGCAGCGCCCGCAGGCGCGTGAGGGCCAGGTGCATGTCCTCGGGTGATCCTTCCATCAGTCGTCCGCAGCCACCTCCGAACAGGGTGTCACCGCAGAACAGTGCAGGCGTCGGATCATCCGGGGTGCAACCCTCGGGGAGCACGTAGGCCAGATGCGCCCTTGTATGGGCTTTCACGTCGATCACGCTGACGGTCTGTCCCAGCAGTTCGAGCCGCATGTCCGGATCCACCGAAACCGTCTGGAAAGGAATCCGCTCGCGGTCAGCGGCGGCTGCGATCACGGCAGCTGAGGGCCATTGGTGCAAAAGCTCCGGCGTGCCGCCGATGTGGTCTGCGTGGTGGTGGGTCTGCAGAACGGCCTTGAGTTCCAGCCCGTGATCCACCAGCCATTGCCGCACTGGTTCAGCGACGGCGGGATCGACTACCACCGCCTCGTGCCCCCGTGTCCAGATCCAGACAATGTTGTCCTGCAGCACCGGCAGCGGCTTGATTCCTTCGCTCTGACATGGGTGGCCCATCGTTAAAGTTTTGGGCAATGCAGGCTTCCATGATCACCGTTGCACTGGCCAAGGGAGCTCTGCTGAGGGAGTCCGTGGAACGGTTCAGGCTTGCAGGTCTTGATTTTTCGGCGGTGCTTGATCCCGACAACCGACAGCTGATGGTGCCCTCGGTCTGTGGTCAGGCCCGAGCTCTGCTGGTCCGGAACGGTGATGTGCCGGTCTACGTGGCTTACGGGCAGGCCCAGCTCGGGGTGGTCGGTTATGACGTGCTGCGAGAACACCAGATGCCTGTGGCTCATCTGGTGGACCTCGGTTTCGGTGGCTGTCGCATGTCTGTTGCCGTGAAGTCCAGCAGCGGATACCAGAGAGCCACCGACCTGCCCCCGCACTGCCGGGTGGCCAGCAAATTCACGCGCTGCGCCCGACAGTATTTCGATTCAATCGACCTGCCTGTCGAGCTTGTGCATCTCACTGGATCGGTGGAACTCGGTTCGATCACCGGAATCGCTGAAGGGATTGTGGATCTTGTGGCCACAGGTCGAACACTCCGGGACAACGGTCTGGTCGCCATCGAAGACCTCTTTCACACCACTGCCCGACTGGTGGGGCACCCCCTCTCGCTGCGCCTGGACCAGGGAGAGCTGCAACAGGTCATTGAGGCGATGGACGCTTCCAGTCGGGAGATGGTGAGCACGACCTGATGGCCGGTTCCGATCTTCAGCGCATCAGCCGGCTGGGGCGCTACCTGGGACGCGACCGTCGTCGTCTCCTGCTCACATTGATCCTGTTGATCCCGGTAGCGCTCGCCGGGGCGATTCAGCCACTGCTGGTTGGTCAGGCCATTTCGGTTCTGCGCACCGTGTCCGGGGCCACCAACGAGGCGGTCGCACCGATTCTTCAGCCTCTCGACAGCACGCTGGCTCTGCGACTGATCATCGCTGCTCTGTTGATTTCCGTTCTGGTGCGTCTGGCGCTGCAGGGAGTGCAGAGCTACAACATCCAGTCGGTCGGCCAGCGACTCACAGCCAGGATTCGTCGTGATCTCTTCGCCCATGCGATGGATCTTTCCCTGAGGTTCCATGACCGCATGCCTGTGGGCAAGTTGCTCACCCGACTCACCAGTGATGTCGATGCGTTGGCTGAGGTGTTCGGCAGCGGTGCTGTAGGGGTTCTTGGCGATCTGGTGACGCTCACCGTGATCGCGGTGACCATGCTGCTGATCGAGTGGAGACTTGGACTTCTGCTTCTCGTTTCCCAGGTTCCCGTGACCCTGGTCGTTCTCTGGTTGCAGGGGCGATATCGCAGAGCGAACTATCGGGTGCGTGAGGAGCTGTCACAGCTGAATGCAGATTTTCAGGAAAACCTGCAGGGTCTGGACGTCGTTCAGATGTTTCGTCGTGAAGCCTTCAATGGAGCTCGTTTTCAACGAACCGGCCTGGCTTACCGAGAAGCGGTGAATGGAACGATACTTTTTGACAGCAGCATCTCCGCATTCCTGGAGTGGGTCTCACTCGGAGCGGTGGCGGTCGTACTGGCCCTGGGGGGCTGGATGGTCACCTCAGGGGCAATGGGGCTCGGCACTCTCACGACGTTCATCCTCTATTCGCAGCGTTTGTTTGACCCACTGCGACAGATGGCCGAGCGATTCACTCAGATTCAGGGTGGTCTGACCGCTGTCGAGCGAATCGGCGAACTGCTGGAAGAACCACTCGAAATTCGCGATCACACCCTCGCGGTCCCCGCATCAGCAGCAGAGTCAACGGCTGAAAACATTCCTGCTCCGCTTCAGGTCATGCCGTCGCCTCGTGGCGAAGTGGTGTTCGAAAGGGTCCATTTCTCCTATCGACCTGATGAACCGATCCTTCAGGATCTGAGCTTCCGACTTGCTCCGGGTGAACACGTGGCGCTGGTGGGTCCCACCGGCTCGGGCAAGACCACAGTGATCCGGTTGCTGTGCAGGCTCTATGAACCTCAGCAAGGCCGCATTCTTCTTGATGGACGTGACATCCGCACTCTCTCGCTGCCTGATCTGCGCCGCCAGCTTGGAGTGGTGCTGCAGGACACGTTCCTGTTCAGTGGCAGCGTTGGCGACAACCTGCGTCTTGACCGGGACATCGATGACAACCAGCTCAAGGATGTCTGCAGGGACCTGGGCCTCAGCTCATTGCTCGGCAGACTCCCTCAGGGGCTGGACACGGAGCTGCGTGAGCGTGGTGGAAACCTCAGCTCCGGAGAGCGCCAGCTGCTCGCCGTTGCACGCGTGGCGATCCGCAATCCCAATGTGCTTGTGATGGACGAGGCGACCGCTTTCATGGATCCTTCCACGGAAGCAACCCTGCAGAGGGATCTTGACCATCTGCTGGAACGTCGCACCGCCATCGTGATCGCCCATCGTCTCGCCACCGTTGAAGCCGCAGATCGGATCCTCGTTCTCCGACGTGGTCGTTTGATCGAGCAGGGAACCCATCTGCAGCTGAGGGCGCAGGGAGGTCTTTACGCCGAACTCGCCGATCTTCAGGAGCGAGGGCTGGCAAGGCTCTGATCCTGAACCCAGCCGTGAACAATGTCTCTGAGAACATCGGGCCTCTCCCGCATCGGCAGATGACCACAGCCAGCGATCTGGCGGTAGTCATGACCGGGGCTGTAGGCCGCAAGATGGCGCACATAGCCAGGTTCCATCACCTGATCGTTGTCACCGCTGATCCAGAGGCTGTCGACACCCAGATCCGAAACCAAACCAGGCAGCTTCCGAACAGCACCACGACTGGTGCTGTTCACCAGCAGTCCGCGGGCGGCCCGTCGCTCTGCCTTGAACGGGCCCAGCGTTCCTGTGGGAGCTGGCAGCTGACCGAGAGCATCTGGACGCAGCTCCAGAATCAGGCGTCCGAATCTGCGCAGTCGGCGAAAGGGCCGCGGCTGATAGATCCCTCCTCCCGCCGCCAGCAGAACGACGCCCGTCAGCCCAGGTTGTTTCCGCTGACGCAGATGCGCTTCGGCATGCAGCACCACGCTGCCGCCCAGGGAGTGCCCCAGCAGTATGAATGGCCGTCCCTGCGCCTGCTGAACGGCACCCTGCGCCAGCCAGCGGCCGTAAGCCGACAGGTTGGGAAGCATGCCTGAGGGGCGCTCCGCGTCACCGAAGCCAGGAAGATCAGGGCACCAGAGCTCGATATCAGGGTGGCTCTCTCTCCAGCAGGTGGCGAAAGGCGACCAGACCTGCCTGCTCAAAAGCCAGCCGTGAACAGCAATCAGCAGTTGAGTTGCAGGCATCGACGCAGAACTTGCCCACCCACCTTGCCGCTCTTCGCGCCTTCCGTGCGCCAGGATCGTGACACTGCAGCATCGTCAGTGATCGACGACCCTTCGCTTACGCCAGAGACACTGCAAGTGATGTACGGCGATCAGGCGAAGCTGTGTGCGACCCCTGCGAGCCAGCTCACGCTGGTGTTCAGCCAGCATCGCCCGTTTGATCTGGTGGAACTGGAGCAGCTGCTTGAGGCGGTGGGCTGGAGCAGGCGACCTGTACGACGGGTTCGCAAGGCTCTCGACAACAGCCTGATCAGGGTCGGTCTCTGGCGCCACGATGCCCGGATTCCCCGTCTCGTGGGCTTCGCGCGCTGCACCGGTGATGGAGTGCTCGAGGCGACCATCTGGGATGTGGCGGTTCACCCCCTCTATCAGGGTTCCGGTCTGGGCAGTCAGTTGATGGATTACATCCTCGATGCTCTGCGTGCTCTTGGCACCGAACGGGCAACCTTGTTCGCCGATCCGGGGGTTCTGCCCTTCTACAAACGTCTGGGCTGGGACCTTGAGCCCAATGGTCACCGCTGCGGTTTCTGGTACGCGAACTGAGTTCCGTAGTAATCAGCGGCGAGCCTCTCCGGGGACTCACCCTGCTTCCAGCGTCTGCGCAGCCGAGCATTGCGCCAGCTGCGACGGAGGACTCCCTCCTCCTGCCAGCGACGGCCATCGGTGGTCAGGGGCAGACCGATCCGCCTGAGATCAGCAACGCGGCCCAGGCGCTCGACCAGATCCAGATCCTCCATCAGCGGCAGCTCGGCAAAGCCGCCGCAATGCTCGTAGAGATTGCGATGCAGGAACAGTCCCTGGTCACCGTATGGGCGTTGCAACATGCGGCTGCGCAGGCCCACAACCCCTTCAAGCAGCCTCCTCGCCGGAGTGGACGGGCTGATCTGCAGATCGAAGTACCAGGCGGATCTCTCGGTCGAGGAATGCTGCAGCAGTGTGCTCAACACCCCCGACCATTGCGCTGACAACCGGCTGTCGGCATGCAGGAACAGCAGCCAGTCAGTCTGTGCCTTCGCTGCGGCGGCGCGAAGTTGACGGCCGCGGCCAGGCTCTTGAACGTTGATCAACTGAGACCCTGTCAGGTGGGCGATCCTGACCGTGGCATCACTGCTCCCTCCATCGGCAAGCAGGATCTCCAGTCGGAGCCCGCCGTGCTGCAGGTCCGCCAGCAGCAGCGGCAGCCGAGTTGCCTCATTCAGGCAAGGAATCACCACGCTCAGCTCCGCTGGTCTGTTCATGCCAGCCATTTCTCAAGATCCTCGAGATGGTCGATGTCATTGCGCATCTCGAGCTCAGCGGGGGCCAGTCCGTGCTCGTGGGCTCTCTGGGATGTGAGGCGCAAGACCTGATCGCTTCCCCACGGGATCGAATGAAAGGGCCAGCGGGGGACTCCCGGCAGCGTTGCCGACAGGCCCAGCAGCCAGTAACCACCATCGCGTGATGGCCCGATCACCAGCGGTGAGTTGTGCAGAAACTCGACGGCTCTGATCAGGTCTCGCGGAGCCAGGTCGGGAAGATCCGTGCCGATCAGAATCACAGGAGCTCCAGGATGACTGCGACGTGCCTGAAGCACCTCCCTGCGCATCCGGTTGCCAAGGTCTCCGCGGCCCTGTGCGCTGATGCTGGCCTCGGGAACGGAGCTCAGCCAGCGGCGCCAGGCGCGCGGTCCGGCACCGCTGATGGCGACGTGAAGCTTCAGCGTTCCAGCCCTGGCGAGACCTTGAGCCACAGTCAGGGTGTGACTGATCAGTCTGGCCTGAATCGCTGCCGCGCTCGACTCACCCAGTTTGTGTGCGAGGCGACGTTTGCACCGCCCGCTGGCAGGCCAGCGGGTCATCACGATCAGGATGGGCTCGCTCATCGGATCTGCCCCGGAGGATCACTGCTGCCGCGGAAGTTCCTCGGGTTTCACCATCAGCTCGATGCTGTCGCCATCGCGTTCCACAACGATCGGCATGGCCTCGCCGACGCGGCCCCGGTCGACCGCCAGCTGCACCTGGGAAGGGTCCTGAACCTTGGTGCCGTTCACTTCACGGATCAGATCGCAGGGGCGGATTCCTCCTGAGGCGGCAGGACTGTTCTCCACCACTTCGATCACCACCACACCGTTCAATTCAGGCACCTGGCAGAGATTGCTGTTGGCTGCGGCATTGATCTCCTTGGCGAGCTGGGGCGTCAGGCTCTGGAGCCGGACCCCGATGAAGGGGTGAGACGCCTGTCCGGTGCTGATGATCTGCTGGGCGATCCGCTTGGCCAGATTGATCGGGATGGCAAAACTGAGGCCGGCTCCCGGGGCCTTCTTGATGGCGGTGTTGATGCCGATCACCTGGCCGGCTGCGTTGATCAGCGGCCCGCCGCTGTTGCCTGGATTCACGGCTGCATCAGTCTGGATGTAGGGCACTCTCTGCCCCTCTCCGATCGCATTGGTGCGATCCACGGCACTGATGATCCCCGCAGTCACCGTGTTGTTGAGGCCAAGGGGATTGCCGATCGCGATGGCCCATTCCCCTGGCTTGAGAGCATTGGAATTACCGAGGGGCGCGACCGGTAGTTTGTCGGCCACCACGCGCACCACAGCGATATCCGTGAGTGGGTCGCTCCCCAGAACGCGGCCACTGAAGCTGCGGCCGTCCGGCAGCGTCACCGAGACCTGGTCCGCACCCTCGACAACGTGTGCGTTCGTGAAGATCAGGCCATCGGAGCGGGTGATGAATCCGGATCCCTGTCCCGCCTGCTGCTGAATCGGAGCTCTGCCGCCGAACAGATTGCCCAGCGGATTGACCACACGTTTCACCGTGTCGATCCGCACCACGGAGGGCCCGACTCTGTCCACAGCCTGGACAATGATGTTTTTCCCCGGTTGAAGGGGGGCTGAGCGGGGGCCATCGCTCACTTCCGGCAGGGGGTCGCTGGCAGGTGGCTGATCCAGTCCGATGCGCTGCTTCCAGGTGGATCCGCAGCCGCTGAGGCTGGAGCCGATCAGGCCGACGCCGATGAGCGTGAGTGCTCGCTGCAGGGGACGCTGGATGGCGGAGGCCATGAAGAGGTGTGATGTCGTCAGCACCTCATTAAAGACGGACCGATCCGGCCTGGGGTGCGTAGATTCAGCCACCGTGATTCGGAGGGTGCAGTGCTGACGGGCAGTGAGCTGTGGAGCAAGGTTCAGCAGGCCCTTCAGAGCAACCTCAGCAAGCCGACTTTCGAGACCTGGATTCGCCCTGCCCAGTGCAGCGGATTCCGGGAAGGAACCCTCACATTGCTGGCTCCCAACAGTTTCGCCAGCAACTGGCTGCGCAAGAACTACGCGAGCACCATCGCGGATGTGGCGGCTGAAATCGTCGGTCAGCCTGTGTTGGTGTCTGTTCTGGCGCGTGATGGCGAAGACCCCCAGTCAGGTTCCCCAGGCGCAGGCGTCACGCCGGCAGCCACAACCGCTGCGGTGCCGGCTTCATTGGCGCCCCCCACCCCAGCCACAAGGGCGCCCCGTCGTCTGCCGGGGCTGAACATGCGTTACGTGTTCAATCGCTTCGTTGTGGGGCCCAACAGCCGCATGGCCCATGCCGCTGCACTCGCTGTGGCTGAGGCCCCGGGCCGAGAATTCAATCCGCTGTTCATCTGCGGAGGGGTGGGCCTCGGCAAAACCCATCTCATGCAGGCCATCGGCCATTACCGCCTTGAGATCGATCCAGACGCCAAGGTGTTCTACGTCTCCACCGAGACCTTCACCAACGATCTGATCGGTGCCATCCGCAAGGACGGCATGCAGGCTTTCCGTGACCGCTACAGGGCTGCCGATCTCATCCTTGTGGACGACATTCAGTTCATCGAAGGTAAGGAATACACCCAGGAAGAGTTCTTCCACACCTTCAACGCGCTGCACGAGGCAGGTCGGCAGATCGTGATCGCCAGTGACAGGCCCCCCAGCCAGATTCCAAGACTGCAGGAACGCCTGATCTCGCGCTTCTCGATGGGACTGATCGCTGACATTCAGGCACCTGACCTTGAGACACGCATGGCGATTCTTCAGAAAAAGGCAGAACAGGAGCGTGTCTCCCTGCCCAGGGATCTGATCCAGTACATCTCCGGTCGTTTCACCTCCAACATCCGTGAGCTTGAGGGTGCGCTGACGAGGGCGGTCGCCTTCTCCTCGATCACCGGGATGCCGATGACCGTTGAATCGGTCGCTCCGATGCTGGATCCCAGCGGTCAGGGTGTTGAGGTCACACCTCAACAGGTGATCGAAAAGGTTTCGGAGGTCTTCGGGGTGACCGCGGATGACATGCGCAGCAGCAGCCGACGCCGGGCGGTCAGCCAGGCCAGGCAGGTGGGGATGTTCCTGATGCGTCAGGGCACGGGGCTCAGCCTGCCGCGAATCGGTGAGACGTTCGGAGGAAAGGATCACACCACGGTGATGTATGCCATCGAGCAGGTGGAGAAGAAGCTCGGCACTGATCCACAACTGGCCAGTCAGGTGCGGAGGGTGCGTGATCTGCTGCAGATCGATTCACGCCGCAAGCGCTGAGCCTTTCCTGCTGATACGTCATGAGGATTCAGAAATTTTCGCTGAGCTTTAAGCGATCACCCGCATGAGGCCGATGCGCTCCAGCGAGCCTGCATTGCGTTCCGGAAAGGGGTGTTGCCGTGGCGTTCTGGTATTGACTGTCTGCGCAGGAGCTGGTCAACAGCCAGGTGCATGGAGCGGTGGTCGCAAACCGCTTCAACATGCACTGCCTGTCAGAGGTGGGCTTCCTCAAGATCACCCAACAGCACCGCATGTGCATCACTCATTCGGGTGAAAGATACAGGTCGAAGACAACCTGATCGGGTGATGTGGCTTCCAATCAGTTCCGCAATGGTGGATACAGGGAGGAATGACCTTTTCTATTCACATCAAACCAATGACACTCCTTTCGATAAATCAAGGCTGGCAGTCTTTTTTGAAGCGAACTGTTGCTCATGGTTGCTTTGCTGACTGTCAAGCAAGCAAACGGAAAATCAATGCTCAAAGAGCATATGAAGCTCGCGCTATGAATCGTTTGAATCAGATCCAACCTCAATATTGCACCACCAACTTGGTTGATCACTCTGCATTTACGAACTGCTTCTGATCTGATTGTCGGGAAGCCTGAAGCCATTGCGAGGTGGCTGAAAGCAATACAAAACCCTTGAAGGGAAAAGCAGGGGGCGTTGAGTGGACGCTATCGATCTCCCGACAGAACAACCATACAAACAAGATAAATCTGAATGAGTGAATCAATGTCAGGGACAACTGCAAAAGCCCATTTGCTTGAACGATTGCTCGAACCCTTGAAAGGTTGCAGCGGGCTCTACAACTACAAGCAGGACCTTATGAAAAAGATCATGGCGATGCCGGATCTGACCGTAAGGGAGCATCTCGATTATCACGAGCGCTGCAACGTTCAGAACTAATCCATAAACCCCGCCAGGTGCGGGGTATTCGTGTGATGCCGCGGTTGGATCCATTCGTTTCGGCTCAGCGATGGTGATGCATCAGAGGAACGGCCTTCGCCAAACAGATGAAGCGAATGAAACTTATAGTCTTTGCTGCTAACGCTGTTGTGATGTTGGGTGGGGAATGCTCGATTTTCAATGCAATTTATTGAATGATTTTGTCTACTAAAACATCATCAAAATAGACCCGCACCTTGTTAAACATTTTGCCGTCAAACTCCAATATCCAGGCGTATTGGTTGTTGTGAGGCTGCCCGCTCTTGGCAATAGCCTTTGAGGTCATTTCCAGCACAACGAACGAGCCATCAATGATGACATTATGTACTTTCCATTGAATGCCACCATCCAAAGAGGACTTTAATCTTGAGATCGCTGTATCAACAAAGTGATCCCTGGATGTATAAAGACCAGCAAGGATGCTTGATCCTGTGATTACCCATTCGACATTCTCCGCTATGACATTGGCCAGGAATTGATCAATGGCGCCGGTCTCCAATAGATGGATGGCATTGTTAATGTAATTACGAGTGATCTGCATGGAAAGATTTCTATTGTTTAACTTGTTTTTGAAATATGCCTCGTTGAAGCGATTGGGATGGATGCTGTTCGAGAGAGATTCAACAGCCATCTTGGACTGAGGCATGACCTCGGGCAATGAAAGGGCCGCATAAGAAAGAGTTCGCAGCTTGTCGTGGTGTTGCTGTGATGGCAAAAGGTTTCCAAGAAAATATTTTAGTCTGAATTTCATTCACTGGCTAGTCGCACAAAGTGCGGTGTGTTTTATTGAATGATTCAAGTCGTCACCTGTTTAAAAGCAGTAATCAATTTGACTTCTGTGCATTGATCTCATGAAATTTTCCGTGTTGGATAAGTGTTGGATAAAAACGGCAAACCGGCACCATCATCCTCCAGGAAATCAGGAGTAAGTCGATCATGGTGCGGCATTCAAAGCAGTGTCAGTCGTTGTTGATGAGCTTCGCTCTGGTGGGTTTTTAATCTCCGCATTTCCGCCGTTGCGGTTGACATCAGCACAGCTGCGCTTGGTGTTGAAGTCATCAATCCATGAGCAACGCGGGGATTCCCGGATCGTCACCATTCTGAGCAGCTGCAGGGACCCGTTCTCTGATGCTTTCAGCGCCCGCCGGTCCAGCCGGCCAGATGAGCCGCAGCCTGTGACTGCGACAGTCGCCGGGATGCCGGCAGTGCAGGATCCAGCTGGGACGAACTGAACGGAGGCAGCGGGCGCGTACGCAGCCACGCTCCCCAGCGAAATTCGTGATATGGAATCAGACGCTGTGGCTTGATCAATCCCTCCTTCTTGAGTTTCCAGACGAGGCTGCGGTAGGGATCGTCTTCAAGATCAAGCAAGGACTGGGGCAGTTTGGAGGGTTCCCAGGGACCATTACCGCGACCGTCATTAAGATAAAGCCACCCCCGTTGCTGCAGGGCCAGGAGGGCGGCATCGCGGCTTTCGCTGTCAAGCTCAGCGATGACGTAGCCGTAGGTGGTGACCTTGGGATCCATTTCCAGCAAAGCCCTCAGGCGGTGGTGTCGATCCACCATCCAGAGCCCTCCGAGGCGGTTGCGCACGATGGGAACCGGCTTGCCGCGCAGGTACTCGAGACGCTCCCTTCTGCTTTCATTGCTGAAGTCCCGCTGACGGCTCCGGACTTCAGCGAGCCCAACGCACATCTGCGTGGGCTGGAGATCACAAACCCTGACTTCGATCAGACTCTGATCATCGTCATGATCTGGAATCCGGTCATAGCGAGGCAGATGCACACCCGACTCCAGGTCTCGACGGATTCAACACTATGCGGATCTCGGTATGTGTTTGGTTCGCTGATTGTTTGGTTCGCTGATATGGATCGCCCCTCGTGAAGAGTCTGAAACCGGACCCATCAGAATGGTGGGTAGTTGAAAAGCAGCTGCGGTGGACCAGTCGTTTGATCTTGTGGTGCTCGGTGCCGGTTCCGGAGGCCTGGCGGCCGCCAAGCGGGCTGCGCGTCATGGTGCGCGCGTTGCCATCGTGGAAGGTGATCGGGTTGGAGGCACCTGCGTAATCAGAGGGTGCGTCCCCAAGAAACTGCTGGTCTACGGATCTCAGATGGCCGGGCAGATGGAGGAGGCCTCCAGTTATGGAGTCTTTCCCTCCGATGTCCGGATTGATTCAGCACAGTTGCTGAGCAACGTGCGTGCTGAGGTGGATCGCCTCAATGCCATGCACATCGAATTCCTGGCGAAGGCCGGAGTGGCGTTGATCAAGGGATGGGGACGGTTCGAAGATGACCATCACATTCTTGTCTCGGCGGAACCGGGTGGTGCACCGTTGGAGCGTCTGCATGCCGAAAGAATCATGGTCGGTGTCGGCGGCCGCCCTCAGCGACCCGATATCCCGGGTGCCGAGCTCGGCTGGGTCAGCGATGACATGTTCCTGCTGGAGCGTTTTCCGGAGCGCATGGTTGTGGTGGGTGCCGGCTTCATCGCCTGCGAATTCGCAGGAATTCTCAGTGGTCTCGGTGTTGAGGTGACCCAGCTGGTGCGCCGTGATCACCTGTTGCGAGGCTTTGATGCCGAACTGGCAGGTGTCGTGCAGGAAGGTATGGCTGACAAAGGAGTGGATGTGCAGTTCTCCAACGGCCCTGAAGCCATCGAGGGAACGCCGGGTGATCTGGTTGTGCGAACCCATCGAGGGGATCGAATTGCCTGCGGCGGGGGGCTGCTGGCCACTGGACGTCGGCCTTTCCTGCAGGGTCTCAACCTTGAAGCTGCCGGAGTCACTGTTCAGGGCAACCGCATTCCCGTGGATGCCGACCAATGCACCAATGTGCCTCACGTGTTTGCTGTTGGCGATGTGACCGATCGCATCTGCCTCACGCCTGTGGCCATTGACGAGGGTCGTGCTTTCGCTGACAGCGTCTATGGAGATCGTCCTCGGCAGGTCGATCATGCCCTGGTGGCCAGTGCTGTGTTCAGTCAGCCGGAGCTGGCAACGGTTGGATTGTCGGAAGAGGACGCCATCGCTCAGCACGGAGCCGATGGCGTGGTGATTCGCAGAGCACGGTTCCGTTCCATGGCGCAGGCACTGCCCAAGCGCGGCACCCGCTGTCTGCTCAAGCTGGTGCTCGAGGCGGGAACCGAACGGGTGCTCGGATGCCATATGGTCGGTGAGCATGCCGCCGAGATCATTCAAATGGCTGCGATTGCTGTCGGGATGGGGGCCACCAAGGCCGATTTCGATCGCACCATGGCTCTGCACCCCACGGTGTCAGAGGAATTCGTCACGATGACCTGACAGCTGCGTCAGCGTTGTGCTCTTCCGATCAGGCCTCGAGTCTCTTGTCGAGTGTCTCCGCCATGCGCAGTGCCAGGGCGATGGTGGTCAGACCGGGTCCCACGCTCGGGCAGCTGGGGAAAACGCTGCTGTCGGCGATGTAGACGTTGTCAAGGTCATGGCACTGTCCCGTTGAATCCACCACGGATGCGGAGGGATCCTCTCCCATGCGACAGGTTCCGCAGGCAAAGCCCACCACACTCAGAGGAGCTTCGCCGCGGGGATGCACAGGCTCTGATGTCACCACCTTGATGGCGGGATCGGCCTCGACGGATTTGATGGTGTCGATCCACCTGTAAACCAGTCGGTCGTGGGCTTCACGGTTGTTGTGAAGGTAGTTGATGCGAATCTGCTCCTTGTTCAGCCACACTCTGTTGTCCTGCTCGGGAAGCACTTCTGTCATGGCCCACCAGGCCACGGTGCGGGAAGCAAGTCGCTTGATGCCGAAATTAGGGATGAGCTTGCTGACAAGGGACAGGACCGGTGGGGATTCGGCGAACAGTGCGTCCTGCAGCACTCCTCCAGCAGCCTGAATGTGACCTAAGGGAAAGGTCACGTTTTTGTCTCCCCAGTAGTAGTCGTTCACCCCATAGGAACGTGGATAGCGGCCGCTGTTGGGTGCCGCGGAACGTTGCAGGATTGAGGTGATCTGAACGTTCATCAGATTTCTGCCCACCTGGTCTGACGAGTTGCTGAGACCGCCTGGATGACGTTCATTGCCGGATCTCAGCAGAATCGCCGGAGTGTTGATCGCACCGGCTGCAAGCACAACCAGATCTGAGGAGAACAACCAGATTTCGCCTTCCACATCCGCCTCCACCCTCTTCACTTCCCGTCCGCTCGGACTGACATGCAGCCTCAGGGCTTTCGCTTTGTGGCGGATTTCCAGATTGGCGCTGTCGGCATGCGCGAGTCCGCAGAGCTCGGCATCTCCGACTGGGTCACCGTCATTGTCCGACCAGCTGAGAGGAAGGTCGTAGGGCTGACAACCGTGGCGTTCCAGTCCTTCCCGCAGTTCTTCGAGGAATGGCATCACCGCGCGGGGTGAATGGTCAAAGCCTTTGGTTCGTGAAGGCTCAGTGGGATCGACACCAGCTTTGCCATGAACTCGATACAACGTCTCAGCCTGGTCGTAGTAAGGAGCCAGATGCGTGTAATCGAATGGCCATGACGGCGACACCCCCTCCTGCAACGGCAGGTCGGTGAAATCCTTTTCGCGCATGCGCTCGAGCACCGCTCCCCAGATTTTGGTGTTTCCGCCCACGGCATAGAACGTCTGCGGTGAGAAGGGATCACCATCGGGACCGAACCACTGTTCATCCTTCACACGAGGACGGCTCTGCCAACCGGCTTCCACAGCTTCACCTCGCTCGAGCAGAAGCACACTGTGCCCCTTGCTGCTGAGGCAACCTGCCAGGGTGCCGCCTCCAGCACCACTTCCAATGATGATGATGTCGTAGTGGCGGTCGTCGATGATCATGGATGACTCATGTCGTTGAGAACTGCGTGATGCAGACGGCGATCAGCTAGTGCGCTGCCACACATAAATCAGCACATAGAGAATGATCCAGATGACATCCACGAAGTGCCAGAACAGGCTCACGGCGGTGACACCCATCTCACCCTTGGCGTAGTTGTTCGGGCGGAACGAACGCGCCAGCATCAGTCCCATCAGCAGGATTCCCGTGATCACATGCAGGCCGTGAAAACCGGTCAGCAGATAAAACGTTCCACCGAACACTCCGCTGCTCAGGCTGAAACTCAGCTCAGACCACTCAACGTATTGTCCATACACGAAGTAGCTGCCCATGGCCATTGTGAGCAGCCACAGGCCACGGAATCCCCAGAGATTTTCTTTGTGGAGATAGAGCTCGGCGAAATAGGCAACAAAGCTTGAGCTCACCAGAATGACCGTGTTGATCAGGGGCATCCGCGTTTCCAGACCCTCGACTCCTTCAGGAAGCCATTCCGGACTGGTGATCTTCAGAAGTGCATAACCAACAAAAAATGCCAGGAAGATGATGCTTTCCGAGCAGAGGAAGATCACGAATCCGGTGAGATTGTGGCCGTCATGTTTGATATGACCGGGTTCGTGCTTCAGATCCAGATCAACATTGGCGCTGGTCATCGTTCAGGCCTCCATGGAACGTCGGACATAGAACTCCTCGTCTTCGACAAGGGGTTTGCCCAGGCCGTAGCCATAGGGCTCACTGATCACGGTCGGTACATCATCCTCGAAGTTTTCAGCGGGAGGAGGTGAGGGAAGCAACCACTCCAGCCCGATTGCTCTCCAGGGATTGGCCGGGGCTCTGGCACCCCTCGCCCAGGAGCTGACGATGTTGAGAATGAAGGGGATCGAGGCCACTCCCAGCATGAAGGCCCCGATACTCGCGATCACATTCCAGAGCGCGAATTCAGGGTCATAGGAGGCAACCCGCCTAGGCATGCCATAAAGGCCGGCCCAGTGGAGAGGTAGCCAGTTGAGTGTGGCACCGATGAAGGTGAGAGTGAAATGAACTTTTCCTAACCCCTCGTAGTACATGCGACCGGTGAATTTCGGGAACCAGTGGTAGATGCCGGCAAAGACTCCAAATCCGATTGTATTGAAAATGATGTAATGAAAATGAGCCACAACGAAATAAGTATTTCCCACGTGGATATCAATTGGAACTGTGCCAAGCATTACTCCTGTAATGCCTCCGAAGATGAAGTTGACCAGGCCCCCCAGCACAAACAGCATCGGAGTTGTCAGGCGTATCTTGCCTCCCCAAAGCGTCCCCAGCCAGGCAAACACTTTCACTCCCGTAGGTACCGCGATCAGCATGGTGGTGACCATGAAAAGATTGCGCATCCACTGTGGAGTTCCGGTGTAAAACATATGGTGGACCCAAACAATCAGACCGAGAAAGGTGATGATGAACGAGGCCAGCGCCACAAACTTGTAGCCGAACAGAGGTTTGCGTGAATACACCGTGATCAGTTCAGAGAAGATGCCGAACACGGGCAGCACCATCACGTACACCGCCGGGTGTGAATAGAACCAGAAGAAGTGCTGGTAAAGCACGGGATCACCTCCCCCTTCAGGCCTGAAGAAACTGGTGCCGAAACTGAGATCAAACAGCAACATGATCGCTCCTCCGGTGAGTGCCGGAAGCCCGATCAGCTGCAGGGTCTGCGCAGCCCACGCGGTCCAGACGAACACGGGCATCCGGAAGTAGCCCATGCCGGGAGCCCGCATGCGGATGATTGTGGTGACGAAATTGATCGCTCCCATGATCGAGGAGACCCCTGAGATCGCCACGGCGAGGATCCACAGGAATTCACCGTTGATGAAATGTCCGAGTGGGTTCTGAATGCTCATCGGTGGATAGGACCACCAGCCGGATGAAGCCGGTCCGCCAGGCACGAAGAAGCTGCTCAGGAGCACGACCGCAAACACAGGGACCAGCCAGAAGGCCGCGGCATTGAGCTTGGGGAAGGCCATGTCGGGAGCCCCGATCATGGTGGGGATCAACAGGTTGTTGAAGCCATTCAGAACCGGGAAGAGGAACAGGAACAGCATCACTGTTCCGTGCATTGTGTAGAGACCGTTGTAAACGCTCGGGTCCACCAGATCCGCCGGCGGAGTGATCAATTCCCCGCGCATCACCATGGCCAGCAATCCACCCACAAGCAGGAAGAGCAGCGAGAGACCGATGTACTGAATGCCGATCACCTTCGCATCGGTGTTGAAGCTGAAGAAGCGCTTCCAGTTGTCGGGAGCACCTGGAACGGGGTGAGGAGCCTTGAGCACCCTCGGGTCGTAATTGGTGAGCGTCATCGTTTCAGGAGTCGTGGGGCGCTTCGGGATTGCCGGGGTCGTTGACCATGGGAGGGGGCGCTGGAGCAACCGTGGCCCAGCCCCGGTC
>NYZI01000091.1 GCA_002687115.1 Cyanobium sp. ARS6
GCAAACCGTTGTCCTGTTGAGCGTCTTCGCAAGGCCTAAGCCAGTTCATTGGTGGAACCAGTTTCCCGCACCTTTGCAGGAAGTGGCTTCAATCAGGCTGCTGGCCTCGCTGGGAGCCGGTGGTGTCATCTACCTGACACCGATCGTGTTTCATCAAGCCAGCTTCACCGCAACCCAGGTAGGACAGGGTCTGGCTGCGGCGGCCCTGATTGGCACTGCTGCGCGTCTACTGAGTGGCCTGTTGCTGGATCGGGGTCTGAGCTGCTCCTGGCCGGTGCGCGCCGCTGCAGTGCTGGCCTTCATCGCTGATGTCATCCTGCTTCAAGCGCAGGGTTTCGGCGGCTACCTCACTGGACAGCTGCTGATCGGTCTGGCGGCAGGCCTTTACTTCCCAGCCATCGAGCTGGCCGTTCCGCTCAGCTGCGCCGGTTTCAAATCCAGTCGCGGTTATGCACTGGCCCGCAGCGCTGACGCACTTGGTGTGGCCTCAGGAGCACTGATCGGTGCGATCGTCACAGCCCTGGGATTGATCCGCGCGGTCTATGTGGTCGAGGCGGTGGCGGTTGTGATGATGTTGCTCGTTCTGAGCTGGCGGCCCCTTCCCGACGGGCGTGCCGCCCTGCTGCATCTCGACAAAGCCAGTGATGAGCCTTCCAGTGCATCTACCACGATCAGGGATGGATGGCGCTGGCTACCACCTCTACTGCCTGTTCTGGCCATCAGCATCGTTGCCACAGGCATGATCGCCCTAAGACAGAGTGCCCTGCCTCTGGATCTGGTGCGTGGAGGCCTGTCGCGACCGGCAGTGAGCGAAGCCGGAAGCGGTGCACTGATCGCGCTGCAGCTGGCTCTGCTTGTGGCTCTTCAGTGGCCTGTGGGCAACTGGGTGGCCAAGCGCAGCCTCCGCTTCGGCCTGGGCATGGGACTTGCTGGCTTCGTGCTGGGCTCCGTTCTTCTGGCAAGCTCCGCTTTCTGGAGCCGCGGGATGGTGCTGATCTCCCTGGCGATGGTGCCACTGGCCTTCGGGGAAGCCGCTTTCCTTCCCAGTGCCGCCGAAGCCATGGTGGAAGAGACCCCTCTGCAACACAGAGGACTGTCCATGGCGCTGTTTTCCCAATGTTTCGCCATCAGCGCCACCGGGGCACCTCTGTTAGCCGGTGCTTTGCTTGACCAACAGGGTCATGGTGTGCAGCTCTGGTTGATGATGGCCGTCATCTGTCTGGCCGTGATGCCCCTGCTGAAAACAGTGCGGCCCCGTTATGCAGCAGAACTGAAAGGAACTCCCCTGGAGGATGACGAGGATGTCTCGAACCGGCGGGTTGCCTCGCTCCGTTGAAGATCGAACGATCCATTGTTTGGAGAGTGAACCTCCTCATCTCTTGAAAAACCACTGGTTCACAAGCACTCCATAAACTGCCGCCAGTTTTGCTGCAGACATGACAGGTGCTTTCAACGTCAACCTTGAAAACCGGCAGGGACACTCACGACGTCGGCAACGCTGCTGGCGCTCAGCCTGGACGCTCTGCGCACTTCTTGGAGCGCTGCAACCACCGCTTCAGGCGAGCGAAACAGAAACGCGCCATGCCATGGCAGCCATGGCTGCTTTTGCCGAATGCAAGGTCCTGAACGCCGGATACAGCCGTGACAGAGCCCGGAACATCCTGAACACCTGGATTGAAAACAAAGGCTTGCAGAAACAAGCTGAGTGGTTGCGATCACCCCAGGCCATTCGCGTGGTAGCTCTGACCAGTGAAGCGATGAACAAAAGCTGCAATGGCTTTGATCAGAACAGTTCTCAATTCATACCTGCAATGGAAGCGATTGACCGTTTATGAAATTCAGGATTAGCGCCAAAAACCAGTGAAACTCATTTGCAAATTGAACAGATACCGTTAAATAACCATACAAACTCCGATTCAGGAATAAACTGGATGGGGATTTTATTGGGCCATCAGTGTGATTCGCTTCAGACCCAACCAAACGGCACTTGTACTGATTGGTTTTCAGAAAGACTACTTCGACCCGCAAGGAGCCCTCTATTCCGTAGTAGAAGAATCGCATCGTGTTTCAGGCACCCTCGAACACACCATCGAGACAATCGACAACATCGCTGAGTCTCCAATCACCATCGTGAACACGCCTATCGTATTCAGCGAGACCTACAAAGAGATCGAGAACCCAACTGGAATTCTCAAGGCAATCAAAGAAATTGAGGCCTTTAAAGCAGGCACCACAGGAGCAGAGGTGATAACTGAAATCACAAAGTACGGAGATCGCATTAAAACAGTTCCTGGCAAAAAGGGATTTAATGCTTTCTCCAACACTGATCTCGAGAAACTGCTTACTGAGCATCACATCGAACAGATCGTGATTGCTGGATGCGTTTCGTCGCTCTGCATCAATGCCACAGCGCTTTACGCGAGAGATCAAGGTTATGAAGTCACAATTCTCTCGGACTGCACCTCAAGCCGAACACCCATTGAACAGGAGATGTTTTGCGGTGAAATCTTCCCACTATTCGCGGACGTAATAACTCACAAGGAATTTATCAATGCAATAAAAAGCAGTTCCTGTTGATCGCAAGCCATGGATCGTTATCAAGTACCTGACGCTGCAGCGATTGCGCAATCAAGACTGATCGAACGATTGGCGGAATCGGAACGCACAATGCGAGATATTTTGGTCAATCTTCCTGTTATCGTCGCACGCTTTGATCAGAATGATAAAGGAAAAATTCAATTCCTCAATATGGCGTGGAGCAGAATATTGGGATTCAATATTGATGCCTGTATAGGGATGGAAATCAATTCCTTTGTGCTGGGAGAGGACCTAAAAAGGTGGATCGAGTTACTCGACCAGAGCAAAAACGAGGAGGAAAAGTCATCCGATCTAGACAGTCAAATCCGATTCAAGGATTCCAACGAGCAAATTCGTTGGCTGCGAATCAAACTCGATCAGCGCAACAATGGCGAAGTCATTGCATTGATGGAGGATTTCACAGAAAGGCGTCGGCTTGATGCTGAGTTAATTCAAGCCCAACGGCTGGAAAGCATTGGCCATCTTGCGGGTGGCTTGGCCCATGATTTCAATAATCTTCTGCAAGTCATTATGGGGTATATAAATTTAACCCAAAGACTCATCAACAAAAAGGGAATTGACTCTGATTACCTGGAGATCGCCAAACAGGCCTGTTTACGTGCAGCTGGCCTTTCAAAACAGATGCTGACCTTCAGCAAGGGAGGGGAGCCGGTTCAGAAGGCCGGGTCCCTGGAAAAGGTTGTCAAAGAGGCTGTCGTCATGAGCCTGCACGGATCAAAACTGAAAGCAGCGATCAAAATTGAACCCCGTTTACCACAGGTGAACATGGATTATGGACAAATTCATCAGGTCCTCCATAACGTTATCCTCAACGCGGAACAAGCAACATCAGAAGGCGGAGAGCTTGCTATTGCCATACGAAGAGAATTGCCAACAGACAGCAATTCCTACCTGCAAGAAATGGTTATCATTGAAATTAAAGACACAGGAATTGGAATTAAAGCAGCGAACCTTGGGAAAATATATGATCCATATTTTACAACAAAAAAAACAGGAAATGGCCTTGGCTTGACAAGTGCGTATTGGATCATCAAGAAACACAATGGCAACTTGCAAATCAAAAGTGATTACGGGAAAGGGACGACAGTCCAGATTTCCTTACCCGCCTTGCCTCGATCAAAGGCCTCAGATCAATCAAAGAGCACTCAACACAAACCAATAACATCCATGAACATTTTAATCATGGACGACGAAGAAATTGTTCGAAATTCAATGCAGCTCATGCTGGAAGATGGTGGTCATCAGGTGACTTCCGTAAAACACGGCGAGGAATGCCTGGAGGAATACGCCAAAGGATTAAAAGAAAAAAAATACTTTGACATCATTATTCTTGATCTGACAATATCAGGAGGAAAAGGAGGCATATGGACGATTGAACAAATTCTCAATTTGAATCCGTCGGCAAGAGCCATTGCCGCAAGTGGCTATAGTGACGACAATACTTTGTCCAATTACAAAAATATAGGGTTTTATGCCGTTCTGCAAAAACCATTTGGAATAGACACTCTCAATCAATGCCTGAAAGATGTTATCAATATGTGATTTGCCTCAGACTTGCGAATACAATGACCATGCTGAATAACAAACAACAAAAACATCATTGTTCAGGGGCCAAAATCAACACTGAACCCCTGAATTTCAGATCCATCTCGGTCGGCAGGCCAATCAACTCGACACACGCACGCCATCAAAAACAACCATATAAGTAAAAACACTCATCCGTTGGTCTAAAGGAATGGTTAAAAAGACAATGTCAACATAGCCACAATCCTGCATTCATCCTGATCATGCCTCTCAACAATCAAGTTCCGTTGGTTACGTTTCAGACTCGTGTCCGTGATGAAAGTGTGCCTGGCGACAATCCATTCCGGTGGCAAGAGCTAAGCAGCAAGGACATTTTTAGTGGCAAAAAAACTGTACTTTTTGCACTTCCTGGAGCTTTCACTCCAACCTGCTCATCCAATCATCTGCCCCGGTACGACGAACTCTTCGAAGAATTTAAAAGTCAAGGCGTTGATCAGATCATCTGTCTGTCAGTGAACGACGCATTTGTCATGTTCCAGTGGAGCAAGCACCTGGGAACCAAGAACATTTTCATGCTGCCTGATGGCAATGGTGAATTCACCAGAAAGATGGGAATGCTTGTTGAGAAAGAAAACCTAGGTTTTGGAATGCGTTCCTGGCGTTATTCGATGCTTGTCAATGACATGGTCATTGAAAAAATGTTTGTTGAGCCTGATTTTGCAGACAACTGTCCAACAGATCCTTTCGAATCCTCTGACGCTGACACGATGATGGCATTTCTGAAAGGGAGCACATCAGCAGGGGTCGCCAAACCACATGCGTTCATCGGCTGATTGAAACGCAAATCACCCTCATCCTGAGCTGCGTTCAAAACCAAGGTCTGTTAACCGAAGACAGGCCTTGGTCACGACAGGCTGATTGATCCAGCACGCCAAAGGGCGTCAAGACAGGCCATGAAGAGAGGAGACATCGGCAGAAAGCTACTGATCCCCTTCCTTGTCTGGGCTGTTGCACCGGCAGCAGCCGTCCCATTACCTCTGGTCTGTGAGTTAACCAGCGAAGAGTCTCCTTCAATCAAGATTCGACTCACTGAACGAACAACAGGATCGCTCAACGGTGAATTGATTCAGAACGGCAGTGCACTTGGTGTTTTTCAATCGGGAAAACCCAAGCGAGGCAAGGATCCCTGGTGGTCTTTTCAGCAAGACAAAAAAAGCTCCAAGGGCATTTCAGTTTTCTTCAAAGGCACGGAACTCTGGAACCCTCATCGACGGTTGCCGAAACCACAAGACAGCAACCGAGTGCTTTTTGCGGGGCTGGCAGCTGCGCTTTGGAACTGGGATTCAACTGAACAACGAAGTGTTTTCCGCGGGAATATTGATTTACTGAAGGCCGCTGGGGGCCTCTGGTCAATTTCCAGCCAGTGCGTTGGCGGAAGAATTGTTGATGGATGATACTCATGCAAATCATCATTCTGCACTCCTTTAATGAATCATTGAATGAGCTGAGTGACAAATTAACTTATCACCTGACAGCCTTCTTATACGATTAATAAAAACTCTTATGGATTCAACAATCCCTATCAATCTTAAGAAAGATAGATGACTGGACATTCAGCAGCCTGCTCTCTTTATATTTGTAAATTATAGCAGATAGACGCTTGGCAGTTATTGATGATTTCATCAATGCTTTGACAGACAACACTGAGCTAAGACAATCAATCCAGGCGGCCACAACAGCCGCCCAGGCTGTAGAAATTGCTGCTAAAGCAGGATTCATCGTCACTGAGAGCGAATTGCTCAGAGTTTTCAAGACAAAATTGTCTGAATTATCAGAAGAAGAACTGGCAGGTCTTTCTGGAGGAAAAGGAAAAACTGCAACAATTATTTCAGAAGGTGTTCATGATGCTTTTGTTCCACCAAAAACAACCGACCCTGGAGGACCCGGCTATTCAAGTGCCGGGCTCCCCCCCCATGGAGTGATGAACAGGATTTTGAGCCATTCAAGACTGCCGGAAGAACTTGCAAAGCGCCATTAATCTCATGTTGTTGATTCCTACCCGTAGCACGATTGGAGAGATTTCCGGGGCTTCCATAACGCTTTGATTTTTAACATGCTTGTTTCAAGCCTGTCGTGATTCGGAAGAGAAACCTGATGGGGTTTTCTGAATGCCTGCAATGGTAGACAAACAGCGAGACAGATTCAGTCAGTAGATCATCACTTCAGTCGTCCTGACAGGACTTCTAGACATTAAACAAAAATTCCATCACATCACCTTCCTCAACTTCATATTCTTTGCCTTCACTGCGTAGCCAACCTTTGTTGCGAGCTTCTACCAGCGATCCTGCCTCCAGCAATTTCTCGCAACCGATGGTCTGGGCACGAATGAAACCCCGTTCGAAATCGGTATGGATCACTCCTGCCGCCTGGGGAGCGGTCATCCCAGCTCTGAAGGTCCAGGCGCGAGTTTCCTTTTCACCAGTCGTGAAATAAGTGCGCAGTCCAAGTAATCGGTAAGTGGCACGAATCAGACTTTTCAGCCCACCTTCACTCACTCCAAGACCATCCAGATAATCCTTGCGCTCATCAGCGCCGAGCTCAACCAGTTCCGCTTCCACCTGGGCAGAGATACGCACGGTTTCTGCACCTTCCTTTGACGAGAGAGCCACCACCTCCTCGCAGAAGCGATTACCAGCAGCGAGATCATCCTCACTCACATTGGTGGCGTAGATAATCGGCTTGGCTGTCAACAATCCAAGTGGTTTGATCATGAGTGATTCCTCGTCGCTCAGTTCAACACTGCGCGCTGCACCACCCTCTTCGAGCACAGCCTGAATCCGTTCAAGCGCCGCATCCTCTGTCTGGGCTTCCTTGCTTGTGCGCATCTGCTTTTTCAGGCGCTCGCGACGCTTTTCAATCTGCGTCAGATCAGAAAGACCGAGTTCAAGGTTGATCAC
>NYZI01000092.1 GCA_002687115.1 Cyanobium sp. ARS6
CGCGGCCTTTGAAGCGTTGGCTCAGCGTAAGCAGGCAATCACGCGATGCCGTGGATCACAGGCACTGATTTGAAGATTCCGGAACCCTGCCTCCCGCAGGGCCGCAGCCATGTCGAGGCTGAAGTACTGCTCGATGTAGGGCTCGGTGCTTTTGAGCAATGTGGCCACGGCCGCCGAAACCGCTGAAGCACGGAGGAGGCTGGATCCTGATCCACCATCACCAGAGCGCTTCCTGGCCGTAACAATCGAGCAGCCTCCCCCAGCACGGCATGGGTGGCGTCCTGCGGCAGCTCATGGCAGACGAACTGGAGACTGATCAGATCAAAGGAGGCATCCGCCAGACCCGTGTTCTCCGCCGCTGCATGCAACCAGCCATCCACGAGTCCCTCCCGATCACGCACACGGGCCACCGCAAGCATGTCGGGAGAAAGATCCAGGCCCTGAATCCTTGGTGGCGGCTCCCGGCGCTGCTTCGCCCGCTCAGATAACCAGCGGGCGAGATGCAGCGTGCTCACTCCCACGGAACAGCCAAGATCGAGCACCTGAGCAATGGATCCGTTCAGCACGGGCGCAACAGCGCGGTGGATCTCATCCCTCAGACGGGACTGGGCCACAGACGGTGCGAGCGCCTCCTCCGGCCAGATGCGAAGGGCCATTGCATCGGTGGCCTGCTCCGCTTCAGCAGCGGCCTGCCAGCAGAGATTGCCCTGTTCGTAGGCGTGGAAACGAGCCACGTAGTAGTCGGGCGGCACAAGGCCGGGAGTGATGGTGCTCGATAACAACGGTGCTGCAGCCTTCTGCAGTTCCCGGCGACGGAGTCTCCAGGGAATGCCTTTGCGTTCCGCGGTTCGGATAATCAGCTGACGTGCCTGAAAGAACAGCGGGCGCCTCAGCAGAGCGACACCGATCAAACGCTCGATCCAGCGACCAAGGCCCTGGCTTGAGTCAGCCCATCGAGGCGTGGACGCGGAGTCGGTCATCACGGGAACGGCAGGATGGGGTCGGATGCGCGGAAGCGATGCCGAAAGGCGGTTGGCAGGAATTCAGCAACACAGACAGTCTGCAGAGGCCGAGCGGTCCCGCAAAGCAACCGACCGCAAAATCCCAGCAGATCGTTCGCGTGCAGCCGACCCGAGGAGGGAAGGGCGGCAAGACAGTGACGGTGATCCGGGGTCTGGAGCTCGACCCAAACGAACTCAAAGCACTTCTGAAGAAACTCAAGACAAGGATCGGCAGCGGTGGCACAGCAAAAGACGGTCTGATCGAACTTCAGGGCGATCAGGTGGAGCTCGCACTGGAACTGCTCACGAAGGAGGGATACAGACCCAGGCGCGCTGGTGGCTGAGGACGATTGAAGCTGAGGGACAATGGCGGTCCAAGAAAGCTGAATCCTCATGTCCGCTTCGTCCAGCTACAGCAAGCTCACCGACAAGGGTGCCTCCACCAACATCGCCTGGCACCAGGCATCGGTTGACCGAGCCGCCCGGGCTGAACGACGGGGACATCGCAGTGCCATTCTCTGGTTCACAGGCCTGAGCGGCGCCGGCAAGAGCACTCTTGCCAATGCGGTCAATCAGGCCCTGTTCAAGAGAGGAGTTGCCACCTACGTGCTCGACGGCGACAACGTTCGCCATGGTCTCTGCAAAGACCTGGGATTTTCCGATGCTGACCGGGAGGAAAACATCCGCCGCATCGGTGAGGTCTCCAAGCTTTTTCTTGATTCCGGCACGATCGTGTTGACGGCATTCGTGTCACCGTTCCGTGCTGATCGCGACAAAGCGCGCTCGCTGGTGAGCGAGGGTGACTTCATCGAGATTTTCTGTGCCGCGGATCTGAACGTTTGCGAACAGCGCGACACCAAGGGGCTGTACGCGAAGGCACGCGCAGGAGAAATCAATGAATTCACAGGAATCTCGAGCCCTTATGAAGCACCAGACACTCCGGAACTCTCCGTGGACACCGGCTCGGCAGACCTGGAGAACTGCGTGGATCAGGTGGTGAACGAACTGGTTTCCCGGAACATCATTCCTGCCCAGCACTGACCTCGCTGACGACCTCACTAAAAACCGCGTGGATGCCCTGACGCTCAGCCCAGGCATCCACGAACGTCTTGAGGCAGCTGGCGACAGGTACCGCCAGCAGCAGACCCAGCAGATCTCCCAGTCCATAGAGGTCTCCGGCCTTCGCTCCCAGTGGCAGGGCAATCAGCAGCCAGGCCGGCTGAAGCCCAACGATGCTTCCCATCAGACGCGGCTGAATGACCTGATCGACGATCTGACCGACCACGATCGCAGCCAACAGAGTCTCGAGCCCTGTACTGGGATCCTGAAAAGCGAGCAACCCGCTCACAGCCACGATTGTCAAAGCACTGGCATAGGGGATCAGCGTTGTGAAACCGATCAGCACGGCAAACAGCACGCCGTAGGGGATTTTCAGAAGGGTGAAGACCACGATCTGACCCAGCGCCAGGATCAGAGCCAGCAGCACTTGCCCGCCGAAGTAACCACGGAAGGTACGAACCAGGGTGCTGGTTACCAACTGCCGCCACTCATCCGGCAGCCAGCGAGCCAGACCCATCGTGATCGACTCGCCTCCGATCAGGAAGAACACCGCCAGCACCAGCACAATCACCGTGTTGATCGTGGTGCCGAGGGTGGCCCCGAGAATGCTGAGCAAGCTCTGGCTGAGCTGACTGGCCACGGTGCTTGCGCGCGACAGCAGATCACTGCTGAGGTCTCCGAATTCAGTGGGCAGACCACGGATTGAGGCCCATTCCTGAACACGATTGATCCATTCCTGTGCTGTCATCAGCAGTCCTGGCAGTGCGTTGATCAGCTGGCCTAGCTGCTCGATCAGCAGCGGCACAAGGGTCAACGCAGCAAAAAACAGGACCCCGATCGTGGCGAGAGTGACCAGGACAATCGCCACCCAGCGGCGGAGGCCTCGAGCAGTGAGCCAACGGCAGGGAATGTCCAGCAGGAACGCGATCAATGCCGCAGTGAGAAACAAGCCCGGAAAGGGAGCCAGCGGGAGAAGCAGCTGACGGATCACAAAAAGATTGAGGGTCAGCAACGGCAGCACCAATCCCCAGCGAAGCCAGGCTGGCGATTGGATCATGGATTGAAGAAGATGCGGATCAAAGGGAGCTCAGCTTGCACACGGCACTCACCTCATGGCACCAAAAATGCCGGCTGGCCGCAACAGCGAACGCCGTCAATGGCTGTAGATCAAGGCATTCGCTCGAGGTAGTCACGACTGCCCAGAGCCTTCAGGCGGGCGTCCTTATCAATGACCGCGTCATGCAGCTGCTGGCGGTAGGCCTCCAGTCGTTCCGCCAGCTCACCACCCTCCACAGCGAGAATCTGTGCAGCCAGCAAACCTGCATTCAGACCTCCACCGATCGCCACCGTGGCCACGGGAATACCACCGGGCATCTGCACGATCGAATGCAATGAGTCGACACCTGAGAGTGCTTTGCTCTGCACCGGCACCCCAATCACTGGCAAGGTGGTGAGCGCCGCCACCATTCCGGGCAAATGGGCTGCACCGCCGGCACCGGCCACAATCACTGCCAGCCCACGCTGGCGGGCCTGCTGCGCGAAGCTGACCATCTCCAAGGGGGTGCGGTGAGCTGAGAGCACCCGTACCTCCACCGCCACCCCCAGCTGTTCCAGCACCGCCACAGCGGGATGGAGACTGGGAAGGTCGGAATCGCTGCCCATGATGACGGCAACCCTGGGCGCGGAACCTGGATCAACGGTGGGGGATGGCAACTCGGCCACAGGCAAGAACCGGAAGGACAGCGAGACTGCCATCGTCCCGCACCGGCCTGAGCCGGCCCAACCGCATGCGTCGGATCACCGATGTGCGTCTGCCCCGGCGCCCCGGAAGCCGCGACCCCGAGGGTCTGTCCTGGCTCAGCGTGGATGATCACGATCTGATCAAAGCCGCTGGCCCCATGCCGATCGGCGGAGCGATGGCCGGGGAAAGCTGGCATGGAGACAGACTCAGTCGTCGGGGGGTCGATCTGCAGATCAACGGTGGGCTTGGCCTGGCCTTCACGGAACTGTCGGAACAGGATCTGCCAAGGCTGCTTCAGTTGCTGGAACTGCTTTGGCGAGATGGAGTCGAGGCGATCGCTCCGACCCTGGTCACCTGTGCAGTGGGGCCTTTACGCCAATCCCTGGCCGTGCTCCGGCAGGCCCGCGACCTGCATCAAGTCGGCCGTTGTCAGCTGCTGGGAGCTCACCTGGAGGGGCCGTTCCTGGCAGAAGAACGGCGTGGGGCACACCCGCTGGAGCACATCGCTGCTCCCAGCGTCGCAGCCCTCAATCAAAGGATCACTGGATTTGAAACCGATATCAGCCTGATCACCCTGGCGCCGGAGCAACCTGGGGCTCAGGAGTTGATCAGCCAGCTGAAGGGGCTCGGCATCCATGTGGCACTGGGTCACAGCACCGCAAACGCCGATCAGGCAGCCCTCGCTTTCAGCCAGGGGGTCGACATGATCACACACGCCTTCAATGCCATGCCTGGACTGCACCACCGCGCTCCCGGGCCATTGGGTGAAGCATGCCGACGCGGCGACATCGCCCTTGGGCTGATTGCCGACGGAGTGCATGTGCATCCCACCACCGCTGTGTTGCTTCAGAGAATGGCGGGGGATCAACTGGTGCTTGTCAGTGATGCCCTGGCGCCTTACGGGCTGGCTGACGGGGAACATCGCTGGGACGAGCGAGTGCTTCTGGTGAACAACGGCACCTGTCGACTGGAGGACGGCACCCTGGCCGGGGTGACCCTCCCACTGCTTGAAGGCTCCTGCCGTCTGGCTCGCTGGAGCGGTGATGCAGATGGTGCGATCTGGGCCGCGACCATGGCGCCCAGAGACATGCTGGGAGAGAACCTTCACCATCAGGTTCTGATCGGAGAAGTGCTGAGCGACCTGCTGCGCTGGCAATGGAGTGAATCAGAACATCAGCTGACCTGGCGGGAGGCTGCTTAAGATTCCGCCGCTGCAAGTGAATTGATGGCCCCCGAGCAACTGCTGAATGACAAGCAGGCCGAGAAACTGGAGGTGAAGGGCTATTTCGAAACCACGGGCTTCGATCGCTGGAACCGCATTTACAGCGAGAGCAATGACGTCAACAAGGTGCAGCGCAATATCAGGGTCGGGCACCAGAAAACCGTTGATGAGGTGCTGGCCTGGATCGAGGAAAGCGGCGAGTGCAACACCGTGAGTTTCTGCGATGCCGGTTGCGGCGTTGGCAGCCTCAGCATCCCTCTGGCAGCCATGGGAGCCGGTTCCATCAATGCCAGCGACATCTCTGAAGCGATGGCCGAGGAAGCTGAGCGTCGGGCGCGTGATGCGGGCCTGGACATGTCCAAGCTGCATTTCGCAGCAAGCGATCTGGAGAGTCTCAGCGGCTCGTTCCACACCGTTTGCTGCCTGGATGTGTTCATTCATTACCCCCAGGAGGCAGCGGAAGAGATGGTTCGACACCTCTGTTCACTCACCGAACAGCGCTTGATCGTGAGCTTCGCGCCCTACACGCCACTCCTGGCAGCACTCAAGAGCATCGGACAGTTGTTCCCGGGGCCAAGCAAAACCACCCGCGCCTACACCCTCAAAGAGAAAGGAATTGTGGAGGCTGCGGAAGCCAGCGGCTTCAAAACCGTGCGACGCAGCCTGAACAAAGCGCCTTTCTACTTCTCCAGGCTGATCGAATTTCACAAGGTCTGAACAGCAACACGACGAACCCCCATCAGAGCGAAGCAAAGCGGTCATCACAGGAGCAGAAAGCTGCTGGGGGCTCACAACTGAGATGCAGGTCATCAAGCTGCAGGCGCCAGGCATGCAGGCGATAGCCCCCCTCTCCTGGAGTGGCCTGGTCACTGATGCGCTGATCATTCAGATAGAGCGGATCACCCAGCAGGGGAGACCCCAGTTGCGCCAGATGAATACGGATCTGATGAGGTCGTCCCGTTGTGATGGCCACCTGAAGGCGATCACCCTGGGGGCAGCGCTCCAGCAACGTCAGCTCACTATGGGCTTTCAGTCGTCGCCGGACCAACCCGTTCGATGGGGGCGCCGGTCCCCATACCCAACCCAGCAAGGGATGGGGCCTCTCGACCACATCCGTTGTCACGTCAATAGACATCCCGAAATCAAGGCCGGCGACACGCTGAGACCAGGCCTGATAAAGCTTGCGGGTTCCTGAAGCTGGCTGAAACTTTCGCGAGAGTGCAGCCCTGGTTTGGGATTGACGTGCACAGACCTGCAAACCAGAAGTGAAGCGACCCAGCCGATGAACAGGTTTGGGAACCAGCGGCTCACCGAGCTCGCGACAGCGCTGATCCAGAAGTGCCGAGAGCGTGTGCTGAAGGAAACCACCACCAGGCATCACCGGCAGACCGGATGGTTTGTTGATCACCAGCAGATCCCCATCGTCATGCACCACCGACCATTGATCGGGGATGGCTGGCTCGATCCATGGAGGACGAAACCAGAGCAGTTCTGAACGCCCAGGGAGGGGCAGATCCTCGAGCTGTGGCTTTCCGTTGAGTCTGATTTCACCGGCTTCGATACGACTGAGCCAAACGTCCTTGGAGGAGTGGCTGTAACGGTCAGCCATCAGTTCACTGATCAGCGTGCCGTGGTGATCGGGACGGGTGATGGCCCTGTAGATCCATCCCTGGTTGAGTGCGGCTGGACGCCAGCCCCCGGGCAGCGGTGAAGCCTCTCGGGAGCTCACTCCACCAGGCGATGCTGCAAGGCGTAACGCACCAGCTCCGTTCGACTGGAGGTGCCGGTTTTGATGAACAGCCTGCTCACATATTTCTCCACGTTGCGGATTGATGTCTCCAGCTGGCGGGCGATTTCCTTGTTCATCAACCCTTCCGCCACCAATTGCAGCACGCTGGATTCCCTGGGTGTGAAATTGTGCCGGACAGGGTCGCTGGAGGGCAGCGCCTCAGCCTGGGCAAGGAGCGAGCGAATCTCAGTGATCTGTTTCGCCATCTGTCCCATGTCGGCATCCGCGAAACGTGCTGCTTCCTGCAACAGCCTCTGCTGACGCTGGGCCACGTTGCTCACCCGAGCCACCAGCTCATCGGGGTCAAATGGTTTGGGGATGTAATCGTCCACACCCGCCAGATAACCCTGGGTACGGTCCGCCGTCATGCCCTTGGCGGTGAGAAAAATCACCGGAGTACCGCCCAGGCGCTCGTCAGCTCTGAGTTTGTTGAGAAGGCCGTAGCCATCAAGCCTGGGCATCATGACATCGCTGATCACCACATCCGGCAGCATCTGCTGAGCCTTGGCGAAACCATCTTCACCGTCCACGGCCGTGGTGACATCGAACCCCTCATCCTCGAGATAGGCCTGCACGGCTGAACGAAGACCCGGTTCATCGTCCACCAGCAAGAGGCGAGTCGTTGGCTGTTCCGACTGGGTTGGCTGCTCAGGCTGAGAAGCCTGTTCGGGCTGGGAGGGCTGTTCCGGCTGGGAGGTTGTCAAGGCCTGACCTCATCTGGCCGGAATCTAGGGGCGTCAGGGCGTTGGTAACCGCAGCACTTCCTGGGATTCGATCAACTCGGTGGAATAACCAAGCTCTCTGGCCTCCTCCGAGAGACCTGCTGGATCCTGACCCGCGAAATCGGGATGACAGGCCGCCCACCACACCAGATGGTCTTCACGCGTGGAGGCGCGCATGGCTCCCCCTGGATTGAGCTTGCGCACATAGATGGATTCGGTGTCCCGAGTGACACGCAGAGGCTCCTCGCGACTGCAGTTCACCGATTCGCTGGGAATCACAAGATTGTCGGCGTATTCCTGCCAGAGCTTGAACCTGCGCGTCTCAGGGTCGGAAGGGTCTCCCGAGACAGCAAAAATCCCAAGCGTGTACTCCTCTGCACCCTCGCTCTGATCCAGCACCACCAGGTCAACCGGACGCATGGCCTTCATCTGCTCTAGCAGCTGCTCACGGTTGATGGCCTCAGCGAGAGCGGGCTGAAAAGCTGCTGACGCCATCAGACCCACACTGAAGATCCAACGGATGGAATACATCGCGACAATCTGAGAATCACACCATGCTGCCCCCACTCACCCATTTGGACTCAGTGAAGTTGTGATCTACCTCGATCACCAGGCCACCACGCCCTGTCATCCCTCGGTGATCGAGGCGATGGAGCCCTGGTGGCGGAAACAGTGGGGCAATCCGTCGAGCCGGCAACATCGGCTTGGGCTGACGGCAGCAGCGGCAATCAGCTCAGCCAGGGAGCGCCTTGCAGGGAGCCTGGGGATCAGGGCCGAAGAACTGATCTTCACCAGTGGTGCCACCGAAGCCAACAACCTGGCGCTTCTGGGCCACGCCAGAGCTCGGGCACTCACCGACGGTGCACCAGGCCATCTGATCAGTGTTGCCAGCGAGCATCATGCGGTGCTTGACCCTCTGCTGCAGCTGAAGGAGGAAGGGTTTCGGATCACGCTGTTGCCCCCGCAAGGGAACGGACTGATCGAGGTGGAGCAGGTTGAAGAAGCCATTCAGCCCGACACACAGCTGCTGAGCGTGATGGTGGCCAACAACGAAATCGGCGTGATCCAGCCGATTCCGGAACTGAGTGCCGTCTGCGACAGCCGAGGTATCACCATGCACACTGATGCCGCTCAGGCTTACGGGCACCTTCCCCTACATGCAGAAGAGCTGGGCTGTGCACTGATCAGCCTCAGCGCTCACAAATTCAATGGTCCGAAAGGCATCGGTGCACTGGTTGTCAGAGCTGGAACGCAGCTGCAACCTCTCCAATGGGGCGGCGGACAGGAACAGGGACTGCGTGCGGGCACCTTGCCGGTGCCGCTGATCATGGGCATGGCTGCTGCAGCCGAGCTGTCGATGAACGACCTGGAGGAACGTCAGGTTCGCCTCCAGACCTTGAGAGATCAACTGTGGCAAGGGCTCAAAGCCCGTAATCCGACGATCACACTCAATGGCGCGCTGCAACCCCGACTGGCCCATAACCTCAACATCACTGTTCCAGCCATCTCAGGCAGTCGCCTGCAGCGGGCATTACGACCACAACTCGCCTGCAGCAGCGGTTCTGCCTGCAGTCGTGGCGAACCATCCCACGTTCTTCAATCCATTGGCCGAAACCGTTTTGAAGCCGAAAGTTCATTGAGACTGAGCCTTGGACGCGACACGACAACCACGGACATTGACGGTGCCATCGAAGTGATCACAAATGCAATTCAGACATCGACCAAGCGCTGAAAACGAAAACGAAGTAACACAACCACTGGAAAAAAGAGTGCGAGAAGCTACTTTCCGCGCAAGCACCAGAGTGATTCATGACTGATACACCGGCCAAGCAGCGGCTGCACGTGCTTCAAGCCATTGAAGACGGATGGAATGCCTTCGCAAAGGCTCCCTGGAGTTTCCTTCTGTTTCAAGCACTTGTTGCTGTGATCGCTCTGCCTTTCGCAGCACTTGCAGCGGCGTGCTCGGCCCGAATCGCATCTGTTCCCGGCATCCCCGAAATCCATCCAGTCGGGGCAGGGATGCTCCTTGTCGTGGGCCTCGTTGGCTACATCATTGTCATGCTCTGGGGTGTCGTGGGAATCATCCGAGGTGCCTGGCAGTGCCTGGAAGGAGTCAAACCCGATTTCAAGACTTTCATTCGCTGGGATGGCGAGGCAACAGGTCGCTTGTTCATCAGAGGAATTGAATTCCTTGTGCTCTTGGCAGTTATCAGCCTGATCTGCTCCCTTGTTGGATTTGGGCTTGTACAGATCAACCAGGCCCTGGCCATTATCCCGGTGGTTGTTGCTCTTGTTTTCTTCATTTATCTCTCCATCAATCAGAAGTTTCTTCCCTTCATTGCACTGCTTCAAACCAATGGCTCCTTCGAAGCCATTCAGAAAGGGCGCACCATTGTTGATCCTTCATGGTGGACAGTGCTCTGGTTTTTCATCGTTGAAGCGATCATCAATGCGATCGCCGCAGCCTTCCAGTACGGAGGATTGTTTGTCGTGGTGCCCGTCCTGATCTGTATCTCGACAGCGGCCTATCGCCAGCTGTTCGGGAGCGAAGACCAGACAGGTCTGATCAGCGAACACTGAGGAACAGGAAACCGGCAATACCGAGCAGAGCCATCAAAAACTGTGCAAGCCTGCTGATCAGCAGACCTGCCACAACCGCCAATCCCACCACCGCCCCCTGGCGCAACGCAGCAGGCCACCCCAGATTCCGGGGTGGCCTTGTTGCAAACCAAACTTCAACCAGCGTCGCTCCCAGCCAAGGTCCGAACAAAGCGCCAAGCAGCGGCCCACCAAAGGGAAGTGCCGGCAGCAGGCCCAGCACTCCAACAAGCAAACCCAAGCCGGCGCCCGCCGCAGACCAGCGACTGGCCTCCAGACGAGCCGACGCCAGGCCCAGAGCCAGCAGATCAGCAAGCAGACCCAGCCCGAACAAGACCAGGGCCAACACAAGCTCAGGCCATGCCTGATCCCATCCAACAGCTCCAAGCCAGATGACAGCACCCACGGGCAACCAGATCAGACCTGGAAGAAGCGGCAACAGAGTGCCTGGAACCGCCAGGAGCTGAACCAGCAGAGCAATCCACCAGAACCCATCGGAAATCCCGGCCCAGCTCATGATTCAGGCCTCGCTCCAGCAGGGCGACGTCGGGCGATTCTCATCCTGGCGCTGCGACTGCGCGGATTGTTCTGCTGTTCAGCATCGTCAGCTTTGAAGGGCTTTCGCGTAACGCGCTGGAGGCGCTCGTCGCTGAGGAAGGCGGTTTTCACACGCCGGTCCTCCAGCGAATGAAAACTGATGATCACCAGCAGGCCATCGGGCTGGAGCCAGTCAGGGGCTTGTTGCAACAGGCGATCCAGAACCGAAAGCTCATCATTGACCGCAATCCGAAGCGCCTGAAAAGTGCGCGTGGCGGGATGAATGCGACCACGACGGGCTTTGGGTGGGTAACAACCTGCCACTGCATAGGCCAGCTCCGCTGTGCCGGCATAGGCGCCGTTGGCGGCCAGATCAGTTTTGATCCTTCGCGCAATACGCCGTGACAAGCGCTCCTCCCCATAGGCATAGATGAGATCCGCCAGTGCCGACTCTTCGAGCCGCGCGATCAGTTCCGCTGCCGTTTCCCCTCCCCCGGTTCGATTCATGCGCATGTCGAGAGGTCCATCCAACCGGAAGCTGAATCCCCGCTGCGCCACATCCAGCTGAGGGCTGCTCACCCCAAGATCGGCCACGACCAGAGCGACCGGATGGGGAGGGGCGTAATCGGCGAAGTTGGTCGCCACGATTGTGACGCGATTCCCCTGATGCCTGAGCCGCTCGGCTGCTGCCAGACGAGCGGTTTCATCATGGTCGAGACCCGTCAGACTCAGTTGCGGATAGCGATCGAGCAGCAGAGAGCTGTGTCCACCGCCACCCAGAGTGGCATCAATGAAGTGGCCACATTTGAGCTGATCACAGAGCTCCGAATCCAGAGTTCGCAACAACGGTTCGGCCAGAACCGGCACATGCAAGAAGTTCTGGGGGTGGATGAATGGCAGATCGGGCATGGGTCCTTCCTAAGATCCCGAAATCAATGCTCTGCCACGGCCCCATGACGCAGATGGAAACGCGCACGGAGCCGATGGTGGTGAACTTCGGCCCCCATCACCCATCCATGCATGGGGTGCTGCGCTTGGTGGTGACTCTCGATGGAGAGGATGTGGTCGATTGCGAACCTGTGATTGGTTACCTCCATCGCGGCATGGAGAAAATCGCCGAAAACCGAACGAACGTCATGTTCGTGCCCTACGTGAGCCGCATGGATTACGCCGCGGGCATGTTCTACGAAGCGATTGTTGTCAATGCTCCTGAAAGGCTGGCGAATATTCCTGTTCCCAAGCGCGCCAGTTACATCCGCGTGTTGATGCTTGAGCTCAACCGCATCGCCAATCATCTGCTCTGGCTGGGCCCCTTCCTTGCTGATGTCGGTGCCCAGACTCCGTTTTTCTACATCTTCCGTGAAAGGGAGATGATTTATGACCTGTGGGAGGCAGCCACCGGCCAGCGCCTGATCAACAACAATTATTTCCGAATAGGAGGTGTGGCAGCCGATCTACCCTGGGGGTGGCTTGAAAAATGTCGCGACTTCTGTGACTGGTTTGGTCCCAAGATTGATGAATACGAAAAGCTGATCACCAATAATCCAATTTTCCGCAAGCGTATTGAAGGTCTTGGAGTGATCGGCAAGGAAGAAGCCATCAACTGGAGTCTTTCCGGCCCAATGTTGAGAGCATCCGGGGTGCCATGGGACCTTCGCAAAGTCGATCATTACGAGTGCTATGACGATTTCGACTGGGATGTGATCTGGGAGAAAGAGGGCGACTGCTTCGCTCGCTACAGAGTTCGTGTCGAGGAAATGCGCCAGTCTCTGAAGATTCTCCGCCAGGCCTGCGACATGATTCCTGGTGGACCTACTGAAAACCTGGAGGCCAAACGCATGGCCGAGGGCAAAGACAGCGACTTCGCCAGCTTTGATTATCAGTACGTGGCCAAGAAGGTGGCACCCACATTCAAGATCCCCAACGGAGAGCTTTACGCCCGACTGGAATCTGGAAAAGGCGAGATCGGAGTGTTCATTCAGGGGAACAACGATGTGACGCCCTGGCGCTTCAAGATTCGTGCTGCAGACAGCAACAATCTTCAGATCCTTCCTCACATCCTCAAGGGACACAAGGTTGCAGACATCATGGCGATCCTCGGCTCGATCGACGTGATCATGGGATCCGTTGATCGCTGATCAGAGCAGCTGGCAAGCGACGAGCGTGACTCTTTGGCTGAACCTATCCCCGGTTTCGCTGTCGGCACGATGATCGCCTGATGACGAAGCTTCCATGGCTCAACCTCACCAGAACCGTGCGTTTCGGAGACACGGATGCTGCGGGGGTCATGCATTTCCACCAGCTGTTGCGCTGGTGCCATGAAGCTTGGGAAGAGAGCCTGGAGCTTTACGGCATTGAAGCCAAAGCGGTGTTTCCTGGCTGTCGCGGTCAGGAGCGCTGGCCGGACACATCTCTCCCGGTGGTGCATTGCAGCGCAAGCTTCAAAAAAGCGGTCCACGGGGGAGACCGACTGGTCGTGACTCTGACTCCACAACAAATTGACCAGGGATGTTTTGAGGTTCGCAGTCAATTTCTGCTGAAGAACCAGAACGTTGCCGCTGGCGTGATCAGACATGTGGCGATTCATACAGAAACGCATCAACGCTGCCCATTACCGGACGCAATCTCACTTTGGATTGAAGCCGCACAGATCGGACAGGTCAGAGAACTCTGAACCGGCAACTAACTCAACCCGCTGTGCGCAGCGAGGCGACAGCCGCGCAATCCGACGAAAGATCATTACGCACAATTGTGACGCCAGCAAGTTCAAGAATCCTCACCACATCAACCATCTGCCACGCAGCCAGCCATCAAAGAACACCAAAAAAATATGCTGCAGAGCTAATTTATGGGTCATTTTCTTACGCCGATGGATTTAAGGGTTCTGATCGTTGCATTACCCATTCTTCTTGCTCTCGGCTGGGCTGCTTTCAATATCGGCAGAGCCGCGATTGGACAACTTGAGGTTGCGATCAGACAGTACAAAACCAATCAAACATCCTGAACAGGTCCTGTCCTTCTTGTTTGATCAAACCATTCATCACCTCATTGAAAGCTGAAGTACTCCGACAGCACTTGAAAGTCTCATTTTTGACAGAAACACTGAGCTTTTTGATTCGGAAGTGATACGAGCCAACCACGATGTTCGACACCTCTGCGGCATTTTCAGCACCTTCAGACGCTGAAACAACCTTTGACACTTCGGCAGCATTCACTGCGCCCTCTCATAGCGTCACGTCACCTTCCGGCCTGGAACCCTGCCTGGGTGGTGAACTGAGAATGCAGGCCATCTGGGTCGACGAAGAGGTCTGTGTCGGATGTCGATATTGCGCCCATGTGGCAACAAACACCTTCCTGATGGACCAGAACACAGGAAAGTGCAGAGCAATACGCCAAGACGGCGATTCGACAATGGTGATCAATGAAGCCATCGACACCTGCCCAGTGGACTGCATTCACTGGATAAGCTTTGAGGAATTGATTGAAAAAAAGAAGGAAGAAATGGAGAAAACCGCTTATTGAGCGATTCAGCCAACTACAAAAATACTGGTAAAAACTTTCACGATTCCAACAACAATCAAACCTGAAAGAATGACGAACGATGGGATGATGTAGCGGAATGCCTTGTCAGAAGGCCGTTCATACAAAACCTTCTCGGCAAACGACTTCGTCGGACCGAAATTCAAGTGATCATCAATCGACATCATCATGTCGTTTGACGTCAGTTTTTCCTGCCAATCGTAGGAGTAACGGGGGAACTCTTGATAAACAGGCGCCTCGCCAACAGCTCGACCAGGCAGAACCCTGGACATCTCAAGTGGCACAGAGTCATATCCGAATCTCTGCATGTACTCCTCGCTGTTGAGGACAAGGTCAACGAAGGCCTCAAATCCCTTCTCAGCGATAACGATGGAATAAGTTAATTTTTCAGTGTTGTCTCTGACTTTACGTCCTAAAGCTCTACCGATGACCTGCTCAACAAGGCGATAATTGCTGTTGCAGGCAACATAACCCCGCAAAAAGCGATCTGAAAGTAAAAGTCCTCGGATAAAATCTCTGACAGTGATCGAACCATTTCTAAGTTGCGACTCGAGATAGCGATCTCTGTCGCTACTCATTGCATGAAAATAAATCTGACGATAACACCGATTAATAACATCTCCAGCATTATCAACGACATCCCTTTCAATGGAGGGAGAAGCAATCGTGCTTACACGAATATTTTGAGAGGTCGGTCGAAAGGGCCGAAGGGGAACTGGCAACGAAACAACCCAGCAAAACTCAGGAAATTACCCTAAGAGTTTGTCGTTATATCAGGGAGACAAACCGCAAACTAATTCACAATTCAGGCGTCGATCCAGAGCACTGGAATTAATTTGATACGCGCATTCGTGGCAAAGAGAACGTGCCCCTTTTGCGATTTTTGTGCTGGTCCCATACGCAGAGAGAGGGACCAAGGCATCAGCGCATTTTGAAGACCGGGGTCTCAGTCCAGATCTGGGTCATTGCCACCACAGACTCAAATCACTTGACAGCCCAACCTGCAAATCACGCGAATGGCAAGCCACGTCAAACCAGATCAGGAATGTAGCCGTTTCCAGTGGATGAGATGAAACAGATCTGACTCAAGAGTGATATTCACAACGCATTGATTGAACATACAAATGCATCACTGAGCCATGCATTCAGCAGTATTGAGTAGATGACTGAGCTGATTGTTGAGCTGCCAACCACTTCTGCCAACGCAACCGGTCCCACTTCCCTGCAGAGGTGCATTCCAGTTCCTGACAATGAATCCAAGACAGAGGGCGTTCCGGTGCTGGCCAGTCGGACACCAACCGGCGCAAGCGGTCGAGACCGTCCGACGGCAATTCAACGGACGTCCAACGAACAAGTGCAACCAGTCGTTCTCCCCATTCACGATTTTGCAAACCAAGCAACAGCACCGCATCTAGCGGTAGCCCTTGCCTGCGGGCCTCTGTGAGCAGCCTCTGCTCCAGCTGCGAAGGAAACACCGTGACCCCACCTGAATGGATGGCGTCATCGATGCGTCCCAGAAGATGCAGCTGGGGATCAGCCGGCGAACCCTCAAGTTCCGCCAGATCAGCTGAATGCCACCATCCATTGACATCCGACAGCGCACAGAGGCCTCCAGTGCCATCAAGCCTGGCCACAGCCAGCCGGTCGCAGTGCACCGCCAGAGCTCCCTGATGATTCAGTCGCAGACGCACACCATCAAGAGGTCGACCACAACCACCCGTCCCCGCCAGAAAATCAAGCGGAGCCTGGGCTGTCACCATCGCGGCTGTCTCGGTCGCGCCGTAACAGGGGGCAAGCCTGATCCCCAGGTCACGGGATTGATCGGCCAGATCGGTTGGCAAGGCTGCACCACCAACCCAGATCACGGCCATCTCACCCAACCAGGAGCGACCACAGGGATCAGCCAGCAGTCGCCGCAGCTGGGTGGGCACCAGCGACAGCACCATCTGACGCTGGTGCCAGTGTGGGTGGCGACGGCTGTGTTGAAGGAGCAGCGCAGGCTGTTTGATCAGAGCGGGCTGGATCCAGGCATGGTCTGCACCCCACTGACGGGCACGCCACCAGGGCATCAGGCCACTCACATGCTGAAAAGGCAGCGGGTTCCAGACCAGTGTTGAGGCGGGCTTCAGGCCGATCGCCTCAAGCCATGAAGCAGAGGCCTCGGCAGAACGGTCCAGATTCGACAAGGGATGCAGACAGAGCTGGCGAGCGCCGCTGCTGCCACCTGTTGACAGCACCAGCCCGGATCCAGGAGGCCAGTGCTGGCCATCTGGATCCATGTCTTGCCGCTCCGGCTGAACGCCGGAAGGGAGCAGACGCACCCAACTGCCATCGGCAAGATTCGCCTCGAGAGCCGCAGCTGCCTGATCAGGCTGAGCAGGATCGCAGTGGAGAACCCTCAAGCTGCCCATCAACCCCCAAGCTCAGCGGCAACCCACACCTGCTCAGGATCAGAGCTGAACAAGCGACCTTGAGGGCACCAACCGGGAGCGAGGCCAGGAGCCGCCGGAGTGGGGCCTCGTTGCTGAAGCCCTGCCATCAACGCCAACCAGCGAAAACCGATACCGGTTTCGAAAACGGTGCTGAACATCAGCCGCGGCCGACCTTCCTGCAATTGATGCAAAAGGAGTCTCGGATCTCCCTCCAGCAGCGGTCGCCGCACCTGCCATCCCCTCCACTGCTCCCGCAGAGCCGGTTGCTTGAGCAGCGACTCATCCAAGGCGACAGGCACACGCTGCCCCAGATCCTCAAGACCTTGCAGATCGTCGACTGCCAGCGGCTGCTCCAGCCAGTCCAAACGGGGATCACCCGCAAGGACTCCAGCCCATCGATCCGCCTCAGTCCGATCCCAGCCGGCATTGGCATCCAGACGCAGACGAGCCTCGGGCGGCAGCCGGTCCAGAAGACAGGACAACAATGACCATTCCTGGTCGAAGTCCGCCGCTGCCACCTTCCACTTCACTGTGATGGGCTCACCCACCGGATGAGTCGCCAGCAGTTGGTCCAACATCGGCAGCATGGCAGGACCAGCTGGCAGCAAGCATGCCGAGCTCGGGGCAGGAAGCCAGGCCTGAACATCACCATCCAGCTCCGCCAGCGAAGCACCGAGCCCAAAGCCGACTTCAGCAGGCAGCGTCGGCAGCAGAGCTTCAAGCTGATCTCGATGGAACTCCACTCCTCCAGGGTTCTCCCATCGCGTTATGACCCGTGCACAGGCTGGTCGGTGTTGTGGATCAAGCGGAGCCACCTCCCCCCAGCCCACCCGACCGGAGATTGAACAGCTCAGACGCAACAGCCAGCCCTCACGCCTTTGCCAGACACCTGAAGCAGTCTGCAGCGGACGTGTCAGGGAAAAGGCATAGGAGCGGATCGCCAGTTGCAGCGTCATCGACTCAACCAGGCAGCAGAACAGGTGAGCCGAACCACGGACCCAGGCCCAGACCGATACTCAGTCCGAGGCCATTCAGCGCCTGGAATCGCAGAGCGAGAAATTTGCTGCCGGTGATGCGTTCAGGCTCGTGATGATGCGCGCGAAGCAAGCGGATCAAAGAGGAGGCCGCAGGCAGCCCCAAGGCTCCCAGAAGAGCGCTGAGTGGCCAGTCGCCATGCAGCACAGGCGCCCATTCCAGAGCGAGGGTGCCTGCAACGAACCACGGCACCAGGGACGCTGCCCGCGCACTGCCCAGGCGCACAACGGGAGATCGCTTGCCGTGCTCCGCATCCTGTTCGACCTGATGAAAATGCGAACAGAACAACACCAGCGTTGTCGCAAGAGCGGGACCGGAGCCGAGCAAAAGAGCCGCTTGCCAGGGCACGACATCCGTTGGAGGGGCGATGACCAACAACGCAGCTGCAGTGGCGAAAGGACCAAATGCGAGCCAACACAAGGGTTCACCCAACCCCTGGTATCCCAGACGAAAGGGAGGTCCCTGGTAGAGATACCCCAGACCACAGCTCACCAGCACCAGCAGCAGCACAGCAAGACTGCTTCTGAGCGCAATCCACAGGATCAGCATCAGGCCCATCAGCAAGGCAAGCGTGGCCAGCTGCTGAACAGGGCGTGGCCGACCGACCAACGTCACGACCGAATGGGGCTTGCCCTGATCATCGACGCCGGTCTCGGCATCAAAGAGGTCGTTGCTGAGGTTCTCCCAGATCAGCAGCAGCACCGCTGCCAGCAGAAAAACGAAGCCCTGGAGCCAGCGCACGGGGGAGCCTGAACCCAGGCGCCATCCAGCCGCAAGCAGGACTGGCATGACCGCAACGGAATACATCGGCCATTTGATCGCTGCCTTCCAGAGACGCCGGCGATCATCGCCGCGGGAGTGAAGGGTTGCAACAGCCTGTTGATCTGGCATGGACTGGACTCGTGGAGACCTCTTCAGGACTCATACATTTGAGCAGTAACTCTCCGTCCTGCCGTCAAGATGTCGGCCGCGCCCCCAAACAGTTCAACTGAACCGCGCTTCAGTGACCTGCTGGAACGTGCCATGCGCGTGTGGGATCAGCGCAAGGCGGACGACGGTGTTTTTGGCCTGGCAGTACCACTGCGGGGCCTTGATCCACTGCTGCAGCTCGCTGATCTCGAGGATGCCGACCCGTTCCGTTTCCTCTGGGATGGAGCACCAGGTCTTTGCCTTGCCGCCGCCGGCCGCTGCCATCACCTGGAGCTGTCAGGTCCCCGTCGATTCGAACTGGCTCAGCGTTTCAGTGACATCACGCTCGGACGCATCCTGGAGGGCACGCCTGAAGCACCGGCCCAGGCACGCTCACGCATCCTGCTGGCTTTCTCCTTCTTCGAGCAGAGCGGAGAACTCCAGCCCCAGGGCAGCATGCCCTCGGTTCAGGCCGTCCTGCCTCGCTGGCAACTCAGTCGTCATGGACGGCACGGCTGGCTGCGTCTGCACGGCATCGCCCAGGAGGCGAGTGATGTGCGCTCACTCGTTGAGTCGCTCTGGCTGATGGCCGAGAAACTGCAGTCCTGGAGGAGCTGGCCAGGCCAGACCTCAGGCAATCTGAGCGGCAGGATCACACCCGGCGACTGGGAACGGCGCTACACCTCGGCGCTTCAGCGCGGCCTGGAACTGGTGAATGGTGGTGAGCTGCACAAGCTGGTTCTTGCAGTGCGCCACTCAGTGAGCCTCACCTCACCTCTGGACCCTTTGTTGCTGTTGAAACGTCTGCGCCACCAGCAGGCAGGCAGCTGCCGATTCCTCTGGCAGCGCAACCGGCAGGACAGCTTCTTCGGCGCCTCGCCCGAGCGCCTGCTCAGCTTGCGCAACGGCCAGCTGCGTTGCGATGCGCTCGCCGGGACAGCCGGTCGCAACGACCACGCCACCTCGCTGCTCAACTCCGACAAAGACCGGCGTGAGCATGAACTGGTGGTGCAGGCAATCACCGAACATCTCAGCGCGCAGGGGCTCAAGCCACGACGGCCGCGCAGTCCTCAGCTTGCCAGACACGGCCAACTGATCCATCTTCATACCCCTATCACCACGCCGGCTCCTGGCCAGTCGCCTCTTGCTCTGGCTGGCGTGCTTCATCCCACTCCTGCGGTGGCAGGCCTGCCCAGACGTGAAGCGATGAGCTGGTTGCGCAGCCTGGAGCCATTCGATCGCGATGGCTATGCCGCACCCATCGGCTGGATCGACAGTGCAGGAGATGCGGAACTGCGTGTCGCCATCCGCTGCGGGCATGCCCGAGGCGCGCAGCTCGATCTGACTGCAGGCGCCGGGCTGGTGCGCGGTTCGGTGGCCGAACGTGAGCTCCAGGAAGTGGGGCTCAAGCTCACCGTCCTCGCCGATCAGCTGGATCTGGTGTCAGGGGGTCGCTGAGGAGCGCATTCGCCACTCCAGGGAAGACTGCTCGAGAGATGACCCGAAGGGCTCAGCTCGACCACCGACATGCTGACTGAGGAATGCTTCGACCAGCGCATACATCGCCAGAGCATTGCTGGGATTCGCCAGACCGTGACCTTCATCGGGAAAAACAACGAAGTCAATCGGCAGCTGTCGCTCCGCCATCGCCGCTGCAATGGTTTCGCTTTCCGTCAGCTTGACGCGAGGATCGTTGGCACCGTGGCCCAGCAGCAGCGGACGCTCAATCCGATCAACGTGCTGGATCGGGGAAATGGCATCAAGATCAACTTTGCCCACACCGATCATGCGCTCAAGAATCGTTCTGCCCGACTCCCAGTAAGGCGGGATTGACTCCAGGAGCGTGCGCAGATTGGAAGGGCCAACCTCAGCGATGGCCGCAGCGAAGAGATCAGGATCGCGGGTGAGGCCGGCGAGCGCCGCATAGCCGCCATAGGACGCGCCCATGATCACCAGACGATCAGGATCTGCAATGCGCTCATCCACTGCCCAGCGCACGGCATCGACCAGGTCGTCCTGCATGCGTGCGTACCACTCGCCCTCCCCGGCGAGAAGATGGTCTTTGCCGAGCCCGGTCGATCCCCTGTAATTGACACTCAGGACGTGATAACCGCGATTCGCCAGCAGCTGATGAATCGGATTGAATCCCCAGTAATCCCTGGCCTGTGGACCTCCGTGAACCAGTAACACCAGTGGTTGCGGTCCTGTGCGGGCGCTGATCGGGGTTCTGGTCAGATAGGCGGGCAGTCGACGTCCATCCCTGGCCTTGAGATCAAGGCTTTCCATGGGCACAAGGTCGTAGGCATCCAGCCGCGGCTGCACTGAAAACAGCTTGCGAATCTCATCCAGCTCGCGGTCCCAGAGCCAGTACTGGGGTCCCTGTTGATCGGAGCCGATGGCGATCAACCAACGACGGTTGTCGAGATCACGATCGACAACACTGAACTCGTTGGAGCCGGCCAGTTGCTCAAGCCTGTCGATGTCCGCTTGAACGGACGCGTCCAGCACCACTCTGCGGGAACGGAGATCAACCTCCTTGAGCACCAGCGGAACACCGGTGTCGAGATCACTGAGATCCACAGCGAAAGCACCGGCTGACGACCGATGCAACACCTCTGGAGTGCAGTCGGTGCCGCAGGACTCGAGCTGCTCACGACTCCAGCGCACCAGCCTGGGGAGGTCTTCACCTGTACTGAGCTGTCCGTAGAGCCAGCGACCGTCACGCGTGAACCCACTGGGCCCGGAATCGCTGATGGTGTCCTCAAAGCCAAGCTGAAGGAACTGCCGCCAGCTGGTGTCACCCGGCAGCCGCAGCTCGAAGCTGCTGCCACCATCGGGAAGGATGTTGGAACGCAGAACAGGGTGCCAAGCACCATCTAACCAATCGACATTGACCTGACTGCCGTCATCGGTGGAGCGGTAGAGCAAGCTCCTGTCTCCGCTGTCCACGTTGATCACATAGAGATCGTGATAACGAGGATCACGGTCGTTGAGTCCCACCACGAGCTCGGAAGGTGCCTCTCGGTCCACACCGACCAGGAATGCCTTCACCTTGTTCTCAGGCGTCAAATCCCGCTTCTCGCCTGTGGCGGGATCAATTCTGACCAAAACGGGGTTCTCATCACCATCGCCATCCCTGGACGAGATCAGATAGCGACCGTCGGCCGTCCAGAAGGCTGATCTCTGGGGACGGTCCCGCTGATCGGTGATCACGCGAGCTGGAGCATCTCCATCCAGATCCTGAACCCAGAGATTGAGTACGCCCTGATCAGGAGCCAGATAAGAGATCCGACGGCCATCGGGACTGAGTGAAACGCCGATGATTTCCGGATTGCCGAACAACACCTGTCGTGGAATGAGCGGAGGTGAAGCACCGACCTCGGCCGAACGGCCCTCGCCGGTCAAACCTCCCATCAGACCAACCAGAAAAGCGGCCCCCCAGCGCAAACCCCTTCTCAACAAAATCCGGACTGCTATTCAGACCACAATTGTGATCGATCAGAGCAGGTCATGGAGACGCGCGATCACCCGATCTGCCAGGGGCTGATTCATCAGTCGTTCCACTTCGCGGATGCCTGTTGGACTTGTGACGTTGATCTCGCTGAGCATGCCGCCGATCACATCAATGCCGACAAAAAACAAGCCTTCGGCCCTCAGTGCAGGAGCGAGGGCCGCGCAGATCTGGCGTTCACGCTCACTGAGATCAGTTGCTTCAGCCTGACCGCCAACCGCCAGATTGCTGCGAAATTCTCCAGCGGCCGGCCGTCGATTGATAGCCCCCAGCGGCTCTCCATCCACCAACAGGATGCGCTTGTCACCCTCGCTCACGGAAGGAAGAAAGCACTGAGCCATCACAGGCAGTCGTTCCTGCTCTGTGACCAGCTCCAGCAGAGCCTTGAGGCCGGGTGCCTGGGAAGACACACGAATCACTCCGAGCCCTGCACGTCCTCCCAGAGGTTTGAGCACAATGTCGCAGTGCGCTTGAGCGAAGGACTTGAGCTCACTGACTCTCCCGGAGACAAGAGTGGGTGCCATCCAACGACTGAAACGCAGAGCACCGAGCTTCTCGTTCCAGGTGCGCAGCGAATCCGGACGGTTCAGGACACGAACACCCGCTCGCTCTGCCACATCAAGCAGATGTGTGGCGTAGAGATAAGCCTCGTCAACCGGAGGGTCCTTGCGCATCCAGATCACCTGGAAGGTGTTCAGCGGCAGCCGTTCTCGCTCGCCGGCGGTGATCCAGGGCTCAGGCTGAACCGGCATGGCCATCGCCAGAGGTTCATCACCGAGCGCGATGAGATCAGCAGGTGTGCAAGCCCAGACCTCCAGCGCAGAGCGCGAGGCGGCCTGCATCAGTGCAGCGGTGGAATCCTTGGCGGGATTGATCCGATCCAGCGGATCCAGCACGAACAGGTGACGCATGATCAGCGATCGGGGCAGGGAACTCAGGAGAGCAGCGCGTCAAGCTCGCCGGCCCGCTCAAGAGCGTGCAGATCGTCGCATCCACCGATGTGTCGATCGTCGATGAAGATCTGAGGAACGCTGCGACGGCCATCGCCTCGGGCTGCCATGGCGTCGCGGGCAGGTTCATCACCATCAACGGCAAACTCGGAGTAGGAGACGCCCTTGCGATCCAGGAGCTGCTTGGCTTTGATGCAGAAGGGGCAGGTGCGCCAGGTGTAGATCTCGACGCTCGGCATGGAGCCCTCAGTACGGGACGTTGATCCTATGCATCCACTCAGTCTCCAATTGCTGAACATTCCCCCAGTCGATTGGGGGGAGAGCCTCGGCAAATGGGAGTTTGGCTATCGGGCTGGGAAGAGGGGATTCCGCACTGATAAGGTCGCCAAATCCGTTCAACGCACTCCGTTGCTCGACCTCACCGACTTCAAGCGCGACCTCTCCGAGCTCACTGA
>NYZI01000093.1 GCA_002687115.1 Cyanobium sp. ARS6
GAGCGTGGCGTTGGCGTGATGAGCGATCGTGAGAGCTGGCTTCAGTGAGCTGTGCCGTTGCCGTCGTATTGATCGGTGTTGTAGTAACCGCCCTGCGTTCCGAAGAACAGGGTGGCGGTCACAAACAAACCGCTGCTGAACAAAAGGACGGTGCCCAGGTTGAAGCCGGAAAGTGCAGCATCCATCGCGTCAGATCAGTTTCTCCAAGCCTGGCAGCGGATTGGTGCTTGTCATCACTTGCATGCAGGGATCGTCATCGCCTCCGATCTCACTGCCGCTGCAGGGAATCTCAAGCCACTGCCTCAGTCGACCTGTGATCCAGATGAACGGCAGGGTGTCCGCCAGTGCAGCGGCTGACTTGAACAGATAACCGCTGGCGATGAAGGAGATCAGTTGCGGCGCCACCGGCTCACCGGGCCGCACGGGCAGAACGCCTGAGGCGAAATGGCTGATCAGCACAACAGCGCTCGTGTCCACCAGCTGGCTCACCAGCGTGGAGCCGTTGTTGCGCAGCCACAGGGCCTTGCCGTTGCTCACTCTTTTCCAGAAATGGAACATGCGCACATCCACGAACTGAGCCGTCAGATAGGCAGCCATGGAGGCGATCACTGATCCGAAGGCCAGTCGTTGGATTTCGAAAAAGGTGGCATCAGGCGCTCCCTCCACTCCGGGCAGCACTCCTCCAAGCCAGAGGATCAGCACGACCCAGCCGTTCAGCAGCAGGCCAACCCAAACCACCTGCGCGGCACGCTTCTCTCCCCAGAGCTCACTGATCAGATCCGTGCAGAGAAAGGTGATCGGGTAAGGCAGGGCACCTACAGCCACCACCACTGGCCAGGAGCCGATGTGCCCCAGTTCGAGGAAACGGGTCAGGCCAAGAATGTTCAGCATGCCCAGCGTCCCCAGAAACAGCCCGGCGAGCACCAGAAAGCAGAACTCTCGCCGTTGCTGAAGCGCTGGATTCATCCCTGACAGTGACCAGTGCTTTCAGGCTGCCAGGTTCCGTGCACGCTTGTTGTTGCCCGGACGCTTCGGAACGGAGCCGTCAAGTTGCCTGTCGCTGAGAGATTCTGAGTTAAAGAGACCTGCATGAGCCCCTGAGTTTCCATCACGACGCTGCAGCTAGGGCTCTGACGCTCTCGCACAAGCAACACTCATCGTCACTCAACCCATCACTTCAGATTTCCCCGCTCTTACTGAACCCTTTTTCTGCCGTCCTGCGGAGGCGGTGGGACCTGAGTTGGTTGGCTGCCGCCTGGTGAAACGAGAGGGCGATGGACGTCTGCTCTGGGGCGTGATTGTGGAAACCGAGGCGTATTCGCAGGATGAACCTGCCTGCCACGGCTACCGGCGCCGCTCACCTCAAAACGAAACCCTGTTTGGAGAACCTGCTCGGTTTTATGTGTATGTGAGCTATGGCATCCACCACTGCGTCAATGTGGTGACCGACCGTGCTGACTGGGCGAACGGCGTGTTGTTGCGTGCTGTGGCATTGCCTGATGAGCCTGAACGGATCGCGGCAGGGCCAGGTCTGCTGGCCCGCCGGTTTGGGATCGATCGCCGTTGTGATGGTCTCTCGGTCTGCGGTGATGGTGACCTCTGGCTGGCCTCACGTCCGGTCGAGCTGAGCCATCCTGTCCTGGTCACCACCACCCGGATCGGGATCAATCAGGGCCAGGAGCTTCCCCTGCGCTGGTACCTACAGAACAGTCGCGGCGTAAGTAAACGGGCCCGAGGTGATCGTTCCCCGAAGCTCGCAGAAGCTTTCTGCGTCGGTTCGCTGTGCAGCTGAACACTGCGGATCTACGATCCAGCCAGGTGAGCTGACGTTCAGTTGAGCACCTGGATACACCGACACATCCTTGATCTCGCGGCCTTTTCCAGGGAAGACTTCGCGACTGTTCTCGAGTTGGCCCATCGGTTCCGGTCGATGCCGGCCACAGGAGCCCGTCGTCTGCCGGCATTGCAGGGCCGCTTGGTGGCCACCCTGTTTTTCGAGCCCAGCACACGTACGCGCAGCAGTTTTGAGCTGGCTGCCAAGCGTCTCTCGGCAGACGTCTCCAGTTTTTCGCCCTCCAGCAGTTCGCTCAGCAAGGGGGAGTCGCTGTTGGATACAGCCCGCACTTACGTGGCCATGGGAGCCGACATGCTGGTGGTGCGTCACCGCTGTACCGGTGTGCCGAGGCAGCTGGCGGAAGCACTGGAGCACACCGGTGATCGCACGGTGATCCTCAACGCCGGTGATGGCCTGCACAGCCATCCCAGCCAGGGACTGCTCGATCTCTACACCCTGGCCCATCACTTCGATTCCGCTCATCCTCGGCCGGAGGCTTTGCAGGGCCGGCGTATCGTGATCGTGGGTGACATCCTGCACTCACGTGTGGCCCGCTCCAATCTCTGGGCCCTGACGGCCTGCGGCGCAGATGTTGTGCTGTGTGGTCCGCCCACGCTGGTTCCGGATGCTTTCGCCGACTTTCTGGCAGAACCCCCTCCCGGCCAGACCATGGATCCTGTGGCTCAGCGCGGTTCTCTGATCATCAGCCGTGATCTTGATGCTGCGCTCAAGGGAGCAGATGCTGTCATGACCCTTCGTCTTCAGAAGGAACGCATGCGTCAGCACCTGCTCAGCGCGCTGGACCGCTACCACCGTGATTACGGGCTCAGCCATGAGCGCCTGTCTCGGTGTGGAGCCTCGATTCCCGTGCTGCACCCCGGTCCGGTGAACCGGGGGATTGAAATGAGTGGAGAACTGCTCGACGACCTGAGTGCCAACCTGGTGGAGAGTCAGGTGAGCAATGGCATCCCGATCAGGATGGCCCTGCTTTATTTGATGGCAGCGGCTGAATCCTCTGTGGACTCACCTGCCCTGGGTTGAGGTGCAAGACCGGAAACCTGGTTGGAGTAGTAGTCCATCGCTGCCCGCAGAGCGGCCCCAGGCGCTGAAATGGATGGGCCTAATCCGGGAGCCATAGGAAATGCTGCATCTGGTGAATCCAGGCCCATGTGCTGACTTGGCATGCCCGTCAGCAACATCGAGGCTCTGGCCTGTGACACCACCGCAAAGATCCACTTCAGCAGCAGCGAGAAGCGGTTCTCCTCATTGGGCATGAAGGCGAGGTGGGCAGCAGCCCAGAGCAGCCAGCCAGGGCCCCCCTTGAACTTGAATCCACGCAGGTCCGCGACGGCGTCGACGCGATCCAGCACCGCCATGCTGCCGAAATCGAACCAGCTGAAATTCGGACGCGACCCGCCTGAGACGATTGCGGCGATGTCCTTGCCCACGAACCCCCCGGCCTGAGTGGCAGGTCCCGCCATGCCAGGCAGCTGGTTGCCATCGCGGGTGTGCTTGTAGCAGCAGAGGTCACCAACCACCCGGATCTCGGGGTGCCCCTTCATCGAGAAGTCAGGCTCCACAACAACCCGACCGGCTCGGTCCGTTTCGCAGCCGACGGCATTGGCGAGTTTGCGCCCCAGATGAGAGGGCCGCACCCCGGCAGTCCAGATCACAGTCGCGGCTTGCAGTAAGCGTTCACCATCTGGGGTGCCAACAATTACTTCGCCAGGTTGCATGCTCTGCACACGCCCCTTGAACAGGAACTCCACTCCAAGAGCCGACAGGGATTTCTGAGCTGCCTCCGACAGTTCTTCAGGCATCGCTCTGAGCACGCGGTCGCCGGGGTCGACCAGAATGATCTTCGTGTCTTCCAGATTCAGCTGGCGGAATTCCTTGCGCATGGCATTGCGCATCAGTTCTGAGGCGGCTCCGGCCATTTCGCAGCCTGAGGGACCGCCTCCAACAATCACCACGGTCTGCAGGAAGCGACGTGCCTCAGGGTCAGGGGTCTGCTCAGCCTGCTCCATGGCCATCAGCAGACGTCGCCGAATCTCCTCGGCGTGCTCCAGGATTTTCATCGGTGGCGCAAAGGTCCGCCACTCTTCATGGCCGAAGAAGGTGCTGCCGGATCCTGTGGCCAGCACAAGATGGTCATATCCGTAAGCCTTGCCGCTGAAAATGATCTGCTTGTCTGCCGGCTTGATCTCCGTCACTTCCCCAAGCAGCACCTGCACATTGCTCTGGCGTCCAACCAGCTGTCTCAGTGGAGTCGCCACATCACCACTGGAAACAAGACCTGTTGCAACCTGATAGAGCAGTGGCTGGAACAGATTGAAGTTGCGCTTGTCGATCAGGGTGATGCGCACATCCGCCCTGGCCAGCGCCTTGCAGGCACGAACACCCGCGAATCCGCCTCCCACAATCACGACATGGGGAGCGTCACGCAGCCGCTCTTCGGGTGGATCCAGCTCGAGGAAGTAATGCTCTCCAGCCATGGATACAAGGTTGACGCTCTGGAATCAGCGTATGAATGCTGAAAGGTTTTGTCCGCGGTTTGAACAACGCGATGCTGGTCAGAGCAATTTGAATCCCTCGAGCAACAACCCATAAAGCAGCCCAATCCGAGCCATGTCGAGCAACTGTCGGCCCAGGTGACGTCCTCGATCATTGGCCCAGTGCCTTCTCATCCGAACCATCACTTCGATCAGCCCCACGCTGAGCATCGCCGCCACGGGATCCATCAGGTTGAGAGCACCGGAAACAGCCGCAACGCCGTTTCCGATCATGAAACTCCCTGTAAGAGCGATCAGCAGAAGTGATGCACGTCTCCATGGATTGGTTGCCCACAGGTCCAGCCTGTTTGCGGCTTCACCGATCGTTCTCTGCAGACGGGTCGTTTGTAGACGCGCTGTCACCGTTACAAACTCTCCAAAGAGAGGCAGGGAAACCAACCGATGATCCCCATCACCCGGCCCGAAACCTGCCAGACAATGTATACACCATTTGTGGGGTGATTGCCTCTATCAACCGCTACATGTTGAGGCTTTTGATGCAAAAAGCCTGAAAGTGTTCGATTCAGGATTGCTTACATCCGTAAGAAAGCCTGAACAGTGCCGCTTGGCAAGTGCAAGGTTTCAGAATCAGTCTGATTCCGCCTTTGCTTTGCGAGAGCTTTTGCCTTCGAGAAGTTCAAGTAGAGCTTCCATTTGTGCCATCACGCCGCGCACTTCACCGGCTTCCGGAAGCAGACCGTCTTCCATGACGCCTTGATGCATTTCCCGCAGTTCCTGGCGGATGTAGCGCAGATGGCTCACCACCTGTTCCCGTTTCGACTGAGACATCAACCATGGCTTTCTCAGCCTCTCTTTTACCTCATGGCCTGAATGAAACGCTTCGAACTGCGTTAATCAGCGGCGGGAAAGGCCACTGGCCAGAAGAATCAGGCCGTAGGTCAAAAGAGCTGAAGGTCTCACGAGCACTGACAGGCAGGCCGTGATGCTGAGCGCGATGAGCAGCGAAAGCCTGCTTGCGCGCCGATAGCCAAGCGTGAACCTCATCATGGTTCAGCGCTTTGCAAACTTCGCCCTGGCCTCGGCGTAAAACGTTGAGTCGATGCAGTCAAGCTGGCACTCCTCAGCCATTGATTCGATTCTTCGGCGAACTGCCGGTCGCACAAAAAAGGGAACTTCCTTGAGCGACTTCTCAGCTTCAGCACTCCAGTTCAACCTTGTTCTTGTCAATCCTGATGGAGAATAGGGGATTCGAACCCCTGACCTCTGCGGTGCGATCGCAGCGCTCTACCAGCTGAGCTAATTCCCCGGACTGGGCAACTTAGCTCCTGTTTTCCAAAGCATTCGAAGGCAAAATAAACATCAGCGCTTCGTGCCTGCATGCTGATTACTCCGGAGCGATTGGCTTCTTTTGATGAGGCATCGGTGGCAATGCTGGCGCGCCGTCTGGAGTACGACGACTACCCAACCCCATTTGAAGGCCTCAGTGACTGGCACTTGTTACGAGCTCTCGCCATTCATCGACCCGAACTCACTGCTCCATACGCTCATCTGATCGATCAGGAACCCTTCGACGAGGACTGAGCCGATGCAGGGGCTGCTGAAGGGACAACGTGTGCTTGTGGCTGCTTCGGGAAGCATTGCGGCTGTCAAGACTCCGCTGCTGGTCAGTGCTCTCGTGCAGGCTGGAGCTCAGGTTCGCTGTGTCATCACCGCAAGTGCTGCCCGTTTGGTGAGTCCGGTCGCGCTGGCGACGCTCAGTCGTCACCCCTGCTTCCAGGACAAGGACCAGTGGGACCCCGGGCGACCGCGACCGCTGCATATCGAGCTTGCTGAATGGGCGGATCTCCTTGTTGTGGCTCCTCTGAGTGCAACATCACTCTCCCGGTGGGTTCAGGGTGATGGCGACGGACTGCTGGCCAGTCTGCTGCTGGCTTGTGAGTGCCCGATTGTGGCGGCTCCAGCCATGAACACAGCAATGTGGAGACATTCAGCGGTGCAGCGCAACTGGCGGCATCTGTTGGACGATCCCCGCGTGCTGCCTCTTGCTCCTGAGGGCGGTCTGCTCGCCTGTGATCGTCTCGGCACCGGACGCATGGCAGATCCCGTGAGGATTGAGCTGGCTGCGGCCAGTGCCCTCTTGCAAGCCGATGCCGAGGGCCTGCTCAAGTCCGACTGGCGTGGACGACATGTGCTGGTCAGTGCTGGACCGACCTTGGAATCTTTGGACAGCGTCAGGGTCTTTTCCAATCGCAGCAGCGGCCGCATGGGTGTATTGCTTGCTCAGGCCGCTCATCTGAGAGGTGCCACCGTTGACCTGGTGCATGGCCCGCTGCAGGTTTCTCCGTCCTGGCTGGAAGGCCTGGACTGCCATGCAGTGGTTGGGAGTGCCGCCATGGACGATCTGCTTCGACAACTGCAGCCGAAGGCAGATGCAGTGTTGATGTGCGCTGCTGTTGCTGATTTGCGTCGGACAAGTGCTGTTGATGTTGAGAAGTTGCCGAAAGACAAGCTGGTTGAGTCGATTGAGGGTGGCTGGGAACTCGTGCCGGACCTGCTCCAGGGCCTTGTCAGGAGGCGGCCTGCGGGGCAGACGGTGCTGGGTTTCGCTGCCCTGACAGGAACCGATGAGCAACTGCTTGAACATGGTCGCCGCAAGCTTCAGAGCAAGGGATGCGATCTGTTGATGGTCAATCCTGTCGACCGTCCAGGACAGGGTCTCGACAGCGATCAGAACTCAGGCTGGCTGCTGGGCCCCGGGCATCGCCATCAAATCTGTCCACTCGAAAGCAAGCTCGTGTTGTCTCACCGGTTGCTCGATCGATTGCTTGAGCTCCAACAGTCTTCTGAACACGCCTCCGGTCAGAAAGACGCTTGATTCTGGATTCAAAACAGGGCAGCCATCACGGCGATCAAGCAGCCATATCGGCCGGATCCAGTTCCGGCCGATCGATCAACGTGCTCGGTTACAGGCCCAGGGATGCTGGCCAGTTGGCCTTTGTTTCGTTGCTTCCAGGTGTGCGAACAGCCGTAGATGTTGTCCGGGCTCGCTCCTGGACATCAACGTCCTGTGAATGTCTTGGTGGCTGGCTGTCAGGTCGCACAACAGCCTCTGCAGCAGCGGTGACAGCTTGCTCGGAGTGGTTTCGATGCCGTCTCGATGCCTGGAGAACGCTTCACGTTGTTGAGACGTGCGAAACGCTGCCCGGAACGGTCGTTTGACACCTGTAGGATCCGCCTGTCCGGTGGACATCGTCAACAGCCGGCGTTTCGGCTTTTCCTCCATGCGCATCCGTCCTCTGCTGGCCCTTGTGCTGGCTTTCTGTCTGACCTTCGTCACTGC
>NYZI01000094.1 GCA_002687115.1 Cyanobium sp. ARS6
ACTCCTGAGTCCATGCAAGACGCGATCACCAACGTCATCAACAAGTCCGACGTCCAAGGTCTCTACCTGGATACGGCATCCATGACCAACCTTGAGAGCTACTTCGCCAGTGGTGAACTGCGCGTGAAGGCTGCCGCAACGATCAGTGCGAATGCTTCCGCCATCATCCGAGATGCTGTCGCCAAGGCTCTGCTGTATTCGGACATCACCCGTCCCGGCGGCAACATGTACACCACCCGTCGCTATGCAGCCTGCATCCGCGATCTGGATTACTACCTGCGCTACTCCACCTACGCGATGCTCGCCGGCGACACCTCCATCCTCGATGAGCGCGTGTTGAACGGCCTTAAGGAGACCTACAACTCCCTGGGCGTGCCTATCGGTGCAACAGTGCAGGCCATTCAGGCCATGAAGGAAGTCACCGCCTCCCTTGTCGGCTCTGATGCAGGCAAGGAAATGGGTGTGTACTTCGACTACATCTGTTCCGGTCTCGGCAACTGAGACCCATGCGGTTGTTCAAAGTCACCGCCTGCATTCCCAGCCCTGAAAAGGTTCGGACGCAGAGAGAATTACAGAACACCTTCTTCACCAAGTGGGTCCCCTACGACAGCTGGTTTGCTGAACAACAGCGCATCCAGAAGCAGGGAGGACGAATCATCAAAGTGGAGCTCTGCACCGGCAATCAACAGGTCAACGTCGGCAACTGAACTGAGTGAACTGACCCAAGTGAATTCAATGGTGAGCAAGACCCGGCCTCTGGTCGGGTTTTTTATTGAGCTCCCTTGGCAAACCGTCGAGAGGACGGCTCAATACATGCAACATCTCCGATCGTTTTGAGCAGCCCCACTGTGATCTCCAAAAGGAGTCGATCCTCACCTCAGGGCAGTGCTCGCGAACGACACAAGGCCGCTTCAGTGCCCAAGCCCTTGTGGCAGCGTTATCTGCCTCTCGACTGGTCACTCTGGCCAGCGGAGGCGCGCCTGCTGCTGACACTCACGGCCATCTGGAGCCTGGCTGGTCTGTTGGTGCTCGCATCAGCCAGCTGGTGGGTGGCGGCCCGTGAACAGGGAGAAGGGGCTTATTACGTCAAGAGACAGCTGGTTTGGATGGCAGCCAGCTGGAGCCTGATGTCCTTCACTGCCTCAATCAATCTGCGCCGCTGGCTCAAGCTGGCAGGGCCAGCGCTCTGGATCGGCTGCCTGTTGATTGCAGCGACCCTGGTGATGGGAACCACTGTGAACGGGGCCAGCCGCTGGCTGGTGATCGGGCCGATTCAGATTCAGCCTTCCGAACTCGTGAAACCATTCGTGGTGCTGCAAGCTGCGACTCTCTTCGCTCACTGGAAACGGACAGGCCTGGATCAGAAGCTGCTGTGGCTGAGCAGTTTCGGAGTTCTGGTGCTGCTCATTCTCAAGCAGCCCAACCTCAGCACCGCGGCACTCACCGGCCTTCTCATCTGGCTCATGGCCTTTTCCGCCGGACTGCCCCTCTTTCAGCTGTTCGGCACGGCGATCGGAGGCGCATTGCTGGGCACAGCAAGCATCCTGATCAATGAATATCAACGGTTGCGGGTGATCTCCTTTCTGAATCCCTGGAAGGATCCTCAGGGTAATGGATATCAACTGATTCAAAGCCTGCTGGCAATCGGCTCGGGTGGTGTGTTCGGCCAGGGTTTCGGCCTCTCAACCCAGAAACTCCAATACCTGCCGATTCAGAGCACCGACTTCATCTTCGCGGTCTATGCCGAGGAATTCGGACTGGTGGGCTCCCTGCTGCTGCTGCTGTTTCTGATGTTGATCGGCTATCTGGGGCTGCGTGTTGCGCTTCGCTGCCGAAACAATCAGGCCAGGCTCGTCGCGATTGGTTGTTCGGCGCTCCTGGTGGGGCAATCCGTGATGAATGTGGCTGTGGCCTCCGGGGCGATGCCAACCACAGGTCTGCCCTTGCCGTTGGTCAGCTACGGGGGCAACTCATTGCTGTCAAGTTTGATGATCGTTGGACTCCTGATCCGCTGCTCCCTCGAATCCACGGGTTTGATCGGTGGACGTGGGCAGGGGCAACGACCGGCGGTTGATCGACGCCGGCAACGTTCTGATCGATAGGCTGAATTCCGATTTCTCATTGATCGGCTTCACCATCGCCTTCCTTGACCTGGCACTGTCCGATCTGGCCCGAAGCGGTGAAGACCTGCTGAACCATGCACTCCAGCAGCCTGGTCCACTCAGCCTGGGAGCCGTGCTGGTGGTTGGAGCCCTGACCAGTCTCGGCCCCTGCTCACTCTCTCTGCTGCCGGTGACGCTGGCCTATCTCGCCGGTTTCGAGAGCGAGCAACCGCCTTGGCAGCGCAGCATTGCCTTCTGCGGGGGCATTGTCGGGGCCCTGGTGGTGCTGGGCAGCCTGAGCGGACTGCTCGGAGGTATCTACGGTCAGGTGCCAGGACTGATCCCAACCCTGGTGGCTCTGCTTGCAGTGGTCATGGGACTCAACCTTCTTGGAGTGGTGCGACTGCCACTTCCGAGCGGCCCAGACCCCGACGCATGGAGCCGAAAAGTGCCCGCACCTCTTGCGCCTATCGCAGCTGGTCTTGCGTTCGGCCTCGCGGCCTCTCCCTGCACCACCCCTGTGCTGGCCGTTCTGCTGGGCTGGATCGCCAGCAGCGGCAATGCGCTAACAGGCCTTCTCTTTCTGAGCTGCTTCGGAATCGGCCAGGTCCTGCCGTTGCTGCTTGCGGGAAGCATGGCCGCGTCACTTCCCAAACTGATGGCGATGCGCTCGATCAGCCGCTGGATCCCGAGCATCAGTGGCGTCGTGCTGCTCACGATCGGCACCCTCACCCTGCTGTCGAGGCTTGTCTGAGCATGCGTTTTTTGAAACGAATGCTGGCCTTGATCTCAAGCCTGCGGCTGGCCATTCTGCTGCTGCTGCTCATCGCTCTGGCCAGTGCGGTGGGCACGATCATTCCCCAGCAGGAAGACCCTGAGCTCTATCTGGAACGGTTCAATACAGATCCATGGCTGGGGCTGATCAACGGAGACCTGATGCTGCAGTTGCAGCTCAATCACGTCTATTCGAGCGTGTGGTTTCTTTCGCTGCTGGCCCTGCTGGGGCTGGCACTCACGCTGTGCAGCTGGAGGCGTCAGTGGCCCACCCTGAAGGCGGCACTGCGCTGGACCGACTACTCCCGTCCCCGTCAACTGAGCAAACTGGCTCTTGCCGAGACCATCTCCTGCACTGACAGTGGTGCCGCGCTGAACGGACTGGCCTCCGAGCTCAGAGGGCAGGGCTGGAACGTCAGAGAGCAGACCGGACGACTTGCGGCCCGAAGGGGTGTTGTCGGGCGTGTGGGGCCTCTGCTGGTTCACACGGGCCTGGTGATGCTCCTGATCGGAGCGGCCTGGGGTGCCCTGGCGGGACAACGTCTCGAGCGATTTCTCGCACCTGGACGCTCGCTGGACCTGCTCAGTCCTTCAGGGGAGAACAGACTCAGCCTCACCCTGCAGGATTTCGCCATTGAGAGGGATCCTGCTGGTCGGCCGGAACAGTTCAGTTCCACCCTGCTGCTGACCCCCCAGGGAAACCCTGAGGAACAACGCAACATCAGCGTGAACCATCCTTTGCGCTACCAGGGCATCACCGTGTATCAGGCGGACTGGTCACTGGCGACCATCACCGTGCAGATCGGCCGAAGCCCCCTGCTTCAACTACCGCTGAGCACCTTCCCTGAGCTCGGAGATCAGATCTGGGGACTGGTGCTGCCAACGCGACCGGACGGGAGTGAACCGGTGTTCCTCAGCACCAGCAGCGAACAGGGACCGGTGCAGGTGTTTGATGCAGACGGAAATCTGCTCACCAACCTCAGGCCCGGAGGAGACGGTGCTGAGATTCAGGGACTGCCACTGAGAGTGGTCGAGATCATGCCGGCCAGCGGATTGCTGCTCAAGCGGGATCCAGGCGTTCCACTGGTTTATGCAGGCTTTGCGATCACGCTTCTCGGAGGTGGACTGAGCATGGTGGCCACGCGTCAGATCTGGGCGGTAGCTGAAACACAACAGGCCAAACTGCATGTTGGTGGGCTGTGCAACCGAAACCTCGCAGGCTTCGCAACGGAGCTACCACAGCTGATCAACAGGGTTGACGCTCTCCATGGCTGACGCGCACCACGGTGTGCACGTTTCCACGGGGATAGAAATCCGCCTCCAGCTGCATCCAGACCGGATCACAGGCCTCGACTAGATCATCAAGGATGCGGTTGGCAACCTCCTCATGGGAGATGGTCCTATTCCTGAAGCTGTTCACGTAGAGCTTGATGGCCTTCAGCTCAACAACACGCGGTCCGGGTTGATAAAGAAGTCGCAGCACAGCGAAATCCGGATACCCGGAGAACGGGCAGAGGCAGGTGAATTCAGGAAGCTCAATGGAGACCTCATAAGCGCGGCCCTCGCGAGGGTTGTCAAAACAAATCAGCTCGGCATCAGCAATGGCCCGCTCGCCATAGAGAGGGGTGCGGGTCGTCTCTGCGGGTGATGCACTCATGGGCGGGAAGCCAGACAACGGTATGTGAAGACACTAAAACCCGACCCCACGGCCACCATCGCTTAGGAACACTCGAGAAACCAGGAATTTCTGGACCGATTCAGCTCAAACTGTTCACCGTGAACAACATTAATGCGGTAGTAATGCATTGAGAGACAAACCGTTGGGCTCGGGACCGCTCCAGCAGTCTCTTCCAGCCGGAAGTAGCCACCCGCACGGCGAAGCAACGCTCTCTCCCACGAAGCGATCCCGATCAACGATCGGAGCACACACCATCCCTTCGAGGCCACTCACATGACCAGAACACAGCGCACCTACCGGGGCATCCCCTACGACCCGGCAAAGCATGAACGCCTGAGCCAGGCCAAGGTCGACCACACCTATCGCGGCCAGCACTACGAAGCCCCTCTGAGCCACGCAGCTGCAGCGGAAACGACTGTGGAACTCCACTACCGAGGCAGCATCTATCAGCACCGCTGCGCGCAGGCCAGAAATCTCGTCAACTCCTGATTCGGTATCAACGCGTACATCCGCAAAGGGACTGACGAGCCGTAATGGGTTGGTCACTGAGTCTTCTTCATGGATCTCCGCTTGCTCGCTGAAGGCACCTCCTTCCGGTTGGTACCTGCCAGCGTTCATGGAATCCTCTGGCTTCAGACCCATTTCGAATCTGAGCACTGGGAGCTTCTCGCAGAAGGTCACGTGATCGTGAGCCGCACAGATGCTGAGACGCTCATGGCGGACGCTTCCCTGGCAGGCCTCCTTCTAAATCCGCTGCCTTCCCTCTCTTCAACACAACACGCCTGAGCTCTTAGCTTTTCCAAAGCCGGATAACAGCCATGAAAAAAGTCGAAGCGATCATCCGTCCTTTCAAGCTTGAAGACGTCAAACTTGCTCTGGTCAATGCTGGGATCGTCGGCATGACCGTGAGCGAGGTTCGTGGTTTCGGTCGTCAGAAAGGTCAGGTGGAGCGTTACCGCGGTTCTGAGTTCACCGTTGAATTTCTTCAGAAGCTCAAGATTGAAGTGGTGATCGACGATGGGCGTGTTGACACTGTGGTCAATGCCATCGCCGAAGCGGCAAAAACCGGTGAGATCGGTGACGGCAAGATCTTCATTTCTCCCGTTGACACTGTGGTTCGCATACGCACAGGCGATCGCGACAGTTCTGCACTCTGAGTCCACCAGAACGGCTTTGGATCAGGTGCTCAGAGTGTCTGACACAACGCTGTTGATCACACTGTGGTTGAAGTCCCGATCCTCCTGTGAGGTCAGCCAGAGCAGATATTCATGGTTTCCGGCAGGGCCGGTGAGTGGTGAAGCCACCAGGCCTCTGGCTTTCCATCCGATCGGGTTGGCGGCTTCGATCACGGCGATGATGGCGTCCACGTGCGCAGCGGGGTCACGCACAACACCACCTTTGCCGACTCTCTGACGCCCCACCTCGAACTGGGGCTTCACCAGCACGATGGCTTCGCAGTGATCAGCATCTGGACCTTCGTTGCTCATCAGACCCCGCAGGGCCGGCAATACAAGCCGCAGAGAGATGAACGAAACATCCGCCACAGCCAGCGTCGGACGTTGTTCATGCTCACCGTAGAGGTCTTCAGCCGTCAGACGTCTCAGGTTGGTGCGTTCCCGCAGGACCACCCGCTTATCAGTACGAAGACTCCATGCAGTCTGGCCATACCCGACATCAATGCCGTAAACCCTGCTGGCACCGTGTTGCAGCAGGCAATCGGTGAACCCACCGGTCGAAATTCCGCCATCGAGGCAGACCCGTCCACGCACCTCAACCGGGAAGATCTTCAAGGCACCCAGGAGCTTGTCTCCACCTCTTGAAACGAATCGCGGCGGTTGCTCAACCTCAAGGGGAGCATCTTCCGGCACCTCCAGTCCAGGCTTCTCGAGGCGCTGTCCATGGGCGTCGCGCACCTTGCCGGCACGGATCAAACGCTGGGCCTGCTGGCGGGAAGAGGCCAGGCCCAAAGTGAGCAGATGCAGATCCAGACGGCGTTTGCGAGCCATTTCTTCATAAAAGCAGAGTCGAAATCCGAACAAACTTGCATGGTTCGCCCCTGAGAGCTGACAACTCCTTGAGGATCGTTCCGAGCCGCACAACGGTCATGTCCGCCAAGCAGCACCCACGCCACCGCCCAAAGCCTCGCAATGTGGTGGAACTTCTGCACCCCGGCACCTTCGTCACCATCGAGAACCACCCCAGCGATCTCCCACCTTTCCAGGTGATCGAATGCAGGGGAGGTCTCTGCACGGTGAGACAACAGGCCTGGGGACTGCACGTGCAATGGGAGGTTGAGCATCGCCGTCTGCGCTCTGCCTGAGCTCGCTGAGATGAACCAGCGTCACCGTATGGTCAGGGATTGACCGTTTGTCTGCGATCCCTTGATCGAGCGCTACACCTTGCCCGAAATGGGCACGATCTGGACCGACCAGGCCAAGTATCAGAGCTGGCTTGACGTTGAAGTGGCGGCCTGCGAGGCCAACTGCAGCCTGGGACGCGTTCCAAAGGAAGCCATGGAGGACATCCGCAGCAAGGCGGCTTTTGAGCCAGGGCGGATCCTTGAGATCGAAGCGGAAGTGCGTCACGACGTGATCGCTTTCCTGACCAACGTCAACGAGCACGTCGGAGCCTCGGGTCGCTACATCCACGTGGGAATGACCAGCAGCGATGTGCTGGACACAGGTCTGGCCTTGCAGCTCAAAGCATCCGTCGTACTGCTGAGGAAGGAACTCAGCGCCCTCGACGCCGCCATCGCCAAACTGGCGACGGAGCACAAATCCACCGTGATGATCGGTCGCTCCCACGCCATTCATGGTGAACCGATCACGTTTGGATTC
>NYZI01000095.1 GCA_002687115.1 Cyanobium sp. ARS6
CCAACATGGAGCCATGTGATGGCGAGCGGGATGGCTGTAACTGCGGAATTGGAGAGTTGGAGCTGCTTCTAGCGGCTACCGATTAGTTCAGTAACCGCTTGATGGGATCGGAACCACCATCGATCAACCCCTCAAGTAGGGGGTGGCTGCGAGATGAAATCCGGCCTCTGAAACGAATCTAGGTTTCGTGCTAAGAGGCAAGGCCTGTAGCTTTACGAAGGTTTTAAAATAAGATCTTTTTGATATATTGATTAGTTTTCATATAACGCTATCAGGAAAAGTGACAATAAAAATATTCATGACCCATACAGATGCGACCTACAAAAATACGAGCCTATTTACACGTCGCATGTAGGGCAGTCTCAGAGACATATTTATGGCAATCAGCAAGGAAAAAGACAGCAGTGACGGACTTTGGATAGTCTTGGCTACGAGGGCGATTTCATACGCGTGATAGACAAGCGGAAAAAAGGTACGAAGCTTAGAATTGCCCTTTGAAAAGTTGTTCTTCTTGTCGTTGAGTTAACATGAAAGAGAATTTGTTCGTCTTGTTGCCTTCTTGATAGCGCCGAAATAAGTACTTGCACACTCAAGTTTTCGTAATGTGCTGGCTATGTCATAAAACATTCAAGACTTTAATGATGATGCAAAAGTTGGTCGATTGGAACTGATCATCAATAAAAAACCCCGCACTGGGCAGGGCGTGATTGATCTGAGTTGTTTTGTCGGGAGATGGATCAGTACTGACAAACTGCCCTGCTTTCCCCTTCAAGGGTTTCGTATTGCTTTCAGTCACCTTCCAGTGAGAGTAATTGCGCACAAAAATTAGTTTCACCTTTGGTTTAATTGACGAGAGCTAAGTTGATTTATTGTTAAACCCAATAAAATTAGAATTGCTCCGCTGAATGCTTTGATGCCAATGGGTTCTCCTAGCATCAAATTGGCACCCAGAAGGGCGACCACAATTGTCAAAGAGCTCCATAAACTTATTTGCGCTACTCCAAGAAATTTATAACTCAGCATCAAAGTCCACTGACTGCCAAGACTAATAGTAATTCCATAAAGTCCTATAACGCTTAGCACCCACCATGTCTGAAGAGCGATGAAATGTTGAGGTCCGTAAAACAGCAACGCTAAAACTGCGAAAACCAAAGCAGATGAAGTGCTGCCAAGACCAACAGTAAGACCAACTCCCATACCTCTAAAATTGCAAACACTGTTTAAAATTCCACCTATCGCAAATGAAAGAATTGCAGTTGCTGCCCAGATAAAACCCATCATTTTTTGTCCTGACGTGAGTGTAGTCACTACACCACTTCCACTTTGATTGCCCACGAAAACACCCAGACAAATTAGAATTAAGGAAAAAGTAAACTGTCTTGGAAGTTTTTCATGAAGGAATACTCTCGCGGCAAGTGTTGACAGTGGAATTGTGAGGCTAAAAAGCAGAGTTTGAGCAACAACGCTTAGATGCTCAAGTGCAAGAAAGAAACCGACGGGCCCTAGGAAATACCCCAAAAACCCCTGCCAAAAAAGAAGTTTTCTGTCTCGTAGTGATAATTGCCGAATCTGCGTTTTTACATTCACACGATCAATCGTCAACATAAACAGACCAGTGATCAAGCTCGAAAAAAAGAAGACATTACAAAAACTGATTTGTTCGCCACCTGTCTGTTGAAGTATTTTCAGCACATTTCCTTCCGAACCGCGGAGTAGGATGAAAAGTGCAAAAATTAACGCAGAGATCATATTATTAATTCAAAGTCGCAATGGCAGATCCTTGGCTGAATGTAGCGAAGAGTTGCTGTTTGAAAGATCATGCCCCTGGAACGTCTGCTGAATTACGTCATTACATGGGGTAAAAGCTCATGACTCCCCATCGCAGGGTTCTCACAGGTGTTTGTGCGTAACGACTCAGAAGTCAAGCGGGTGGAAGCGTTGAAAACCACAAGCTCTGGTATAGCCGAGCAAATTACTGGCATCTCTTAAGGGTCTATGAGAAAAAAGGGCAGTGGATCCAGGTTTGGCTATGTAATGGAGAGTTGAATTCACCCCTATGAATCAGAGCCAAGATGCGAAGCGTCACGAGAGTGATCAGCAACATCGCACTAAAGCTGGTTCGCTTAACGTCGAAGTAGAGCGAGATCGCAGCGTGAATCACTTGTCAACAAATACTATTAACGATGAAGCACTCAAGAAAATTGATAACGAAACAAGTGAACTCATGAAAGACCAGGGGCCAGCCTCATTTCGAAAGGAGAGCAACTGATATGAGTAACGAACATCATCAAACAGGCAGACGTCCAAACAAAGCTGATCTTGAACGTCTTGATCCTGTACATCGAGAGAAAGAGCCACTGAAGCAAGGCAGTGCAGAGGAACGACACAGCCATCCCAACGAAAAACATCGAGAGCACTCTCATAGTGGAGAGAAGTTTGTGGAGGAAGTGAAGCGTCTTGATGCTTCAGAGTGAAGAATTTATTTAATGAAAAAAGTGACCATTTATTAGTAATCTTCATCACGAGCGATGCAGGTGTAGCCCAGACCACTACAGGGATAACTCCATAGAGACATTGCAGACTACACAGAAGTCAGGCTGGTGGTAGCTTTTCCAGCAAAAATGGTGAGTTTCGCTCGGATGGTGGATGTGACCCGGATCAATCCCGGTGATGCTGTGCTTGGGGGAATTGTTTTATGAAATTCTTCAAGGCACTTGTTGCAATTTTTGGTGTACTTCTTGATGCAATTAAGAGCACATACCTGAGGTGAGAGTCTGAGATAGGGCCAGAAATTATCAAGTGGGAACTCATCGTCTGCTGCGTTTATGGACTGATCAGCTTGGGGAATTGGATGTATAGAAGCGTTTACTAATGGGTGTTTATTGCCGTTTCTCTCAGAATCGTTTTCCATGTCCTAGCTCGCAAGAACAAAAGCAAGTTCAAGTGGAGCCGTTTCACGCCAATCGAGCAGAGGTGAACCAGGTGGACTCCAGATCATTGAGGCTCGGCCAATGAAATTTCTAAGAACCAAGGCGGGGTTTCTGCTGATCGTCGGGTTCTAGTGCGGCAGCGTCCCTGGTGCCTCATAACATGCTCGAACAGCAGCGCCTCGCCTTCTACAGCCGCCGCAATCGCCCTGAAAGCTTTAAGAGAGGCAAACTCATGATCCGAACCACACTCCGGCCATCACATCCGCTGCTGCTTTGCTGGTTGTCTCGGAGCCCATTGATCCACCTTTAGCTTCAGCCGAAAGCACTAAGGCTTGGTCACCTTGGCTTGGAAAGACTCTGACAAAAGAATGATCCAAGGGTCTTGTGGATTCTCCCAATTCTAAGAGAAAGTTTATGATTACAACTTCAATTACTATAAGTTTTGCTTCCCTTACGCAGAAGACGGAAAGACTTACCCCCGCGACTATCTAAAGGATTTAATTCATTTTAACTGCAAAGGGCAGGACACTCTCCACGTGTTTGGTTTAGACTGACCTTAAGGCAGATGGCTGGTGATCAGCACAGAGTAGGAAGGCTTGGGCCTCATCGGTGACGCAATCCCGGGGATAGAAATCCCAGAAGGCTGGTCAATGTGGCCGACTTTTTTGATGCCTGCGTCCACTGCATCTCCAGCATTTGAGTGCGGGTGTAAAAACAGTAGTGAATGTCGTCACAGATCGCACTGGTTCTTCGTCGTACGCCTCCTGAATCTCCTCCAGTGCTGACTAATCTGGGCACAACGCCAGTTCAAAATGCTCAGCTGTGCCCGTCTGCATTCAGGTTGTGCGTGATTCCACGAGCAGAGTCTTATCACGCTGTTGTCACAAGACATCTTATTGCCGGTCGGTAGCTTCAGCATTAACTGGTAGTGGTTGGTAAATTTGCTCCCGTAGAAGCCGTCTGATAAGGACCTGAAACCGAACCTCCAAGTACGGCTCTCCCAGCTTCCAAGTTGGATTAGGCGGGAATAGACCAAAGGAGTTCCACTCGGTGGTACTAATGACAGCAACAACCCTCAATCCCGATCTCACTGCAGAGCAAAGCCGTCGTGTCCGCCTTGCAAAAATTGATTTGGATGAAGCCATCTATGAGGCGGCTGAACAGCATCCTGATATCTGGCCACGTGGACTGATCACCAAAATTGCGAGTGATCTTGGGGTCACCCCGGCGACGGTGCGCCGAGAACGGACCATCCTTTTACCAGGTGTTAAAAGCTCACATGCCCTTGGCTGGTGACCCACGTCAGATGGATCAACATCCTCCGAGGGCTGACGTGTCAAGTAAAGCGAGCTGCTCTTGAGTGGGTTGGCACGGATGAGTCAACCCGCACCCGTATTGATCAGTTCACCCGTATTGTTAGTTCATACTTCCCATTTGGAATATTCCATCAGCTCAGCCTGAGCGAACTGCTCTCAAACGGAATTCGCGGCCGTCGTCACGCTTCATCAGAGAAGCGATAAATTGCTAAGCGGATTCATTCAGAGGAAAATGCCTTCATGAAACTTCTATTCACAGGATTCAGTCTTGCAGCGGCGCTGGTTAGCACAGGCGTTGCTCACAGTCATTGCCAACTGCCGTGCGGTATATACGATGACCATGCACGCGTTCACTCGATGCTTGAAGACGCTGATACCATTCAAAAGACTGTAATTCTTATTAAAGAGAACTCAGGAAAGAATGATGCTCAATCCAATAATCAACTAGTAAGATCAATTGCCAACAAGGAATCTCACGCTCAGTCAATCATAGAAACAATTAGCGACTACTTTTTGACTCAGCGTGTCAAGCCCAGTCAAAGTGATTACACGGAGCGGCTCAAAAAGCATCATGCCGTGATCGTCGCCTCGATGAAAGCAAAACAAAATTCAGATCTCCAGCATGTTGACGATTTAAAATTGGCGATCGTTGAGCTTGAGCAATACTACCCAAGGCAATCAGATTAGCCCGGTTAGCAAGGGCGGCTACTATTTTGTCGCCCTTTGAAGTGTTGCCATCCTAAGAAAACAATGTTTGCGGTTATTAATCTAATTCTTTGAGTTTCTTTTTTGGTGAGAATACTAATTATTATCCAAAATTTTAGTTCTTGGCAGATTTTACTGTACTAGCGTTGATTTCCAGGTATTTGGGGATCGAGCCTGCCTCGAAGTCAAGCAGAAGAAAATTAGGATATCTTTTCTTGTTCATGTTTTATGCATTTATAAGCATCATTTACAGTGAATGCTTGATGTGGGTCAAATAAGCCACTTATTGCCTTATGGTAGGGTATTTCTTGAACTCAAAAGATAACTTTCTGGCCTCTAAGGTTTAGATGGCGTGATGGTGGGTTATCCTGATGTGAAAAGATTTACCATCTCTATGTAGTGATTTAGTGACGATATTGATCAGTGTTGCTGGGAAGGGTCAAGCTAGTGTTTTTAGGAAAACAACAGTGGCGATGCATTTTTCAACAGCGAATTTTCATCGATATGGAAGATCAACAGGTGATCAGCGTGTGGGCCCGTACGGATGTCGGCACAAATGAACAAACCACCGGCTTCCAAAATCTCGTCAGAACTGAAGCTTCGATTTGGGAATTCGTCGACACTTTCATTTGTTTCAGGATTGATCAGAGGCTTGTATGCAGTGCCTTCTCCACATGGCAACAGTGGGAGACCATCCAGTTGCTATAGCAGGTTGGATTGATTAGCAATAGCCATGAGGCTTGATGGTTGTCAGAAGAAAGAGAAGGAGGTGAATGGGAGGAAAATCGTAATTTGGGTGGCGACACTCTGGTTTAAATGCAGCTGGGCGCTTCAGCTTCAAGAATCAGTTCCAATTCTACCAGGTGCGAGAGTTCCAGCATGTACGGCAGATCAGCCCAATCGTTGAACTAAATCTGCGGGTGCAATCTCAATCGATGGGGATTAGAATTCTCGCTCAGGATGATCAATTAGGAGTTTGTATTGAATGCGTCTGCAGTTTTTGCTGGCGGGCGTGAACTGCGCATGATTAGAAAGATCTGAAGCGGTTCTGCTTCTTCGGCTTACGGATGAGTGCCTCATTCAGAAGGCTGAAAACGGCGGCAGTCATAGTCTCCGTAGTTTGGATCCATGCATTCATGAATGAATTCACAGCTAAAGACGTGCATCTTACGATTGAGGGTGTCCTTACCATCTGGCTTTTTCCTGATCGGAGTTGAGGCCACTGATAGAGCGATTGTTAACGGGCTTATTGAACGTACTCATAGAAAAAAGACCCAAAGGTAGTGGTTTTCAAGGGTTAAATCGATGATGTGTTTGTGTACGACTCAGTGCGTTGCATGATTGTCGATAGATAAGAGATCTTAATGAAAGACAAGGTGATTGAAGTCTCCCATTTACGGCCGTCTTATGTGTCAGCCCTTGGGACAAGTAAGCGTCATCAGGCCATGCACAATAAGCACCGCCATTTCTGAACACGTCAAATGTCGCGCCTAGTCATTGCTTGCTGCCATGGGCCGCAGAGAAAAAACCGGCTCACTTTTTTAATTCCTAGGTGATAGCCAGTAAAGCTACCTATTCTCCGTACCGATATGTAGCTCATGTGGCAGCTGAGCAATCCACCGTCCAAACCAAATCACGCTGCTGGTTGTAGTTGAGCGGTGGCTTAAACTAGCAACTTCGCCTGATCCCCAACGTTTGCGGAGCTATGTCAGTTCTGGACGGGATCCAAGTATTAATAGTCCTAGTACATGCCGTGCCTCATAACTGATTGGGGCGTGGTGGTGTTTGAAGAACCCGCGGAGATAAGCAAGACACTAGATTACTGTTGATGTTGATCAGAGCATGCAGTGCCAAATAAATCCTTCTAACTCGGCTTGATCCGAGTGAACGATAACTCAAACCAGAGCCAAATCAGTTTTAGATCGATGCATGGATGCATTGAAATCAACGCTTCTAATCAGGTCCTTCTCTGCTTGAACGGAGAGTGCGGCATGTACCCACTGCCCCGAGATTCCCTGGTAACTGAAGACGTCATGTCCTTTTGGACTGATCAGTAGATAAACCCGAGATCCATCGCGGAGAAGGTATTCGTTCATGAGATGCGAGATACCGTCGATTTATCTCTCACTAACCAATGCAACGCAAGCAATCGTGAGCTGACCCTGATCGAAGCAGGCGGTCAGACAGCAAAAACCCCGCACTGGGCGGGGCTGTTGGATGGAGTTGGCAGGTTGAGCTTTGAGCTGAATGAACAGAGGGTGGATCAGCTTTCAAGCTTGGCGGGCTCGGCCTCGCCTTCTCTCAGTTCAGCGTCGATGATCATCACGGCAGCAGGGTTGCCTGCAGCGAACTTGACTCGACCCAGCAGATAAGCGGCCTCGTGCTCAGAGAGACGCTGGCCGTCAACGATGGGATCAAGGAAGACGGTTGTGCGGCGATCAATGTCCTTTTCCGCAGTGTTGTAGAGCTGCAGCACGGAGGCGGTGACATCAGCCTCCATCTTGAA